>NZ_SCNZ01000044.1:0-71739 GCF_005502655.1 Burkholderia sp. 4NA327C6 | reverse complement strand
TTCCTGTCGGGCCCCGGCTCGACGACGCTGCCGCTGGTGGTGTTCTCGCGCGTGCGGCTGGGGCTGAACCCGGAGATGAACGCGCTCGCGACGCTGTTCATCGTCGCGGTGACGGCCGGTGTCGTGATCGCGAACTTCGTGATGCTGCGCCAGGAACGCAAGCGGATGGCGGGGTTCGCGACCTGAGGTTCGGGTTGCGATCGCTGCGGTGAAAAAAACGCCCGGTGCCGACGACGAGTCGGGCCGGGCGTTTTGTTTGGTGGCGCTGCGTGTGGATCGGCGCCGGTCAGTACGCGATTGCGACGGACGAGGGGCGTCGCGGGCGGGACGCGGGTTCGATTCCCACGCCCGGTCGCGCGCCGCCTTACGCGCCGAACGCCGCCTTCGCCAAAAGCCCCAGCGCGACGCACACGAGCACGGCCGCGAACCCGGCCTGCACGTGCCGCGCGGCGAGGTGGCGCGACGCGCCGCGGCCGGCGGCCATGCCGAGCGCGGTCGCAACGGTGAACCACAGCGTCACGTCGAGCGGCGCGCGTGTGCCGGACAAGAGCGTGGCGAACACGCCGCCGGTGCCGACGAGCGCGATCACCATCAGCGACGTCGCGACGACGCCGTGCATCGACACGTTCGTGAATTTGCGCAGCATCGGCACGATCACGAAGCCGCCGCCGACGCCGAGCAAGCCCGTCATCAGGCCCGTCATCGCGCCGGTCGATGCCAGCGCGACGCCTACGGGCCAGGACCACACGAGCCGGCCGGTATCGGGGTTGATGCGGCCGACGCACAGCGGCGACGCTTCCGCGTCGACCGGCGCGTGCCGCAGCGACTGCAACAACAGGCGGCCGGCAACGACCAGCATCGTCAGCGCGAACAACGCGAGCAGCAGGCGCTGCGGCAGCACGTGCGCAAGCCGCACGCCGAGCGTGGTCAGCGGCACGCCGGCCACGGCCATCAGCAGTGCCGCGCGATAGCGCACGAGCCCGCGGCGGAAACCTTCGAGCGCGCCGAGGGCGGCGCTGCCGGCCACCGCGACGAGCGCGACGGGCGTGGCCTGCTGCATCGGCCAGCTCATGCCGACGACGAGCGCCGGCACCGCGAGGATGCCGCCGCCGGCGCCGGTCAGACCGAGTACGGCGCCGACGAAACCACCGAGGACGAGGGAAATCAGCATGACGTCATCGGGCTCCGCTCAACGCACGATCGCGGGCTTCGCGAGCCATTCGCGGCCCTTGAGCATCGCCTTCCAGTAAAGCGGCGGCAGGATGCGCTCCTTCAGCAGCCACGCGAGCCGCGACGGACGCTTGCCGTCGATCAGCCACGCAGGGAAGGTCGGCGCGACCTTGCCGCCGTACAGGAATTCGGCGAGCACGATCTTGCCGCGCTCGACGGTGAGTGGGCACGACCCGTAGCCGTCGTACGCGGCGTCGCCGTGCGCGCGGCCGAGCGACGCGAGCAGGTTGTGCGCGACGACGGGCGCCTGCTTGCGGGCGGCCGCGGCCGTTTTCGCATTGGTCGTGTTGGTGGCGTCGCCGAGCGCGTAGACGTCCGGATACTGCTTGTGCCGCAGGGTCGCCGGATCGACGTCGATCCAGCCGGCCGTGTCGGCGAGCGGGCTCGAACGCACGAAGTCGGGCGCCTTCTGCGGCGGCACGACGTGAATCATGTCGAACGGACGCACGACGGTTTGCTTGCCGCCGTCCGGCAGCGCGCGTGCGAATGTCGCGCGGCGCGCGGGCCCGTCGATCGCGACGAGGTTGTGGCCGAACGACAGCGCGATGTCGTAGCTTTTCACGTATTCCATCAGCGCCGGCACGTAGTCGGCGACGCCGAACAGCGCGGCGCCCGCATTCAGGAACTCGACGTTCGCGGCTTCGAGGCGGCCCGCGCGCCGCCAGTGGTCGCACGACAGGTACATCGCCTTCTGCGGTGCGCCCGCGCACTTGATCGGCATCGGCGGCTGCGTGAAGAGCGCGTTGCCGCCGCGGAACGCGCGGACCAGCTCCCACGTGTACGGCGCGAGATCGTAGCGGTAGTTCGACGTGACACCGTTGCGGCCAAGCGTGTCGGCCAGGCCTTCGATCGCGTGCCAGTCGAGCTTGAGCCCCGGGCACACGACGAGCTTGCGATACCCGATGCGGCGGCATCCGTCGAGCACGACCGTGTGCGCGTCGGGCTCGAAGCCCGCGACGGCGGCCTGGATGTGCTGCACGCCGCGCGGCAGCACGTCGGTCATCCGGCGCGCAGTGGTCCCGGGCTGGAACACGCCCGCGCCGACCATCGTCCAGCCCGGCTGGTAGTAGTGGACGTCGGCCGGATCGATCACCGCGATGTCGAGCGACGCATCGCGCGAGAGCAGGCTCGACGCGACCGCGATGCCGGCCGCGCCCGCACCGACGATCACGATGTCGTGCCGCGCGTCGACGGCCGGCGCCGCCTGCCTGCCGCCTTGCACGACCCGCGACGCGAGCGCGCGCAGGTCGTAGCCGGCTGCGCGGGCCGTCGCGACGATGTCGTTCAGCGGACGCAGGCCGGCTTGCGACAGCGCCCACAGCGTGGCCGAGCGCGTCCCGCTGCGGCAGTACACGAGCACCGGGCCGTCGAGCGACGCGACGAGCGCGCCGAACTGCGCGGCCTGGTCGTCGGTCACCTTGCCGGTATCGACCGGCAGGTAATGCACGTCGATGCCGAGCGGCGCGGCGGCCGCGCGGATCTCGGTGACGGTCGGCTGGTCGGGGCCTTCGCCGTCGGGGCGGTTGCAGATGATCGCGCGAATGCCGGCCGCGTGAAGCGCGGGCAGGTCGGCCGCCGCGATCTGCGGCGAGACCGACAGCGTGTCAGTCAGCTTGCGGATGGTCATGTCGGGGTTCTCCGGATGGGGCGGGGCGTGTCGCTCAGATCGCGTCGAGCGGGATCTTCAGGTAGCGCACGCCGTTGTCTTCGGGCTCGGGCAGGTGGCCGGCGCGCATGTTGACCTGCACGGACGGCAGCATCAGCACGGGCATCGCGAGCGTGGCGTCGCGCGCGGTGCGCATCGCGACGAAATCGTCCTCGGTCACGCCGTCCTTCACGTGCACGTTCGCGCGGCGCTGCTCGGCCACGGTCGTCTCGAACTGCACGTCGCGGCCGCCCGGCTGATAGTCGTGGCACAGGTACAGGCGCGTGTCGGGCGGCAGGCCGAGCACGCGCGCGATCGAGCGGTACAGCGTGCGCGCGTCGCCGCCGGGGAAGTCGCAGCGGGCCGTGCCGTAGTCGGGCATGAAGAGCGTGTCGCCGACGAATGCCGCGCGTTGCGTCGCGTCGTCGACGCAGTAGGTCATGCACGCCGGCGTGTGGCCCGGCGTGTGCAGCGCGCGGATCGTCAGCGCGCCGAGCGCGAGCGTGTCGCCGTCGTCGAGCAGCCGGTCGAACTGGCGGCCGTCCTGCGCGAAGCCGGGGCCTGCGTTGAACAGCGTGCCGAACACGTGCTGCACGCGGCGCACGTGCGAACCGATCGCGATCTGTCCGCCGACGTGTTCCTTCAGGTACGGCGCGGCCGACAGGTGGTCGGCGTGCACATGGGTTTCCAGCAGCCAGTGCACGTCGGCGCCGAGCTCGGCGACACGGGCGATCAGCCGGTCGGCGCTGGCCGTGCTCGTGCGGCCGGATTTGGGGTCGTAGTCGAGCACGCTGTCGATCAGCGCGCACGCGCGGCTCGCGGTATCGAGCAGCAGATAGCTGACGGTGTGGGTCGCCGGGTCGAAAAAGCCTTCGACCGACAGCGTGGTGGCATGGCTCACGGGGTGTCCTCGATCGGGTTCTGCAAGTGCAATCGGGATCTGTAACTCAAGAAGCGTGCCAGGTTGCAGCGCGGCCCCAGCCGATCTGCCAGGGACTTGATTCCGCTCGGATTTTCGGTGCGGCCGCCGTGATGCGCGGGCGTCGGAGGCATCCGGTCGCCGACGCGGACTGCCACATCTGGCAGTGTCATGGCAGAATTGGCAGTCTGCCTGGCAGTTCGTCGGGCTGCCCTTCACCGAGCGTCCGCATGAATCCGCACGACACCATCCCGATCGTCCCCGCGCCGCGCCACGACGCCATGCCCGACGTGCGCGCGCTCGTCGCGTATCTCGAGCAGGATCCGCAGCCAATGATCGTCGTCGATCCCGACTACCGCATCCTCGCGGCGAACGATGCGTACCGGCGCCAGTTCGGCGTCGCAGGCGTCGAGCACGTGGGCCGGCACTGCTTCCAGGTCTCCCATCACTACGACGTGCCGTGCGACCAGGCGGGCGAGCATTGCCCGATGAAGCAGGCGCTCGGATCGCGCGGGCTGAACCGCGTGCTGCACATCCACCACACGCCGCGCGGCCCCGAGCATGTCGATGTCGAATTGCGGCCGATCTTCGATGCCGGCGGCAACGTGATCGCCTATGTCGAGCGCCTGAAGACGGTGCGCAGCGCATCCGCGCAACCGAGCGCGGAAGGGCTCGTCGGCGGCGCCGATGCGTTCAACGCGGCGCTCGGCGCATTGCAGCGCGTCGCGCCCTCGATGCTGCCGGTGCTGCTGCTCGGCGAATCGGGCACCGGCAAGGAGTTGTTCGCCCGCGCGCTGCACGAGGCGAGCGACCGCGCGATGGGGCCGTTCGTCGTCGTCGATTGTTCGGGGATCGCCGAGACGCTGTTCGAGAGCGAACTGTTCGGTTACGAGAAGGGCGCGTTCACGGGCGCGAACCAGCGCAAGCCGGGCCTCGTCGAAACCGCGCAGGGCGGCACGCTGTTCCTCGACGAGATCGGCGACGTGCCGCTGCCGATGCAGGTGAAGCTGCTGCGGCTGATCGAGTCGGGCACGTTCCGCCGCGTCGGCGGCGTCGAGGCGCTGCGCGCGGATTTCCGGCTGGTCGCGGCCACGCACAAGCCGCTGCGCGAGATGATCGACGACGGCCGTTTCCGGCAGGACCTTTACTACCGGATCAACGCGTTTCCGATTCCGTTGCCGGCGCTGCGCGAGCGGCGCGGGGACGTCGCGCTGCTGGCCGAGTCGATCCTGCGGCGAATCGCGAACGCGCGCGCCAGCGCGGGCGACGCGGGCGCGCGGCCGTTCGCGGCCCGCCCGTTCGTGCTGACCGAGCGGGCGCTCGCGTGTCTCGATGCGTACGCGTGGCCGGGCAACATCCGCGAGCTGCGCAACGTGCTCGAACGCGCGTGCCTGTTCGCGGATGACGGGACGATCCGGATCGAGCACCTGCCGGCCGAGCTGGTTGTCGCATCGGCGGTGCAGCAGGAGGGGGCGGCTGGTGTGCGCGGCGTGTCGGACGCGGAGCTCGTGCGCATCGCGCGCACATTCGACGGCACGCGCAAGGCGCTCGCCGAGCAGGTCGGGATGAGCGAGCGGACGTTGTACCGGCGAATGAAGGCGCTCGGGCTTGGCACGCGCGAGGGCTGAGCGCGCATGCTGCGCGCGGCTGGCGGCGAAGAGCGGCTTTGCCGATAATGGCGCGTTCGATGTCCTTGTCCCGTTTCCGATGAAAAGACATGTCCTTTCGCATGGCCTGGTGCTTGCCGTCGCAGCGCTGGCCGACCCGGCGCACGCCGCAGACTACACGTGGACCGATGCGGCCGGCGCGCACGCGGTGACGCTCGCCAGAACCACGTCCGGCGACGACGTCGAGCTCAAGGTCGCCGCGACGCTCGACGGCCGGCCCGACTGGACGGTGCGGGATTTCGTGAAGGCATGCCCGGTCGACGTGATCCTCGACGTCGTGCCCGCGTCGATCGAAATGCGCGACTTGCTCAGCAACGGCCGCAAGCAGTTCCTGTTCGCGTACAGGATCGGTTGCCGCGGCGACGTGAGCGCCGATCAGGTCAAGTATTTCCTGATCGACGCGGGCACGAAATACGTGCTGCGCGGCGAGGAAACCGTGACGGTCAACGGCAAGTTCGTCGATGGCGGCGCGGCGCCCGTGCCGAACGCGGACCTGAAGGCGCAGCCCGCGTTTCTGCGTTACATGACGAAGCGCTGGCGCGGGATCAGCGTGCGCAACGACTAGGCGGATGCACGGCCGTTGCGTGCGGTACGGGCACGGTGATGCGGGTTGTCAATGGTGACGGGCGGCAGGCAGAAAACCCGCCTGCCGCCCGCACCGTCATGCGCTCAACGCGCTCAACGGGTTCATCGCGCAGGCGCAAGCTGCGCCATCGCGTCCCGCACGAAGCCGATCAACGTGTCGTCGATCCACGAATCCTTCGTCAGCGACGGCTCGTTCATCATCGCCTGGCGGAATTTCGCGTGCGTGGCCGGATCGGTGCCGGCATAGCTGCAGAACAGCGTGAGCCAGCGCTGCGCGAGCGCGCGGCCTTCCGGTGAATCCGGCCTGGCGCCCGCATCGATCGCATCGCGCACGTCGCCCATCAGTTGCGGCCATGCCATCGCGCTTTCATCGTAGTGCGCGCGCATGAAGCGGATCTCGTCCGGCGCGAGATACTTCTCGAAGATCCGCATCTTGGTTTCCGCCGACGCGCGCAGCACATAGTCGCGCAGCGCGGTCGAAATGCCGATCTTCGACTGCATCGCCGGTTCGTGTTCGTGCATCAGGTTCAGCTTCGCCAGCAGCCGCGGATCGTTGTTCGTGTCGCGCACGAGCAGCGCCATCCAGCGGGCGGCGAGCGCACGCGCGCGTTCGTCCTCGGCGGGCACGCCCGCGTCGTGCAGCGCACGCACCTCGTCGACGAGCGCGATCCATTCGGCGTCGCCCGCCTGGCTCTTCTGGTACATCGGCAGGCGCGCGAGTTCTTCCTCGGAAAAGTATTTGTCGTACACGGTCATCAACTCCAGTGTGGTGAGCCAATCGGCCAGCTCCGGCTCCGCGCCCGCGGCAAGCTGCGCATGCAGGTTCACGAGCCGCTCGCGCAGCTGCGCGGTCTGCGCGAGCTGACGGTCGAGCAGCGCGATCTGCTTCGCGACGATCTCGACGAGCGGGGTGTCGGGCTGGTTCAGGTGGTCGCCGATTTCGGTGAGCGACAGGCCGAAGCGACGCAGCGCCTGGATCTGGTGGAGCCGGGCGATGTCGTGGCGGTCGTACAGCCGGTAGCCGTTGTCGGCGCGCGCCGAAGGCGTCAGCAGACCGATCGCGTGATAGTGATGAAGCGTGCGGACGGTCAGCCCGCTGCGTTTCGCCAGTTCTCCCACTTTCAGTCGCATTCGTTCCTCCATTCGGGTCGCACACTGGAGTCTCGAACGTTACGCTACGTGAGGGTCAAGCGGAAGATCGGGAATCGGGTGCGCGGCGGGATGCCGCGCACCCGATGGCAGGGCCGGCTTATTGCGGCGAAGGCGGGGTGTCGGCGCCGGCGGCGCGCGCCTGCTGGCCGGCAGCGGACGCGTCGGCCGACTTGTCGGTCTTGCCGGGCTGGCCGGTTTGGTCGACCGGCGGCGTGCCCATCGCCTGGTAAAGCCGCGCGGTATCCGCGAACCGCGCGCCGGTCGCGCGGATCTCGTCGAGCCGCGCGTTGCGATACTGCAGCTCGCTCGCGCGCGCGGCCGACGGCGGCAGCGCGCCGAGCCGCACGCGGGCCGCCGCGTCGTCGTACGCGCCGCGCGCGGACAGCGCGGCGCGGGACGACGCGTCGAGCGCCTCCGCGTCGTGCTCGAGCGCCGCGAGCGAATCGGCGACGTTCTGGAACGCGCCGAGCACGGCCTGCTTGTACTGGTCGACGGCGGCCTCGTAGGTCGCCTTCGCCGCGCGGCGCTGCGCGAGCAGCGCGCCGCCATGGAAGATCGGCTGGCTCAGCGACGCGCCGACGTTCCAGATCGCGCCGGCACCCGACAGCATCGTCGGCCAGCTGAAGCCGCCTTTGCCCATCGCGGCCGACAGCGACAACTGCGGGAACATCTGCGCGGTCGCGAGGCCCACTTCGGCCGCGGCCGCCTTCAGCCCGGCGTCGGCCGCCTGGATGTCCGGGCGGCTTTGCAGCAGGTCCGACGGCACGACGACGGGCACTTGCTCGGGCAGGTGCAGGTCGGCAAGCGTGAGATCGGCCGGCGGCTGGTCGGGCGTGCGGCCGACCAGCACCGCGAGCGCATGGCGCGCCGAGTCGCGCTGCAGGCGCAGTGCGGGCAGGCTCGCCGCGAACGTGTCGGCGCTTTGCCGCGCGTTCAGCGCGTCGCTGCGCGACGCGGAGCCGAGTGCGTAGCGGCGTTCGGCATCGTGCGCCTGGTCGTTGGCGAGCGCGACGAGCCGCTCGGTCGTATTGATCTGCGCATTCAGCACCGACACCGTGATCGACGCGGTGACGATATTCGCGGCCAGCGCGCGCCGTGCGGATTCGAGCTGGAACGCGCTGACGTCGACGCGTCGCGCCAGCGCACGGTTCGCGAAACGCGACGCGCCGAACAGGTCGATCGTGTAGCTCGCCTGCAGTTGCCCGACGAACGAGTCGTACAGCAGCGTCGAGTCGCCGAGAGCGGGAATCGGCACGCCGAGTGCGCGCTGGCGCGACGCCTGGCCACCCGCATCGATCGAAGGCAGCATCGAGCTGCCGATCTGCCCGCGCAACTGTTCACGCGCGGCATCGAGCGAGTGGGATGCGGCGCTCAGCGTCGGGCTGTTGCGCAGCCCTTCGTCGACGAGCGCGTTCAGTGCGTCGGAGCGGTACTGCTTCCACCAGTCGGGCACCGGTTTTGCCCCGACTTCGAACTGCTGCGTGACGCCTTGCGCGGACACGGTCTGCTGGACTTGCGGTGTGGCGCCGTAGTGCGCGGGCGACGGCATCGCGGGCGGCTCGCCGCTCGGCGCGAACCACGCGCAGCCCGCGAGCGGGCCGGCGAGGCTCGCCACCGCGAGTGCCCGCACGGCTTGTGTTTTCAGGTTCATCGATCGATCCATGGTCAGGCTCCTGACGGCGCGGCAGGCGTGCCGCCAGGCTGCGGGCCGTCCTGCGGGTCGCGTTCGTCGCGCTTCACGCGGAACCACGTCGCATACAGCGCGGGCAGGTAGAACAGCGTCAGGACGGTCGCGCTCGTGATGCCGCCCATCAGCGCGGTCGCCATCGGCCCGAAGAAGTTCGAGCGCAGCAGCGGGATCAGCGCGAGCACGGCGGCCGCAGCCGTCAGCGTGATCGGGCGGAACCGCCGCACGGTCGCGCCGATGATCGCGTCGATGCGACGGTGGCCGACCGCGATGTCCTGCTCGATCTGGTCGACGAGGATCACCGAGTTGCGCATGATGATCCCGAACATCGCGATCACGCCGAGCATCGCGACGAAGCCGAACGGCTGACCGAACAGCAGCAGCGTGGCGACCACGCCGATCAGCCCGAGCGGCGCGGTCAGCACGACCATCAGCACGCGCGAGAAGCTCTGCAGCTGGATCATCAGCAGCGTGAACACGGCGATCGCCATCAGCGGCATCTGCGCGTTGATCGACTTCTGCGCCTTCGCGCTTTCCTCGACCGAGCCGCCGATGTTGATCTGATAGCCGACCGGCAACTGTGCGCGCAAGTCGTTCAGCTTCGCATCGACCGCATGCGTGACGTCGATGCCCTGCGCGCCGGCGCGCACGTCCGACTGCACGGTGATGGTGGGCTGGCGGTCGCGCTCCCACACGACGCCGTATTCGAGCGTCGGCTTGAAGCGGCCGAGCGAGCCGAGCGGCACCGGGCCGTTCGGGGTCGGCAGCGCGAGGCCGGCGAGCTTCTCCGGATCGACACGATCCGCCCGCGGCGCGCGCAGGTCGACCGCGATCAGCTTGTCGCGCTCGCGGTACTGCGTGACGGTCGTGCCGGACAGCGTCATCGCGAGGAAGCTCGACACGTCCTGCGACGTGACGTTCAGCTCGCGCGCCTTCTTCTGGTCGATCTCGAAGCGCACCGAGCGCTCGGCCGGCTCGTCCCAGTCGAACTGCACGTTGACCGTGCGCGCGTCGCCGCGCATCGTCGCCGCGACTTTCTCGGCGATCGAGCGGACCGTCGCGATGCTGTCGCCGCTCACGCGGAACTGCACCGGATAGCCGACCGGCGGGCCGTTCTCGAGCCGCGACAGCCGCGAGCGCACGGCCGGGAACTGCTCGCGCAACGTGGTTTCGAGCCAGGCCGCGAGCTTTTCGCGGTCCTTCACCGATTTCGCGGTGATCACGAACTGCGCGAAGTTCGGCAACTGAAGCTGCTGGTCGAGCGGCAGGTAGAAGCGCGGCGCGCCGCTGCCGACGAAGTTCACCGAATGATCGATCTCGGGGCGCTTGTCGATCACCTTCTCGAGCCGTTCGGTCTCGCGCAGCGTCGCCGCGAACGATGCGCCTTCCGGCAGCCGCAGATCGACCAGCAGCTCGGGGCGATCGGAACTCGGGAAGAACTGTTGCGGCACGAGCGTGAAGCCCATCAGCGCGACGACGAAAAGCGCGCCCGTGATCAGCAGCACGACGAAGCGCCGTTCGATGCACCAGTCGATCCAGCCGCGCAGCCGCCGGTAGAAACGCGTGTCGTAGATGTCGTGCTCGTGGTCGTCGGGCAGGTGCGCCTCATGTGCCTGCCGCTTGCGCTCGGGCAGCAGGTGGAAGCCGAGCAGCGGGATCAGCACGACCGCCGCGAACCACGACGCGATCAGTGCGATCGCAGACACCTCGAAGATCGAGCGCGTGTATTCGCCGGTGCTCGATTTCGCGAGCGCGATCGGCAGGAAGCCCGACACGGTGACGAGCGTGCCCGTCAGCATCGGGAACGCGGTGCTCGTATAGGCGAACGCGGCGGCGCGTGCACGGGTGTAACCCTGTTCGAGCTTTACGGCCATCATCTCGACCGCGATGATCGCATCGTCGACGAGCAGCCCGAGCGCGAGCACGAGCGTGCCGAGCGACACCTTGTGCAGCCCGATGTCGAACAGGTACATGAAGAGGGCGGTGACCGCGAGCACGACCGGAATCGAGATCACGACCACCATCCCGGTGCGCAGGCCGAGCGACACGAGGCTCACGACCAGCACGATCGCGACGGCTTCCGCGACGGCTTCGAGGAAGTCGTCGACCGAATGCGCGACCGCATGCGGCATGCTCGATACCAGCGTCAGCTTGAGGCCGGCCGGCAGTTGCGCCTGCAGGTCCTTCGATTCCGCGTCGAGCGCCTTGCCGAGCCGGATCACGTCGCCGCCCGGCTGCATCGTGACGCCGATGCCGAGCACGGCTTTGCCGTTCGCTCGCATCTGCGTGACTTGAGGATCGTCGTAGCCGCGCTTCACCGTCGCGAGATCGCCGAGCCGGAACGTGCGGCCGTTGATGCGGATCAACGTGCCGGCGATCGCGTCGACGTTGTCGAACTGGCCGCTCGGCCGCACGAACACGCGATCGTCGGCGGTCGTCAGCGTGCCGGCCGACGAGATGTCGTTCTGCGCGTTGATCGCTTGCCCGAGTTGCTGCGGCGAGATGCCGAGGCGCGTGAGCTGCGCGTTGTCGACCTCGATGAAGATCCGCTCGCCGGGGTCGCCGAAATAGTCGACCTTGCCGACACCCGGCACGCGCAGCAGCACGGTGCGCAGCTGGTCCGCGTAGTCGTGAAGCTGCGCGGGCGTGAAGCCGTCGCCTTCGAGTGTCCAGATGTTGGTGTAGACGTCGCCGAATTCGTCGTTGAAGAACGGGCCCTGCACGCCGGGCGGAAGCGTATAGCCGATGTCGCCGACCTTCTTGCGGATCTGGTACCAGGTCTCCGGCACGTCCTTCACGGGCGCCGAATCCTTCATCGTGAAGAAGATCAGCGATTCGCCGGGGCGCGAATAGCTGCGCAGGAAGTCGATGGCCGGCGTTTCCTGCAGCTTGCGGCCGATCCGGTCGGTCACTTGCTCCTGCACCTGCCGCGCGGTCGCGCCGGGCCAGAACGTGCGGATCACCATCACGCGGAACGTGAACGGCGGGTCCTCGGATTGCGCGAGGCGGGTGTACGCAAGGATGCCCGCGAGCGTCGCGAGCGCGATCAGGTAGACGACCAGCGCCTGGTGGCGCAGCGCCCACGCCGACAGGTTGAAGCGGCCTTCTTCGTAGGAAACGCTCACGATGCGAAGTCCTCCGGATGCAGCGGCGCGATCGCGCGCACCTTCTCGCCCGCGCTGACCGTGTGCACACCCTGCAGCACCACGCGTTCGCCGGGCTGCAGCCCGTGCGACACCGTCACCGTGCGCTCGTTGAAGCGCGCGACGTCGACGCGGCGCAGCTCGAGCGTGTCGTCCTTCGCGCGCACGACCCACACGGCCGGCTGCTGGCCGTCGTGGAACAGCGCGGTCGCGGGCAGCGTGATTGGCTGCGTGTCGCCGGTGGCCGGTGCGCCGTCGAACGCGACGCTGGCCGTCATCCCGAGCCGGATCGCCGCGTCGGGTGCGGTGAGGGTGAGCTTCACGCGATACGTGCGGCTTTGCGGATCGGCGGCCGGTGCGATTTCGCGGACCTTCGCGGCGAACTGGCGGCCGGGCAGCGACGGCAGCGTGACGTTCGCCGTGTGACCGGGCGTGAGCGACGCGAGCGCGGCCTCGGGCACGTCGCTGACGACGTCGACGTCGCCGGACCACGCGAGCTGGTAGACGGCCTGCCCGGCCGACACGTTCTGGCCGGTATCGGCCTGTTCGGCGGTGATGGTGCCCGCGTGGTCGGCAACGAGCGTCGCGTAGCGGAGCTGGTTTTTCGCGAGCGCGAGCTGTTGCTGCGCCTGGTCGCGTTGCGCGAGCGCCGACGTATAGCTGTTCTCGGTCTGCTCGAGCTGCGCGGTCGAAATCAGGTTCTCGTGCGCCTGAGCGCGATCGCGGTCGAGCTGCTGCTTCGCGAACGCGAGGCTGTGCGTCGCGGCATCGAGTTGCGCCTGTGCGCTCGCGGCATTTTTCTCGACGTCGGACGGATCGAGCAGCGCGACGACCTGGCCGGCCTTGACCGTATCGCCGAGGCGCACCTTGCGCTCGATGATCTTGCCGGCGATGCGGAACGACAACGGGGTGGCGTAGCGCGGCTGGATCTCGCCGGGCAACGTGCGTGCGACGGCAGCGCCGTCGGCATGAGCGGGCAGCGCGACGACGGGGCGCGGGGCGGGCGGCGCGGATTCTTTCGGATGACAGGCGGCGAGGACGAGCGCGGCGCCGACCAGCAGCGCGACGCGGGAACCGGAGCGATTCACGAAACCCCCAGATGAGGTGAGAGCGAGAGCGGAACGAAGCCGGCAAGCGCGGAGGGCGCTTGCCCCGAGCGGCGCCGGCACGGGCGTGCGGACACCATCTTTCAGAAACTGTGGCGAATTCTAATACACACCTGTATCTGAATGCAAAGATGAATCCGTAAGGTAAAGGGTGCTAGACTGCGCGCCATGAAACCTCAGCGCTTAACTCGCGAGCAAAGCAGGGACCAGACGCGCGAACGTCTGCTGATTGCCGCGCACGGTATTTTTCTGAAGAAAGGCTATGTCGCCGCCAGCGTCGAGGACATCGCGGCGGCGGCCGGTTATACGCGTGGCGCGTTCTATTCGAATTTCAGCAGCAAGTCCGACCTGTTGCTGGCGTTGCTGGAGCGCGACCACGCGGCGGTGCAGGCCGATTTCCAGGCGATTTTCGACGGCGGCGGATCGCGCGAGCAGATGGAGTCGATGGCGCTCGCGTATTACCGGACGCTGTTCCACGACGACGAATATTCGCTGCTGTGGGGCGAGGCGAAGCTGCAGGCCGCGCGCGACGCGAAGTTCCGCGTGCGCTTCAACCAGTTCCTGCACGGCAAGCGCCTGCAGATGGCCGAGTTCATCCGGCGCTTCGCCGAGCGTGCGGGCACGCCGCTGCTGCTGCCGGCGGAGACGCTTGCGTTTGGGCTGATGTGCCTGTGCGATGGTGTGCAGTCGTATTACACGGCCGATCCGCAGCACGTGTCGGCCGAGGCGGCCGAGTCGGTGCTCGCGGGGTTCTTCGCGCGCGTGGTGCTCGGGCGCGCGCCGGACTGAGCGGGCCCTGGCCCTGGCGTCGAGCCACGCTCGTGCTGCCGGCGGCGAGGCGCCCGGTCAGCGCTGGCCGGTCATCCGCCGGTACGCATCGAGCAGCGACGTCTTGTAGACGACCCCGGCGAGCGTCGGCTCGGCTTCGCTTTCGATCACCGGCAGGCGTTCGCCCTGGAACGCCATGAAGCGTTCGAGCGCGGTGGCGAGCGGCATGTCGGGCGTGAGGAGCGGAAACGGCGTGTGCGCGTAGTGCGCGGCCGTCTTGTCGGTCGTGTCGCGCTTGTCGAGCAGGTCCGACGTGATGTCCTTCAGCGCGACCGCGCCGCGAAAGCGCCCGGCGTCGTCGGTCACGTACAGATACTTCACCGGATATTCGAGGAATACGCGCGTCATGTCGGCGACGCTCGCGGTGAGCGGCACGACCGTCTGTGCGGGCTGGATCAGCTCGCGCATCTGCGTGGTGCGGATCCGGCTGCGTTCCTCTGCATCCTGGTGGTGGTGCAGCGTGATCTCGTACATCGACGTCGTGCCGGTCGCGCGCGCGACGAAGTACGCGAATACGCAGGACACCAGCAGCGGCAGCACCACCTGGTAGCTGAGCGTCATCTCGAAGATCATCAGGATCGCCATCAGCGGCGCCTGCGTGGCGCCCGTCAGGAACGCGCCCATCCCGACGATCGCGTACGCGAAGTACGCCGACGTATGGCCGGGCCACACGGCTTGCATCGCGAGCCCGAACAGCGAGCCGAACACCGCGCCGACGAACAGCGTCGGCGTGAATACCCCGCCGATCGCGCCGGAGCCGACGGTGGCGGAGGTCGCGATCACCTTGAACACGAGCACCGCGACGAGTGCCTGCCAGGTCCACGGCGAGTGGAGGATGAGGTTCACCACGCTGTAGCCGTTGCCCCACACGGCCGGCACCCATACCGAGATCACGCCGACGACGAGGCCGCCGAGCGCGAGCCGCACGGGCAGCGGCACGGGCAGCCGCTTGAACTGGTTCTTCGATGCATCGAGCAGGTGCAGGAACTGCGGTGCGAGCACGCCGCACAGCGCGCCGAGCACGACGAACAGCAGCACTTCGGGGCCGGTGACGGCCGGAAACACCGGCATCTCGTACGGCGGCCGGTAGCCGGCAAATTCGCGCATCACGATGTTCGCGACGACCGACGAGACGATCATCGGCCCGAGACTTTCCATGGCGATGCCGCCGAGCACGATCTCCGACACGAAGAAGGCGCCGGCGATCGGCGCGTTGTACGCGGACGTGATGCCGGCGGCCGCCCCGCAGGCGACCAGCAGGCGCAGGCGCGGCGGGTCGAAGTGCACGAAGCGGCCGACGAGCGACGCGGCGAGCGCCGCGAGCTGCACCATCGGGCCTTCGCGGCCGATCGAGCCGCCGCTGCCGATCGTCAGCAGCGACGACGCGCTGCGCCACAGGCTCTGGCGGACCGGCACGATGCCGTTGCCGAGCGCGACCGATTCCATGTAGTCGGTCTTGGCGGCCTGCTTGTCGCCGCGGGTGGCAAGCAGCAGCACGCAGCCGGCGAGGAAGCCGCCCGCGGCCGGCATCCAGAACCGCACGTACCACGGCAGGCGCTTGGCCATCTGCACGAAGCTGCCGCTTTGCCCGGAGATCAGGTGCTGCATCAGGTCGATGCCTTCGCGAAACGCCATCGTGGCAAAGGCGCCGCCGACGCCGACGATGGCCGACCAGATCAGCATCGTATGGGCGTCCGACAGGCGGAACAGCGTTTGGGCGCGAGTGCGCAGCTTCAGCAGGAACGAGAGCACGGCTGAAAGAGGGCGATGGAAAACGACGCGAAGCATAGCACTGCGCCGCGCCCGCGGGACTCTCCCGTCGGGCGCGGCGCGCGAAGTGTCACGGGCGGGCAACTCAGCCAAGCCAGTGCTGCACGGCCCAGGTGATCCCGTAGCCGCCGGCGATCAGCCACACGTACAGGATCAGGCCGGTCACCAGCGCCCGGGGGCCGGCCGCACGGATCTGCGCGACGCGGGTTTCGATGCCGAGCGCGGTCATGGCCATCGTCAGCGCGAAGGTGTCGAGCACGTTCAGCGTGTGGGTGACGTCGGTGGGCAGCACGTTCAGCGAATTGACGATCACGAAGCCGAGGAAGCCGAGTGCGAACCAGGGCACGGCCACCTTGCGCTTGCCTTGCGCGCCGCCGGCGGTGGCGCGTGCCGAGCGGGCCAGCCACCAGCCGAGCACCAACAGCACCGGAACCAGCAGCATCACGCGGGTCATCTTGACGATCGTCGCGATGTGCGCGACCTGCGGGCTGATGTCGCTCGCCGCGCCGACCACCTGCGCGACTTCGTGGATCGTGCCGCCGAAGAACAGGCCGAGGCCGGCCGGATCGAGGTTCAGCAGCCCGGCGTGATACGCGATCGGATACAGGAACATCGACAGCGTGCCGAACAGCACGACGCTGCCCACGGCCATCGCGCTCTGGTGCGGCTTCGACTGCAGCGTCGATTCGAATGCGAGCACGGCGGCCGCGCCGCAGATCGCGCTGCCGGCGGCGGTCAGCAGCGCGGAATCGCGATCGAGCTTCATGAGCTTCATGCCGGCCCAGGTGCCGATCACGAGCGTGCTGACGACGACCAGTACCGACACCGTCAGGCCCGGCAGCCCGACCTGCGCGATTTCCTGCAGGCTCACCCGCAACCCGAAGAACGCGACCGCGATGCGCAGCAGCTTGCGCGCGGAGAAATTGACGCCGGCCGCCCAGCTGGCCGGCATGCCGTCGCGCAGCGCGTTGCCGTACAAGGCGCCGGCGACGATGCCGACGATCAGCGGCGACAGGCCGAGCCCCGCGATCGCGGGAAGCCGGGACAGGCTCGTGACGGCGGCGGCGAACAGCGCGACGAACAGCACGCCGTTCAACTGGCCGCGCATCGACGGCGCGGCGTGGCTGAGATGGGGAGTCGGAGCAGTGGACATGGAAGCACCGTGATGGAGCGTGTTGCGATGGTGTAATCCTAATTTCGTTATATCGATATGAAAAATTGTGATTTGTGACGTAAACTATCCGGAAAGCCGATAATTCATCCCCATGACCCCGGATCAACTGATAACGTTCGCCGCCGTCGCCGAGCACCTGAACATCAGCCGCGCCGCCGTGGCGCTGCATCTGTCGCAGCCTGCCGTGTCGGGCCAGTTGCGGCTGCTGCAGGACGAGTTCGGCGAGCCGCTGTACCAGCGGGAAGGCCGCGGCATCCGCCTGACCCCGGTGGGCGAACAGCTCGCGCAGTACGCGAAGGCGCAGCGCGACACATTTGCGCAGGCGCGTGCGTTTCGTGACGCGGTACGCGGCCTCGAGGCCGGCACGCTGCGCATCGGCGCGAGCACGACGCCCGCGAGTTACCTGTTGCCGTACCTGATTGCGGCGTTCCAGCCGCGCGCGCCGCGCGTGGCGATCCAGACGATGAGCGGCAACACCGCCGACGTGGTCGCGGCACTGCCGTCGCTCGATATCGCGATGATCGAAGGGCCGCCCGGCGAGGCACTGCCGCCGGGCACCGCGGTGCATGCGTGGCGCGAGGACGAGATCGTGGCGATCGTGCCGACCGGGCATCCGCTCGCCGAGCCGGATTACGCTTCGGGGGTCACGCTTGACGCGCTGGCGGCCCATCCGCTCGTGCTGCGCGAGGCGGGCTCCGCCGTGCGGCAACTCGTCGAACGCGCGTTCGCGCAAGGCGCGGCGCCGATGCGCGTCGCGTTCGAGATCGCGGGCGTCGAAGCCGTGAAGGAAGCAGTGCGGGCCGGGATGGGCGTCGGATTCGTGTCCGCGATGTCGCTGCGTCACGACGATGCCGCGCTCGTGCTGCGCTCGCTCGCGCCCACGCCGCTCACCCGTCACTTTTCCATTCTCGTGCCGCACGGAGGCGCGCCTTCGCGGGTCGCCGCCCAGTTCCTCGAGATGAGCCTCGCGCACGACATCGCCTGAGCGGGCGAACCCGGCTCGGGAACGCGCGATGCGGGCCGTCGGGTGCGCGTTCCCGCCGTGCACCGTCTTAGGGATTTCCTCTATGGCGTGGGTCTGAAGCGAGGCGCACCATCCGTCTCAAGCAAATGGAACCGGTTCCATTTCGGTGAAAAAGGGCAAAATGGCAGACATCGTGATCGTGGCGAGCGCATTCGGGATGGACCGCGTGCGTCAGGAGGGCCACAGTGCATTCATCGCGACCGCGGCGGCATCCGGTGCGACCGGCTTCGAGGTGCGGCGCGAGCTGTTCGCGTCGGAACAGGACGCCGCGCCCGGCGCGCTGGCGACGCTCGGCGCGCAGCTGGCCAGCCACGGTCTGTGGTCGGTCTTCTCGACGCCGGCCAACCTGTACACGGAAACGGGCGCGCTCGATGCGGACGCATTGCGCAGCGCGCTCGCCGAAGCCGACGCGCTCGGCGCGCGCTTCGTGAAATTCCAGCTCGGCGGCTTTGCCGGCGACGCGCACGCGGCCGATATCGTCGCGCTGTCGCGCGGCGCGCGGGCCCGCGTGGTGGTCGAGAACGGCCAGCTTCCGGTCGGCGGCGCGCTCGCGCAGTTCCGCGGGCTGTTCGACGCACTGGCCGCGGCGGGCATGCACGATGCGCTCGGCATGACCTTCGACATCGGCAACTGGCAGTGGCCGGGCGAAGCGCCGCTTGATTGCGCACAACTGCTCGCGCCGCATGTGGAATACATTCATTGCAAGGCGGTGGCGGGCGAGGGCGCGCGCCGTTTCGCGACCGCGCCGGCCCCGAACGATCCGCTCGTGACCGGCGTGCTCGCGGTGCTGCCGCAACACGCGCCGCGCGGCATCGAATTCCCGTTCGATGCGGCCGACCTGGCGGGCGATGCATGCCGGCGCGTTGCGTGGCTCGCCGCTGCGTGACGGCGGAAGGATCCTGGAGAGTTCATTCATGAAAGCAGCACTCGATGTGGTGACCTACGGCGAAGCGATGGCGATGTTCGTCGCGACCGAGCCCGGCCATCTCGCGCACGCGACGCAGTTCACGAAGCGGGTCGCGGGCGCCGACCTGAACGTCGCGATCGGCCTGTCGCGGCTCGGTTTCCGGGTCGGCTGGATGAGCCGCGTCGGCCGCGATTCGTTCGGCGGCTACGTGCTCGACACGCTGGCGCGCGAGGGCATCGACGCGTCGTGCGTGACCGTCGATCCGCGTTATCCGACCGGCTTCCAGCTGAAGTCGCGCAACGACGACGGCAGCGACCCGACCGTCGAATATTTCCGCAAGGGCTCGGCCGCGAGCCACCTGTCGTGCGACGACTACGTGGCCGACTACGTGCTCGGCGCGCGCCACCTGCACCTGACGGGCGTCGCGCCGGCGATCTCCGCGACATCGTGCGAGCTCGCGTTCAAGCTCGCGCGCGAAATGCGCGCGGCCGGCAAGACGATCTCGTTCGACCCGAACCTGCGCCCGACGCTGTGGCCGTCCGCCGACGTGATGGCGAAGACGCTGAACGCGCTCGCGTCGCTCGCGGACTGGGTGCTGCCGGGGATTGCCGAAGGGCGGCAACTGACCGGGCGCGACACGCCGGCCGACATCGCGGCCTTCTATCTTGCGCAGGGCGCGCGCGGTGTCGTGATCAAGCTCGGCGCCGAGGGCGCGTACTACCGGACGGCCGACGGCCGTGACGGAACGGTGACGGGCGAGCGCGTGCAGAACGTCGTCGACACGGTCGGCGCGGGCGACGGCTTCGCGGTCGGCGTGGTCAGCGCGCTGCTGGAGGGCAAGACGATCGAGCAGGCGGTGGCGCGCGGCAACCGGATCGGCGCGCTCGCGATCCAGGTGATCGGCGACTCGGAAGGACTGCCGACCCGCGCCGCGCTCGATCGATTCGAAAACGTCAGCAATCGCACCGATCGCTTAGAGGAAACCTTCACCGCGCAATGAGAGGCCGGACACGGCACAATCCGCGGACTCATTTCGTCGTGCATGCGCACGGCAAGGTACGGGGCCGGGACGGGCGCTGAAGCGTTTGTTCCGGTCGATTGTGGAGCATGGAGCCGGAGTAAGCGCTGAAGCGCCGACTTCGGCCGACCGCGAAGCATGGGATCCAGGTAAGCGCTAAAGCGTAACTTGGATCGACCGCGAAGCATGGGATCCAAGTAAGCGCTAAAGCGCTAACTTGGATCGACACAGGAGACATTCTGATGGCCAATACTCTCGCTGCCCGCCGCTGGTGGACGATCATGCCGATCGTCTTCATCACGTACAGCCTCGCCTATCTCGACCGCGCGAACTACGGGTTCGCGGCCGCGGCCGGGATCAACCAGGACCTCGGGATCAGCAAGGGCCTGTCGTCGCTGATCGGCGCGCTGTTCTTCCTCGGCTACTTCTTCTTCCAGATTCCCGGCGCAATCTATGCGGAACGCCGCAGCGTGAAGAAGCTCGTGTTCGTCAGCCTCATCCTGTGGGGTGCCTGCGCGGCGCTCACGGGCGTGGTCAGCAACATCCCGTCGCTGATGGCGATCCGCTTCGTGCTCGGCGTCGTCGAGGCGGCCGTGATGCCGGCGATGCTGATCTACATCAGCAACTGGTTCACGAAGAACGAACGCTCGCGCGCGAACACGTTCCTGATCCTCGGCAACCCGGTCACCGTGCTGTGGATGTCGATCGTGTCGGGCTATCTCGTGCACGAATTCGGCTGGCGCCACATGTTCATCGCCGAAGGCGTGCCGGCCGTCCTCTGGGCCGTGTGCTGGTGGTTCCTCGTGCAGGACAAGCCGGCCGATTCGCCGTGGCTCAACGCGCAGGAAAAACGCGACCTCGACGCCGCGCTCGCGGCCGAGCAGGCCGCGATCAAGCCCGTGCGCAACTATGGCGAAGCGTTCCGCTCGCCGGCCGTGATCAAGCTGTGCGCACAGTATTTCTGCTGGAGCATCGGCGTGTACGGCTTCGTGCTGTGGCTGCCGTCGATCGTCAAGAACGGCTCCGACCTCGGGATGGTCGCGACCGGCTGGCTGTCGGCGCTGCCGTATCTCGCCGCGACGATCGCGATGATTGCCGCGTCGTGGGCGTCCGACAAGGTCGGCTCCCGCCGCGGTTTCGTGTGGCCGTTCCTGCTGATCGGCGCGGCTGCGTTCGCCGCATCGTATGCACTCGGCTCGTCGCACTTCTGGATCTCGTATGCGCTGCTGGTCGTGGCAGGCGCCGCGATGTACGCGCCGTACGGCCCGTTCTTCGCGATCGTGCCGGAACTGCTGCCGAAGAACGTCGCCGGTGGGGCGATGGCGCTGATCAACAGCATGGGCGCGCTCGGGTCGTTCGTCGGCTCGTACTTCGTCGGCTACCTGAACGGTGCGACCGGCTCGCCCGTCGCGTCGTACGCGTTCATGAGCGCCGCGCTCGTCGCCGCGGTGATCCTCACGCTGTCCGTCAAACCCCAGGCGCGCGATGCGCATCCGCTCGCGACGCCGCTGCAAGGAAAATGAATCAGATGAAGCCCCGTATCGTCGCGTACAAGCCGCTGCCCGATGACGTCCTCGCGTACCTTCGCGAGCATGCGGACGTCGTGCAGGCCGACGGCGCCGCCGCCCTTGCCGATGCGCTCGGCGACGCGGACGGCGCGATCGGCGCGAGCCTGAAGGTCACGCCGCAGATGCTCGACCGCGCACCGCGGCTGAAGGCGTGGTCGACGATCTCGGTGGGCTACGACAACTTCGACGTCGCGGATCTCACGCGGCGCGGGATCGTGCTCGCGCATACGCCGGACGTGCTGACCGAGTCGACCGCCGATACGGTGTTTTCGCTGATCCTCGCGTCCGCGCGACGCGTGGTCGAACTGGCCGAGTGGGTGAAGGCCGGGCACTGGCATCGCAGCATCGGCCCCGACCTGTACGGCACCGACGTGCAGGGCAAGACGCTCGGCATCGTCGGGCTCGGGCGGATCGGCGGCGCGGTCGCGCGCCGAGCGGCGCTCGGCTTCCGGATGCAGGTGCTGTACGCGAACCGATCCGCGCATGAGGAAGCCGAGACCCAGTACGGCGCGCGGCGCGTGACGCTCGACGAACTGCTCGCGCAATCGGATTTCGTGTGCCTGCAGGTGCCGCTGTCGCCGGAAACGCACCACCTGATCGGTGCGGCCGAATTCGCGAAGATGAAGCGCGGTGCGATCCTGATCAACGCATCGCGCGGGCCGGTAGTCGACGAAGCCGCGCTGATCGATGCGCTGCGCGCGGGCACGATCCGCGGCGCGGGGCTCGACGTGTTCGAGAAGGAGCCGCTGGCGGCGGATTCCCCGCTGCTGCAGATGAAGAACGTCGTCGCGCTGCCGCATATCGGCTCGGCGACGCACGAGACGCGCCATGCGATGGCGCGCTGTGCCGCGGAAAACCTGGTCGGCGCGCTGGCCGGCACGCTGCGCACGAATCTCGTCAATCCGGATGCGCTCGCGCGTGCGTGAGCCGCGGCAGGGAATGGAGCGACCCCGGGCCGATGTCCGGCCGGCGGGGGGGGCGGCTTCGTTAGAGTCGATGGTCTTGGTGCCGGACGGCTGGCTGCGTTATGATCGCCCGCGCGTCGCATCGACAACCCGGCAATGCTGCCGGCGGCATTTCGCGACGGGTATCCGCGCCAGGTCCGGTGCGGCCGACTGCTTTTGCAGGTGACCGGGGCGGGTGCCGACGCGCCGGCGCTGACCATCGCGAAGCAGGGGATCGGCGTAAGCGGTGAAGGGCTGCGCTGGTCGACCGCGAAGCATGGGACCAGCGTAAGCGCTAAAGCGCTAACGTGGGTCGACCGCGAAGCATGGGACCCACGTAAGCGCTGAAGCGCTAACGTGGGTCGACAGGAGATTCCACCGGGTGGCTTACGTTTCCAACAACAAAGGTCCGTCTGCTCACGAAGCGGCGCGGATCGCACGTCGCGAGGCACCACAGTGACCGATTCGCAACCAACCACGACGCGTCCGGCGACGATCAGCGATGTCGCGCGCGAGGCCGGCACCGGCAAGACCAGTGTGTCGCGCTACCTGAACGGCGAGACGCACGTGCTGTCCACCGATCTGCGCCAGCGGATCGAAGCGGCCATCGCGCGGCTCAACTACCGGCCGAACCAGATGGCGCGCGGGCTCAAGCGTGGCCGCAACCGCCTGCTCGGCATGCTCGCGGCCGACCTGACCAATCCCTATACCGTCGAAGTGCTGCAGGGCGTCGAGGCCGCGTGCCATGCACTCGGCTACATGCCGCTGATCTGTCACGCGGCGAACGAAGTCGAGATGGAGCGCCGCTTCCTGCAGCTGCTCACGACCTACCGCGTCGAAGGGCTGATCGTCAACGCGCTCGGCGCCGACGAGGACGTGCTGCGCCCGCTGCGCGGCGCCGGCATCCCGGCCGTGCTCGTCGACCGCACGGTCGAAGGCTTCGAGGCCGACCTGATCGGCCTCGACAACGCCGACGCGATCGAGACGGCGCTCGCGCACCTGGTCGAACACGGTTTCGACGCGATCCATTTCGTCGTGCAGCCGTTCGAGCGCGTCAGCTCGCGGCGCCTGCGCGAGGCCGCGTTCCGCACGGCGCTGGCGGCGCGCGGGCTGACGGTGCCGTCGACGGTCGTGCTTGACCTGAACGCGCCCGACGCGGTCACGGCGGCGCTGGCCGACATCGATGTTCGCATCGACGACGCGGCACGGCGCGGCGTGCGCGCGGCGCTGTTCGCCGCGAACGCGCCGGTCGCACTCGCGATTGCGCGCCACCTGCGCGCGCGTTTCGGCACCGCATGGCAGCAGCAGGCGGCGCTGCTGTCGATCGACGATCCGGAATGGGCCGAGCTGATCGGGATCACGACGATTCGTCAGCCGACCTACGAAATCGGCTACAAGGCCGTCGAATTCGTGCACGAGCGGATCGACGGCGCGGCGGGCGACGTACGCGTCTCGCTGCTGCCGGGCGAGCTGGTTGCGCGCGCGTCGACCGCAAGCTGAGTATCATTCGGGGCACGCAGCGCGTCAGGTGCGCTGCCCCGAACAAGGAAATACATGACTGTCGCCCCCGTCACGCTGGCGGTGCTGATCGCCGCCACGCTGATCATCGCGCTCCTGCCGCTCGTCCTCTACCGACTCCTGCGCAAGCCGCTGGCGCTGAACCGCCGCGACACGATCGTCGGCGTGGCCGTCTTCACGCTGTTTGCGATGATCCTCGAGCGTGCGTTCCACGGGCTCGTGCTGAGCCAGACGCCTCCGGATGGCTGGCTTACGCAGCCGCTCACGTTCGTCGCGTACAGCGCGCTCGCGACTGCCGTATTCGAGGAAGCCGGCCGCTATCTCGGGATGCGTTTCCTGAGCCGCCGCTACGGCCCGTCGGCCGGCGACAGCCGCGGAATCGGCTACGGGATCGGTCACGGGGGCGCCGAAGCATGGTTCATCGGCGTACTCGTATGGGGCCAGTGGTCGTATCTCGCGTGGCTCGCGAGCCGCGGACAGCTCGAGACGCAGCTCGCCGACCTGCCGGGCGATACCGTCGTGCGCCTGCACGTGATGCTCGCGACGCTGTCGGCGCAGTCGATGCTGCTGTTGCTGCTCGAACGCTGCGCGGCATTCGTGCTGCAGCTCGCGTTGTCGGTGCTGGTCTGGCGCGGCGTGCGCGCCGGCCGCGCGGGCGTGTTGCCGCTCGCGATCGTGCTGCATGCGCTCGCGGCCGCACCGGCATTGCTGTATCAGGTGCGCGTGCTGCCGGCCGGCTGGGTCGAGGCCGCGTATTTCGTGCTCGCCGCGATCCTGGTCGTCGTGCTGGTGAAGGCATGCCGGCCGTCGCAATCGGCAGCCTGACGGGAGAGACGGGATGGATGACTATCTGATCGAATGCCAGAGCGCGGAATTTGACGCGCTCGCACGCGTGATCTGCGATCTCTTTCCGGAGCAGACGCGTTTCGCCGAAAGCAGCGACGCGCGCGGGCGGTTCCTGTCCGTGCAGTGGCTCGCGATGCGTTTCGGCTCGACGCCGAAGCGGATGACGCTCGATATCCGGATCGTGCCGGCCGCGCTCGCGCGCTACCTGGCGCTCAAGCCGATGCAACGGGCACGCAGCCATGCGGTGCTGCATGCGTATACGGAAGCGATGCTCGGGTCGCTCGAGGAGCGTCACGCGGCCGGCGAGGCCGTCGAGCGCGACGCGGAACTCGTACTCGACGAAGACTTTGCGTGACCGTTCGCGCCGGCGCCATGCCGGCGCGCTGCATTACGCGTCGCGGTACACCTGCGCGAAGCGCTGCGCCTGCACGACACCGTAGTCGCCGGGCGCGTACTGCATCACCCAGTCGCCGGCGACGCCACGCAGCGTGTCGCCGTTTTCCGAGCGGGCGATCGTGAACGGCTCGTCCATCCGGCGGGCGAGCACGACGGCCGGCCGGTTCCGGTAGGCGCCCGGTGCGCCGTGTGCGAGTGCCGGATCGGCGGGCAGGTATTTGGCGTCGAAGCGCGCACGTGACACGACCCAGCGGTCGCCGGTCGAGCCCGTGATCAGCGCGTCGCCCGCCACATAGCGGTTCGGGCCCTCGAGGCTCATCAGTTCGCCGTCGACCTCCGCGAAGGCAACGGCGACGGTTTCGTCCTTGACGACGCGACGGGCCTGCGGATCAGTGTGCAGGTCGAGGTGCTTGAGTTCGAGCATGGCGGGGAGGGGCGGGAAAGCTGTAAAAGCCGGGAGCTTATCCCGAATCCGGCGCGCCGTGTGACGCGCCGGTCGCCTGGAGCGGCGCGGCGCCGTTCGCCCCGCACGGGCGGTACGGCGCCGGCAGGGCGGGCGTCAGGGTTGCGCGGGTGCGCTGGCGGCCGGCGCGGCTGCCGCCTTGCCGTCCTTGCCCTTCGTCTTGCCCTTGCCGCGGTGCTCGCCGCCGTGGTGCAGCCAGCTGCGGAACGTCGTGTCGGCCAGCGCCTTCTGGTCGGCCGGGAAGCTCTCGTAGAGCGGCGCGAAGGCGTCGGCGAGCTTCTTCGCGCCGTCGGCGTTCGCCTGTGACAGTTCCGCGTACTGCTTCATGTCGTCGAGTGCGGAGACGTCGTGCTTCGCCATCCGTTCGCGATAGAGGCGGCCCATCGTGTCGCCGTTGTCGCGCATCGTGTCCGCGAACGTCTTCCACTGCGGTTCCTGCGCCGACGTGATCTTCAACTGGTCGTGCAGGTACTTGATGCGCTGCTCGACGCGCGCTTCGTGGCGCGCCTCGCGCTGCTCGGCGCTCGGGGCCGACGCCGCGGCCGTCGTGGCGGGGGCCTGGGCGGGCGCCTGCGGCTGCGCCGGGGTTTGCGCGAACGCGCTGGCTGCAACGGCGAGCGTAGCGAGGGTGAGCGAGATTTTCTTCATGGTTGGCTCTCCGGGGTGGTGTCTTGCGAGCGGGCGCGGCGGCAACTGCCGCAAGCGCGCTTCTCGCGTCGCCCGGTATTAGTAGCACGTTGCGTGCAGCGCAGCAGTGAATGCGACACTTGCTTACATCCGATACGAATCGAAATTGAAAGGTTCGACCCGGGCCCGGGCGATGGCGTTTGGGCGGGCCGGCGTTCGGCGCTATCATCGCGTCACCTTTCACTCAGCCGGCGCGTCGTGCCCCGGCCCAGCCTCATGCGTCCACCCCGCCTCGACCAACTCGACGATCTCGACCGGCAACTGGTCGCGCTGCTGCAGGCCGATGCGCGCGCCAGCGTCGCGGATCTCGCGCGCCAGCTCGACGTCGCGCGCACGACGGTCGTCGCCCGCATCGCGCGGCTCGAACGCACCAACGTGATCGCCGGCTACAGCGTCCGGCTCGGACAGGATGTGCTCGATGCGAGCATTTATGCGTACGTCGGCATCATCCTCACGCCGAAGTTCGGCAAGGACGTGTTGCGCAAGCTCGACCGGATGCCCGAGGTGCAGCTGCTGTGCGCGGTGAGCGGCGAGTACGACTACGTCGCGTGGCTGCGCGCCGATTCGCCCGAACGGCTCAACGACCTGCTCGACCAGATCGGCACGCTCGAAGGCGTCGAACGCACGACGACGTCGATCATCCTGTCGCGCAAGATCGATCGCGGGACGATCGGCGGCTGACGCTCAGGCGCGGCCTGCGTCGCGCCGTGAGTGTTGCGCCGGGGTATCGGCCCGGCTGTCGGGCTGCACCGCGCCGGGCGGCCGCGCGAGCGGAATCCGCACCGAGATGCGCAACCCGCGAGATTGCGCTTCATCCGCATACGCGAGCGCAATGTCGGCACCCATCCGGTCCGCGACGATCTTCACGATCGACAAGCCGAGCCCGGAGCCGATCTGCGCGTTGCCGGGCACGCGGTAGAACGGGTCGAACACGCGTTCGCGTTCGTGCGGCGCGATGCCCGGCCCGGTGTCGGCGATCGTCACGCATACGTGCGTGTCCGTGCATTGCGTCGACAGGTCCACGCGTCCGCCCGGCGGCGTGTAGCGGATCGCGTTGTCGACCAGGTTCATCACGAGCGACACGAGTTCGAGTTCGTCGACGGGCACGTGCGTGTCCGGGCCGTCTTCGATGCCGATGTCGATGGTCTTCGCGTCGGCGAGCGGCATCAGGTCTTCCAGCACGCGCCGATAGATCGCATGCACCGACACGTCGCTGGGCGGCGCGGCCGGCGCGTTTTGCGCTCGCGCGAGCGCGAGCAGTTGACCGATCAGATGGCGGCTGCGGTCGAGCCCGCCGCGCAGCGCGGCGAGCCGTGCGCGCGCATCGTCCGGCAGGTCGGCCTCGGCGAGGCGCTCGGCCTGCAGCGACATCGCCGTGAGCGGCGAGCGCAGTTCGTGCGCGGCGTCGGCGACGAAGCGGCGCTGCGCGGCGACCGACTGCGCGACGCGCCCGAGCATCCGGTTGATCGCGACGACGAACGGCCGCACTTCGACCGGCACGTGCTCGGCCGGCACCGGGCGCAGGTCGTGCTCGTCGCGCGCATCGATGCCGGCGGACAGCACGGCGACCGGGCGAAACAGCTTGCGCACGAGATCGGCGACGAGCAACAGCAGGATCGGGACGAGGAGCAGCAGCGGCAGCGCGGTGCGCCACGCGCTTTCGCGTGCGACGTCGTCGCGCATGCCGGCTTCTTGAGCGACCGCGATGCGCTCGCCGTTCGCGAAGGTGCGGACCATCACGCGATACGTGCTGCCGCCGGCATCGACCGTATGCAGCCCGTCGGCGAGCGACGGCGCCAGCGCGAGCCGCGGTGCGCCGTCGCTGCCCGGTTGCGGTGTGCCGCCGAGCGGCTGCACGAACACGCGCGACAGTTCGTCGCTTTCGCGTGCGTGCCCGGTACCGTCGGCATGGAGCGACGGCGCGTGCTCGCGGTCGAGCAGTGTCGCGACCTCGCGCAGCACGTCGTCCTGCAGTTCGTGCGCTTCATCGAATGCCGATGAAAACGCGAACGCGGCCGCCGCGGTCGCGACGGCCAGGATCGCGGCCGACAGCGCGACCGACAGCCGCAAGCCGATCGACTCGCTCAGGCGCTTCTTGAAACCATCCATCCCGCACCCCTGACATTCTTGATCACGGTGCTGCCGAGCTTGCGGCGCAGCGAATGGATCAGGAATTCGACTGCATTGCTTTCGACTTCCTCGCCCCAGCCGTACAGGCGATCCTCGAGCTCGCGCCGCGACAGGATCGCGCCCGGGCGCACCAGCAACGCGCGCAGCAGCGAGAATTCGCGATTCGACAGCGGCACCGGCGCTTGCCCGTCGACGGCGGCCTCGCGCGTGGCCGGATCGAGCGACACGATTCCGTTGCTCAGCAGCGGCGCGGCCGAACCGGCCCGGCGCCGGATCGCGACGCGAATCCGCGCGAGCAGCTCGGCCATCTCGAACGGCTTCACGATGTAGTCGTCGGCGCCGCCGTCGAGGCCGGCCAGGCGATCGTCGAGCCCGTCGCGGGCGGTGACGATCAGCAGCGGTGCGCTGGCGTCCTTCGCGCGGATGGCGGCCAGCACGTCGAGCCCGTCGCGGCCGGGCAGGCCAAGATCGAGCAGGACCAGGTCGTAGGGCTGCGCGGCGAACGCGGTCAACGCGCGCACGCCGTCGGTGACCCAGTCGGTGGCGTACGACGCGTCCTTCAGCGCGGCGTGGACGGCCTCGCCGATCATCGGGTCGTCTTCGACGAGCAGTATTCGCATGCGTGTTCTCCGTGCCGTGCAAACGCCGCCAGCGTATGCGATTCCCGCACGGGCGTCACGCGGCACGCGCGCTGCGATCCTTATTTGCCGCTGAACCGGTCGATTGCCGCGAGCAGGCTCTTCATCGCGGCGGCCGAATCGGCCTGGGTCGGATGGTCGGCACGCAGCGCGGAAAGCGCGCGGTCGATCTCCTGGTCGACCGTGTGCCAGTCGGCGGCCGCGCGCGGCTTGAGGCCGGCCTCGGCCGAGTCCCACGCGATCTCGAGATCCTTGATGCGCGTTTTCGCGCCGGGCAGGTCGCCCTTGGCGACGAGCGTGTTCACGTCGACCGCGATCGTGCGGAACTGCGACAGGTCGCCGAGCTTCGATGCGCGGGCCGCGGCAGGCGATGCGGCGGCCGACGCGGCCACCGGAGTCGCTGCGCTTGCATCCTGCTGCTTCGAGCAGCCGGCGGCGGCGCCCAGCAGGGCAATCGTGGCCGCGGCCACGGCGAGGCGGGAAACGGGATGGGGAATGCGCATGGCGTGTCCTCGATGCGATGAACGGAAAAAGCGGAAAGGAAAGGGCGTCATTCGGCGGTACCGGCGCGCGTGCGCGGACTGCTGCCGAATTGCGCGACGGCGACGAGCAGCACGATCACGGTCAGGAACAGCAGGCTCGTCCAGGCGGCGCCGAAGCCGAGCCCGCCATAGGTGCGGGCCTGCGTGAGCAGGTCGCCGAGCGAGGCGCCGAACGGGCGCGTCAGGATGTACGCGATCCAGAACGCGAGCACCGCGTTGACGCCCAGCCGCCACATCACGAACACGGCCGCGATCAAGCCGCCGAAGCACAGCGCGCCGAGCGTGAAGCCGAGCCCGAGCGCCTCGGTCGCGAGATCGCCCGCGGCGGTGCCCAGCGCGAACGTGCAGAGGATCGCGGCCCAGTAGAACAGCTCGCGCCGCGGCGTGACGATGGTGTCGATCGACAGCGTGCCTTCGACGCGATGCCACACGAAGAAGATCGCGGCGAGCGCGACGGCAAACGCGGCGGTGCTCGCATAGAGGCTGACGTTCAGGCCGTCGGTGAGCAGGTCGGTGATCTGCGTGCCGACGATGCTGACCAGCACCACCGTGAGCCAGTAGATCCACGGCACGTAGCGGCGCGTGCGCAACTGCAGCCACAGCGCGATCGCGAGCAGCGACGCCATCGCGATGCGGGTGACGGTCTGGCCGAGGCCCGCGTTGACCGCGAGAAAGTCGGCGCCGGTTTCGCCGACCGTGGTCGACATGATCTTGATGATCCAGAACGACAGCGCGACGTCGGGCACCTTGTTCAGCCAGTGCGGCGTGCGATGGACAGGCAGGGATTGCATGCGATGCCTCCTTGGAAATCGGGTGGTCGGCATGCAGTCTGAAACGGAAGACTTAGGCCAGCCATAGCGAGGCCGGCAGCGCGCAAAAAGCGTCATTTCGACGTTTCGACGAAATACGTGGTCGAAACGTCGAAAGTATCGGTCGTTTCGCATCATTCTTCGTCTTGGAACTGATTTTGCGCGTCCCTACACTGTGTTCATGGCTCAACGCCGTTCACAACACCAACCCATCATCAGGAGATAAGCGCATGAAAATCGCCATCGTCGGCGCAGGTCTGATCGGCCACACCATTGCTCACATGCTGCGTGAAACGGGCGACTACGAAGTCGTCGCGTTCGACCGCGATGCGGATGCGCTTGCGAAGCTGTCGCGCGAAGGCATCGCGACGCAGCGGGTCGATTCGGCCGACGCGAACGCGATTCGCGAAGCAGTGAAGGGCTTCGATGCGCTCGTCAACGCGCTGCCTTACTACCTCGCGGTCAACGTTGCCGCCGCCGCGAAGGCTGCCGGCGTCCACTACTTCGACCTGACCGAAGACGTGCGCGCAACCCACGCGATCCGCGAACTGGCCGAAGGCTCCGACCGTGCGTTCATGCCGCAGTGCGGCCTCGCACCGGGCTTCATCGGTCTCGCCGCCCATGAACTGGTGAACGGCTTCAGCGAAGTGCGCGACGTGAAGATGCGCGTCGGCGCGCTGCCCGAGTATCCGACCAACGCGCTGAAGTACAACCTGACGTGGAGCGTCGACGGCCTGATCAACGAATACTGCCAGCCGTGCGAAGCGATCCGCGACGGCCGCAAGCAGTGGGTGCAGCCGCTCGAAGGCCTCGAGCACTTCTCGCTCGACGGCACCGAATACGAAGCGTTCAACACGTCGGGCGGCCTGGGCACGCTGTGCGAGACGCTGTCGGGCAAGGTCGAGACGCTCGACTACAAGTCGGTGCGCTATCCGGGCCACCGCGATCTCGTGCAGTTCCTGCTGGAAGACCTGCGCCTGTCGACCGACCGCGACACGCTGAAGTCGATCATGCGCCGCGCGGTGCCGTCGACGAAGCAGGACGTCGTGCTCGTGTTCATCACGGTGACGGGCGTGAAGGACGGCCAGCTGGTGCAGGACGTGTTCACGCGCAAGATCTTCGCGAAGGACGTGTGCGGGATGCACATGAGCGCGATCCAGATCACGACGGCCGGTGCGATGTGCGCGGTGCTGGATCTGTTCCGCGAAAAGAAGCTGCCGCAGAGCGGTTTCATCCCGCAGGAAAAGGTGTCGCTGAAGGCATTCCTGTCGAACCGCTTCGGCAAGCTGTACGAAGGCGGCACGATGGAGCGCGTGCACGAAGTGGCCTGATCACCCGCCAGCCTCAGGCACGAGGGCCGTACGACGCCGGGAGCGCAGCAGCGCTTCCGGCGTTGTTTTTTGCGGGTGACGAAACAGAGCGGCCGGCCAGGCCAAAAAGAGCGGCCGGTCAGGCCGGCAGCGGCGGGACGATCGCGGCCGCCGCCGGGGGCGGCGCGATGCGGTACAGCAGTGCATCGACGTCGGCATCGGATGGCGCGGTATTGTCGAACATCACGATGCCGTCGCATTCGTGGCCGGTGGGCACGAAGCGGCGCTGCCGGTATTCGTCCCAGTGCGCGAGCTTGTACGCATCGTTCGGGTTGCCGCGCGCGACGATCCGCTGGTGCGCGACGTCTTCCGACGTGTAGACCCAGACCACCGTCAGCGTGACGTCGGGCGCGATGCCGAGCCATGCACGGTCGAGAATGCGGCGATCGCGCACTTCGCGCGACAGCGGGCCGACCACGAGTGCGCCGATGCCGAGCGCGAGATTTTCGCGGGCCGTGTCGAGCAGGCCCTGGTATTCGGGATCGCGCAGGTGCTTCAGGTAGAGCGGGCTGTCGCGGTCGTTCGGATCCTCGGTGAGCGCACCCATCGCGGCCGAGCTGTAGCGGCCGTACAGCGTGTCCTTGTCGAGCAGGCAGAAGGCCTCGCCGGTCGCGCGCATCAGCGGCCCGATGAGCCGCTTCGCGAGCGTGGTCTTGCCGGTGCCGGCGTGACCGCAGAAGAACACCAGATGCGTCACGAAGCGTTGCCTCCCGAGCGCGGGCTCGACGCGCCGTTGCGCTTGTCGCCGCGCGAGAAGACTTCCGCTTCCAGCCACATCGCATTGATGATGCCGAAGCCGAGCGCCACGCCGATGCCGAGTATCCACGAGAAATACCACATGGGTCTGTCTCCTTGACGGTTGGGCCGCACGCCGTGCGGCCGGGGGGCCGAAGTGCCGGGTGCGCATGCTGCGGCGCACGCAGCCCGATCATGACCAATATCGTCGTGCCGCGCAAGCCGGGCCGCCCGCGCAGCAAACCGGTAAACTGATGCGCAAACCGCAACGTCACGACAACATGCTGATCAACTGTGCTGCATACCAGGACGGCCGCAAGCTGGCCGACATCGATATCGACGCCATCAGCGACTACGTGTCGAAGCCCGAGTGCTTCGTGTGGGTCGCGCTGAAGGATCCGACACCCGACGAACTCGACCTGATGGGCGAGGAATTCGGGTTGCACGAACTGGCGCTCGAGGATGCCCGCAAGGGGCATCAACGGCCGAAGATCGAGGAGTACGGCGATTCGCTGTTCGCGGTGCTGCATACGGTCGAGCTGGACGACGACGATGAATTCAATGTCGGCGAGCTCAACGTGTTCGTCGGCCCGAACTACGTGCTGTCGATCCGCAACCATACCGAGCACGATTTTCGCGACGTGCGCAAGCGCTGCGAGCGTGAGCCGCATCTGCTCCGGGAAGGTTCGGCATTCGTGTTCTACGCGCTGATGGACCAGGTCGTCGACCGCTATTTCCCGATCCTCGAAACGCTCGGCGCCGAACTCGAGGAGCTCGAGGACCGCATCTTCGCGAAGGCCACGCCCGCCTCGTCGCGCGCGATCATCGAGGATCTCTATTCGCTGAAGCGCCGGCTCGTGATGCTGTACCAGCACACGGCGCCGCTGCTCGAGCCGCTCGCGAAGCTCACCGGCGGGCGCATTCCGCAAGTCTGCAGCGGCATGGAGCCGTACTTTCGCGACGTGTACGACCATCTGCAGCGGATCGTGAAGACGATCGAAGGGCGGCGCGAGATGGTGGTCACGGCGATCCAGGTCAACCTCGGGATGATCTCGCTGGCGGAGAACGAGGTGACGAAGCGGCTCGGCTCGTTCGCCGCGCTGTTCGCGATCCCGACGATGATCGCCGGCATCTACGGGATGAACTTCGCGAACATGCCCGAACTGCACCTGAAATACGGCTTCTACGGCTGCATCGCCGTGATGGTCGCCGCCGACTTCGGGTTGTGGTGGCGCTTCAAGCGGGCAGGGTGGCTGTAGTCCCGCTTCACGCGCGGGGCGGCGCGTGCTTGCCGACCACGACGCGCCACGGACGCACGCGCCACGATTTCACGAGGCCGTTCTGCACGTACGGATCGGCGCGCGCGAACGACTCGGCCGCCTCCGGCGAATCCCCTTCGAAGACGAGCACGGCCTGGTCGGCCGGGTCCGACAGCGCGCCGGCGAGCACGAGTTCGCCGCGCTCGGTCGCCGCCTGCGCAAGCGCGAGGTGCTGGGCGCGGAACGGTTCGCGACGGGACAGGTAATCGTCGACGAGTTCGTAGGTCAACTGGTAATGCATGGCGGCTCCGGGAAGAATCGCGGCGGCCGGTGCGTCAGCGCGCCGTCGGTCAGTGTGCTGCGGGCAGTATAGGGCACGCGCACGGCGGCGGCACGACGCGGAGGGCGGCGCGCTTCTGTGGCCATAAACGCAACTAACGGTCTGAGTGTCGTCCGCCCTGGAATCCCGGCCGCGACGCGCCTTCGATGCAGCCCGGTCTACAGGTGACCCGGCGGGGGGCGTCCCTACGCCTTGTAGCCGATCGTGCGCAGCAGGTCCTTGCGCCAGCGGATGTCGTCGTCATTTTCGACGCCGAGCGGCCCGAAGCCGTCGACGACGCCGACGATCCCGCGTCCTTGCGCGGTTTCCGCGACGATCACCTCGGTCGGGTTCGCGGTCGCGCAATAGATCCGGCAGACCTCCGGCACGGCCTTGATCGCATTGAGTACGTTGACCGGAAAGAAGCCGTCGCCGAGGAACACGATGAACGCGTGACCGGCGCCGATCGCGCTGGCGTTGCGGCAGGCAAGGTCGACGAGCGCCGCATCGGTGCCGGAGTGGCGCACCAGTCGCTTGCCCGACGCCTCGCAGAATGCGAGCCCGAAGCGGATGCCGGGCACGGTGCCGACCAGCGCCTCGTGGATGTCCTCGACGGACTTGATGAAATGCGACTGGCCGAGGATGAAGTTCACGGTCTCGGGCTTGTCGACGGCAACGGTTTGCAGTTGCAGCATGGCGGACCTCGTCTCGCGATGCGGCGCGTGGGCCGCAATGGGCTCTTCAAGCTTAATACGCGGCAGCCGGCGACGAAAGCGGCGAGGGCGGCCTATCCTTCGTAGTGTGTGGCGCGTGCGCTGCGCGATGTCAACGGAGGAAGACATGGACGTGCGACAAGGCTTCGTCGACTGCGTGGGGCGCACGCCGCTGATTCGCTTGACGAAGCTCAGCGCCGAGACGGGCTGCGAGATCCTCGGCAAGGCGGAATTCATGAATCCGGGCGGGTCGGTGAAGGACCGCGCGGCACTCTACATCATCCGCGACGCCGAGCGGCGCGGCGTGCTGAAGCCAGGCGGCACCGTGGTCGAGGGCACGGCGGGCAACACCGGCATTGGTCTCGCGCATATCTGCGCGGCGCGCGGCTATCGCTGCGTGATCGTGATTCCCGACACGCAATCGCCGGACAAGCTGGCGATCCTGCGCACGCTCGGCGCCGACGTGCGCCCGGTGCCGGCGGCACCCTACCGTGACCCGAACAACTATCAGAAGATTGCCGCGCGGCTCGCGGACGAACTCGACGGCGCGGTGTGGGCCAACCAGTTCGACAACGTCGTCAATCGCCAGGCGCACTACGAGACGACCGGGCCCGAGATCTGGCGCGATACGGCGGGCACGATCGATGCGTTCGTTTGCGCGACCGGGACGGGCGGCACGCTGGCGGGCGTGAGCCGTTTTCTGAAAGAGCAGAATCCGGACGTCCGGATCGTGCTGGCCGACCCGCACGGCAGCGGGCTCTACGGTTACGTGAAAACGGGCGACCTCGGCGCGGAGGGCAGCTCGATCACCGAAGGAATCGGATCGACGCGCGTCACGATGAACCTGGCGGGCACGCCGATCGACGACGCCGTGCGGATCGACGATCAGCAGTGCGTGACGATGGTCTACCGGCTGCTGCGCGAGGAGGGGCTGTACGTCGGCGGATCGAGCGGCATCAACGTCGCGGCGGCGGTCTGGCTGGCCCGCCGGATGGGCCCGGGGCACACGATCGTGACCTTGCTGTGCGACCGTGGCGACATCTATCGCACGCGGCTGTTCAATCGGGAATGGCTGCGCGAAAAGGGACTGGATCCGGGGGACTGAACGCGTGTATCGAGTCGGTGCGAAGCGCGGCAGCGCCGAGGTTTTCCATCCGCCGGAATGCGACCTATGCTGAACGAATCCGGTGCGAACGCCGTTCGCCCGTTTCGTCCAGACGAGGTATGCCATGCCTGTGTCAGCCACCCTGCAGGATTGCCTGCGTCAGAAGTCATCGCGGTACGAAGTGGTGTACCACCCCTATAGCCATACGAGCATGGAGACGGCCGCCGCCGCGCATATTCCCGGCGATCGCCTCGCGAAAACCGTGCTCCTCGAAGACGACGAAGGCTACGTCGCCGCCGTATTGCCGACCACGCACGCCGTGCGCCTGTCGGATCTCTGGGTGAAGACGGGACGCCATCTCGTGCTCGCCCGGGAGGTCGAGCTGCGCGAGCTGTTCAAGGATTGCGACATGGGCGCGTTGCCGCCGGTGTGCATGGCGTACGGCATGAAGACGTTTCTCGAGGAACGTCTCGCGCAGCAGCCGGAAGTGTATTTCGAGGCCGGCGATCACGAAGCGCTGATCCACATGATGCAGGATGAATTCCTGACGCTGATGGAGACGGCCGAGCGCGCGCATTTCTCGCACAAGATGCAGGGCATGCACTCCTGATGCGCGCGGTGTGTGGGCGCTGATCGGTGCGTGCCTGACGGGTCACGTGGAGAGGCGGTAAATGGTCGCGCGATAGTTAATTCGGTATGCGAAATTATTTTCCGTGAGTTGTAGGATGCCAGGTCCATCATGAAATTTGTATCGCATTGCTGACTAACTTTTTCTGGATATCCGGAGTGTTTCGGACGTTCAGAAGAAGCTGTGTCGACCAGCTCGAGGCAGTTGATCAGCACATCTGGCGACCGATGGGGGCGCCGATGAGGGGAGACGTGCATCCTGCCAGTCGCATCGGGAGCGGGCCATTTTGGTGCGTCGCGGGAAATATGCCGATATTTATGATGAAGCAGATTAATATCCGGTTTTGCATATACCCATACAATTCAATTACCGTTTTTATAATAAAAGGCTGATTTCTGCTTACCGGAATATTATTTGAGTAAACCCTCCAAACTTTGTATTCGGGTATCAAATAAAGTTTGACGTCAAAATTTTTTCCTTGCTATCTTCTGCACCCAAGTGAACGGCGCCGCTGACATCACCGTGTAACGAACGGTGGGTCGTCATACGAAATGTAAGGTGCCGCCCGCTCGGCTGACAATTGCCTGAACGTGCTGGCGCGTTTTTTTCGGTGCATAACCGGGCCGCGCCGGCCGGAACGATTCCTTGAAAAAGAATGAATTTGCATTCGAATTGAATTCTTTCAATTTGGATTGCTAATTGAATTTGAAATGAAATGTTCGGGTTGATGTGGTGGTGATGCCGACCTGGCTTCGCCGCCGGCAGCAATCCGATACTGGGCGAATCGCTTGGGGGATGGATGGTGGGCATGAAAGTCGAAGAACGTCTGGCTACGTCGAACAGCGGACTGGCTACGCTGGGCCGTCCGCGAGAGTTCGGCAAGAAGCAACAGAACCCGGTACGCCGGTTCGGCGGCATCGGAATCGTCCTGGTGCTGCATGCCGTGCTGATCTACGCGCTGCTCAACGGCCTTGCGACGAAAGTCGTGCAGGTGATCCAGCACCCGATCGAAACCCGCATCATCGAGCCGGTCAAGCCACCGCCGCCGCCGCCGATGCCCGTCGTCAAGCTCCCGCCGCCGAAATTCGCGCCGCCGCCGCCGCCGTTCGTCCCGCCGCCGGAAGTGCCGGTGCAGGCGCCGCCGCAGGCGACGATAACGCACCAGGCGGCCCCGGTCCCGTCCGCGCCGGCCGTGCAGGCGCCGGTCGTGGCGCCTCCGGCGCCGGCCAAGCCGGTCAGCCATGACGTGGGGGTGGTTTGCCCGAATTCGGACACGCTTCGCGCGTCGATCCAGTACCCGAAGGAAGCGCAGGAAAACAACATCACGGGTGACGTGACCATCGAATTCGTCGTGGACGCGGAAGGGAACATCACGAACGAGCGCGTGGCGCAGTCGGCCGATCCGATCCTCGATCGCGCTGCCTTCAACACCGTGAAGCGATTCAAGTGCGTCGCGCAGGGCCAGCCGGTACGGGTCCAGGTACCGTTCTCGTTCAATCTGAATTGATGCAGTGGGCGGCCCGGTGTGATCCGGGCCGGAGAAAACCATCTCGAACTGGCATATTAAGTTCATCGAATTAACTGGAGTGGGGTATGACGAAGCGTTCACTGGCCGCGCTGGCGGCAAGCATCCTGATGTCCGTCGCCGCAATCGACGGGTTCGTTGCACCGCAGCTCGCCCACGCGCAGGCAAGCGGCGCGGCCGGCACGTCGGCACAGGCCGCGGCGCCGTCGGCTGCGCCGGCGCAGGTTCCGGCCGCCGCCGAGCCGGCTCCGCCGCCCGCGCCGGCCACGACGGAAGCGGTCGAGAATCCGTACGGGCTCGGCGCGCTTTGGAAGAACGGCGATTTCGTCGCCCGTTTCGTGCTGATCCTGCTCGTGATCATGTCGATGGGAAGCTGGTACATCATGATCACGAAGTTCGTGGAGCAGTTGCGCGCCAATCGCCGCGCGAAGCTGGCGGACGCGCAGCTCTGGTCCGCGCCGTCGCTGGCCGAGGGCGCCAAGCTGCTCGACGAGGCATCGCCGTTCCGCTTCATCGCCGAAACGGCGATCGAGGCCGGCGAGCATCATGACGAGGCGCTGCTGGAAGCCGTGGATCGCAATACGTGGATCGACGTGTCGGTCGAGCGCTCGATCACGAACGTGTCGAACCGGATGCAGGACGGGCTCGCCTTCCTCGCCACGGTGGGCTCCACCGCGCCGTTCGTCGGGCTGTTCGGCACGGTCTGGGGGATCTATCACGCGCTGACGGCCATCGGCATCGCCGGCCAGGCATCGATCGACAAGGTCGCCGGCCCGGTGGGCGAGGCGCTCATCATGACCGCAATCGGCCTCGCCGTCGCGGTGCCGGCGGTGCTCGGCTACAACTTCCTGGTTCGCCGCAACAAGTCGGTGATGGAGCGGGTGCGCAACTTCGGTGCGCAACTGCACACGGTGCTGCTGGCCGGCAACCGGCGCCCGGTGCGCGCGTCGTCGCCGGCAACTGCGTCGCTTGCGAACTGATCGGCTGACGGAGACGCGCGATGGCCATGAACGTCGGGCAGGACGATAGCGACGAGGTGATCGCCAACATCAACACGACGCCGCTCGTCGACGTGATGCTGGTGTTGCTGATCATCTTCCTGATCACGATTCCGGTCGTGACGCACACGATCCAGCTTCAGTTGCCGAAGGAGACGGTGCAGCCGCTGCAGACGACGCCGAAGAGCATCGAGATCGCGGTGAACCGCGACGGCGATTTCTTCTGGGGCGAGCAACTGGTGGACGCACAGACGCTGCTCGCGAAACTCAAGGACGTGTCGCAGCAGCAGCCGCAGCCGAGCGTCCACGTGCGGGGCGATCAGAACACGCGCTACGAGTTCATCGGTCGGGTGGTCACGATGTGCGAGCGCGCGGGGATCGCGAAGCTGTCGTTCATTACGGAGCCGCCGGCGCGCGGGGGATAGTCGCGCCGCGCAATCGTGGCGGGATAGGGGGCTGGCGGCAAGTGGTGGAGCGCTGACGCCGGTCGAGCGCGAGGCATGGGATCCACGTACGCGCTGAAGGGGTGACGTGGGTTGAGCGCGAAGCATGGGACCCACGTAAGCGCTGAAGGGCTGACGTGGATCGACCGCAAAGCATGGGATCCACGTAAGCGCTAAAGCGCTAACGTGGATCGACCGCGAAGCATGGGACCCACGTAAGCGCTAAAGCGCTAACGTGGATCGACCGCAAAGCATGGGATCCACGTAAGCGCTAAAGCGCTAACGTGGATCGACAGGAGTCGACGATGGGAATGAATGTGCCTTCGGGCGGGAGCAATGCCGAACCGGAAGTGATGGTCGATATCAACACCACGCCGCTGATCGACGTGATGCTGGTGTTGCTGATCATGCTGATCATCACGATCCCGATTCAGATGCATTCGGTGAAGATGGACCTGCCGGTGGGGAATCCGCCGCCGCCGGCCGCGCCGCCGGAAATCGTGCAGATCGACATCGACTTCGACGGTACGACGACATGGAACGGCGCGCCGGTGCCGGACCGCGCGACGCTCGAGTCGAAACTGACCCAGGTGGCAGCGGAGCCCGTGCAGGCGGAGATCCATCTGCGCCCCAACAAGCTGGTGCCGTACAAGGACGTGGCCGCGGTGCTCGCCTCCGCGCAACGCGTGGGCGCGACCAAGATCGGCCTGATCGGTAACGAACAGTTCATGCAATGACGACACGGACGAGCCGATGAACCCGCGACGACTGAAACGGATGATGGCGGTGGCGGCGCTCGGCGCGGCGGCCCTGCTCGGCCGCCCGGCGCTGCCGGCGGACGCGCTGCGGCCGGACGTGGCGAAACCGTTGGCGGCCGCGCAGGAGCTGTACCGGGCGCACAAGTATCGCGACGCGCTGGGCAAGATCGCCCAGGCGGCCGCCGTGCCGAACCGGACGCCGTACGAAACCACCGTGGTGGAAGAAATGCGCGGCGCGGCAGCGATGGCAGCCGGCGACTCGGGCACGGCCGCACAAGCCTACGAGAGCGTGCTGAACTCCGGCCGGCTGTCGGGCGAAGACGAGCAGCGGACCACGGCGGCGCTGGCCGGCATCTACTTCCAGCAGAAGAACTACCCGCTGGCGATCCGCGTCGCACAGCGCTACCTGAAGGCGGGTGGCTCGGATCCGGAAATGCGCACGCTGCTCACGCAGTCTTACTACCTGTCGAACGATTGCGCACCGCTCGTGAGCCAGTTGAAAGCGAGCACCGACGCGCAGGCGAATGGCGGACACGCACCGGATGAAGGGCAGTTGCAGATGCTGGCGAGCTGCGCGCAGAAAGTGAAGGACGGCAACGCATATCGCAGTGCGCTCGGACTGCTGGTGGCGTATCACCCGAGCCCCGCGTACTGGGACGAAATGGTCACGGCCATTCGCGGCAACCCCGGGTATCTACCGTCGCTCGACCTCGACATCTACCGGTTGCGACGGGCGACGGGCTCGCTCTCGACCGCCGGCGCATACATGGAAATGACGCAGCTCGCGCTGGTCGCGGGCTCGGCCGCCGAAGGCAAGCAGGTGATCGACCAGGGGTTCGCGTCCGGCGTACTCGGCAAGGACGCGCAGGCGGATCGCGAGAAGCGGCTGCAGACGCTCGCGGCGAAGCGCGCGCAATCGGGCGCAGACGCCACGACGCCGGCCGCGCCGATCGACGCGGGCATGAACCTCGTCTTCGAGGGCCATGCGCAGCAGGGGCTGTCGATGATGGAGCAGGCGATCGCGAAGGGCGGGCTCGAGCATCCCGATGCGGCGCGGCTGCGGCTCGGCGAGGCGTATTACGTGGCCGGCCAGAAGGCGCGTGCGGTCCAGGTGCTGCGCACGGTCAAGGGCACCGACGGTTCCGGTGATCTGGCACGGCTCTGGACGGTGGTGGCCTCACGGTAACGCAACGGAAGGACACGGCCGCGCGCCACGCCAGCGGCCGGAAAGCGGTGTGCCGCCGCGATCGCACCGATGCACGACGAGCAGGTAAGCCGATGGAAAGGGGCAATCTTGTTAATTAGTAAACCGAATGAAATGAGCACGCGCTGCGAGGCCGCACGACGCCGGTGCGCTGCCGCACCGCGCGTGGCTTGCACGTCGCGGCAGCGTGCGGCGGGGGATCGCGCCGGGCCGGCTGCATCACGGCATCGGTCGAGGCTTGACGACATCAAACCGATTTCGACTGAGAGGGACCGTCTTTCCATGGCTTTGCCCCCTGATGAGTCGGTGCTCGTCGCCGTGTCGCTCGGCAACAAGATCCGGGCGCTGCGCCAGCGCCTGAAACTCACGCTCGACGAAACGTCGACGATCGCCGGCATTTCGAAGCCGTTCCTGTCGCAGGTCGAGCGCGGGCGGGCGACGCCGTCGATCACGTCGCTGGTGCGGATCGCGAAGGCGCTGGGCGTGACGATGCAGTACTTCATCGACACGCCGACGGAAGCGCGCTCGGTATGCCGCGGCAACGCGCTGCAGTATTTCCAGTTCACGAACTCGGCCAGCCGGTTCGCCAGGCTGACGAACCCGGTGGACAGTCGCAAGCTCGACGCGATTCTCGTCCGGATGCCGGCGGGGCAACTGCCGTCCGAGATGACGACGCATGCCGGCGAGGAGTTCGTCTACGTGTTGCGCGGGCAGTTGGCGCTGACGCTGGAGGATTGCACGTTCACGCTGAACGAGGGCGATACCGCGCATTACGAATCGACGATGCCGCATGCGTGGCGCAATACGGCCGACGAAGAGGCGGTGATCGTCTGGGTCGGTACGCCCAGGCTGTTCTAGCGAAGGCGGCCGGCAGGAAGGAGAAGTACCCGATCGACGGCAGAAGCGGGCGCGGTACGGCGCGCACACGGGTTCGCGTTGTACGGAACCCGCTGCCCGTCGAATCGGGAAGAAGCAGGCAATGCGCTCAATGTAGGTGTTTAGCATGTCGAATCAAAATAGAAAAAGACGGTGACGCTGGATGGTGCGGGTGACCCGAGGCCGATCCGTTCGAGTCGTGGCAGTCGAAAGCGTGGCAATCGCGGGTTCCGGTACACGGGCACCCAGGACGCGCAAGGAATTCACAAGGTTCCGGCGCACAGCAGGTGGGGTCTTACTACGAGCGAGAGGGAACAAAATGAAGCAGAGAGTGTTGGCGTTGGCCATCAAGAGGATAGTCTGGGCGGAACTCGCGCTGACGGCCGTACTGGCGCCGCCGGCGTTCGCCCAGAGCCAGCCGGCGCCGGGCGCCGTCGCGATCGCGGATGCGGTCGCGAGCGGCGCGCCCGTGACCGTTGCACAGGCGGGCGGCACGGCGGGTGCTGCCGCAAGCACCGCAGCGCCCGCGGCGCCTGATGCGTCGGCCGACGCGACGCCTGCCGCACCCGCCGCGGACGGGCAGGGCAAGGTCGCGCAGATCAAGCGGTTCGAAGTGACGGGCTCGCTGATCCGGCAAGCCGACAAAACGGGCTTCCAGCAGGTGCAGACGATCACGCCGAAGGAAATCCAGGCCAGCGGCGCGGTGACCGTCGCCGACTTCCTGCGCGATGCGGCAGCCAACTCGGCGAACAGCTGGGGCGAAGGGCAGTCGGGCAACTTCGCGGCGGGCGCGGCCGGCATTGCACTGCGCGGCCTCTCGGAGAAGTACACGCTCGTGCTGGTCGACGGCCAGCGCGTCGCGCCGTATGCATTCTTCTCGAACAGCGTCGATTCGTTCTTCGACCTCAACACGATCCCGCTCAACGACATCGAGCGGATCGAAATCGTGAAGACGGGCGCCGTGTCGCAGTACGGTTCGGACGCGATCGGCGGTGTCGTCAACATCATCACGAAACACAATTTCCGCGGGCTGCAGCTCGACGGCAGCCTCGGCAGCGCGATCAACGCCGGCAACGGCGACGGCACGATGAAGTTCGGCGTGCTCGGCGGCTTCGGCGACCTGAACGCCGACCGCTTCAACGTGACGGCCGCGCTCAGCTACTACAAGTCGAACGGCTTCACGCTGGCCGACCGCGATTCCACGCGCAACCAGGACTTCACGGGCAAGCCGGGCGGCTTCTCGCTGCTCGCGCCGTCCTACTGGAACATGCCCGACGGCAGTGCGCAGGCGCTGAGCGGCGGCTGCCCGTTCGGCGGCTCGGTTCGTCCGGCCGCGTCGAATTCGCTGTCGGCCGGGTTGCCGGGCACCGTCTGCGGGTACAACACGGCGGAAAGCACGTCGATCCTGCCGATGACCGAGCGCCTGAACGCGAAGCTCCATGGTGACTTCAAGATCGACGACAAGACGACCGCGTTCGCCGACTTCATGGAGAGCTACAACACGACCACGACCAATGACGGCCTGTGGAACAACGTGATCGGCAACTCGCAGAACCCGGCGCTCGTCTGGAATCCGCAGACGAAGCTGCTGTCGCCGTTCAACTACACGGTGCCGGCCAGCAACCCGTACAACACGACGGGCGCGGCCACGCCGCTCACCTATGCGTTTCCGAACACGGTCGCGCAAAAGACCTGGGCCAACTACTGGCGGGCGGCCGCCGGCATCAAGGGGTCGTTCACGCTGCCGTACGGCGACTGGGACTGGGCGACGTCGGTCAGCCATTCGCAGAGCACGGTGTCGAACGTGTTCACGAACCAGCTGAACGTGAATGCGCTGAACAACATCTACCAGAACGGCACGCTGAATTTCGCGAACCCGGCCGCGACGCCGAACGCGTTCAACGGCCTCTATCAGGAGGCGAACAACCTCGGCATCTCGAAGCTCGACACGATCGACGCGACGCTGTCGACGCCGAACCTGTTCCATCTGCCGGCCGGCGACGTCGGCATCGGCTTCGGCGCGCAGTTCACGCACCAGAGCGAAACGCTGACGCCGGGTTCCGAGTACCTGAGCGGGGCCGTCATCACACCGGACCTCGAGACGGTGGATGGCCAGCGCAACGTCGCGGCCATCTATTACCAGATCAACATACCGATCATCGAGAACCTGACGTTCAGCCAGGCAGGCCGCTACGATCACTACACCGACGTGGGCGGCGCTTTCTCGCCGCGCTTCGCGTTGCGGTACCAGCCGATCAAGGCGCTCACGTTGTATACGTCGTACAACCGCGGCTTCCGCGCGCCGACCTTCGTCGAGGACAGCAAGTCGCAGACGCTCGGCATCCAGGTCGATCCGGCCACCGGCCAGAACTACACGTCGATCACCGTCGGCAACCCGAACCTCGCGCCGGAGCGCACGCGCAACCTCAATATCGGCTTCCAGGTCTCGCCGAGCCGTTACACCGACCTCGGCTTCGACTGGTACAAGATCCGCATCGACAACGTGATCGGCCAGGGCAAGCCGTCGCAGGTCGTGACCGACCCGACGACCGGCCAGCTGCTGTACAAGGTGATTCCGTACCAGAACCTCGGCTACCTCGACACGAACGGCTTCGAAGGCACGTTCCGCCAGGGCCTGCCGCTGAAGGGCTGGGGCACGCTTACGCTGTCGGGCGACTGGGCCTACGTCAACAGCTACAAGATCGGCTTCCCGGGCGCCGCACCGGTCAACGGCGCGGGCAACAACTTCACGATCACGCAGCCGTTCGGCGGCAGCTTCCCGCGCTGGCGCGGCAACACGACGCTGGACTGGAACTACCGGAAGTTCGATGCGGCGCTGACGTGGCAGTTCACGGGCCCGTACGCGCAGAACCTGATGCCCGAGCCGAGCAAGGTCGGTTCGTACAGCCAGTTCAACCTGATGGTGACGTACACGGGCTTCAAGAACTGGACGATCTACGGCGGCATCGACAACCTCTTCAACCGCACGCCGCCGTACGACCCGATCTTCGCGAACGGCACGCTGAGCCAGAGCGGGTACGACACGTCGGTGTACTCGTACATCGGCCGGTTCGCGCAGGTCGGCGCGACGTACAAGTTCTGATGGCGGTCGCGATGCACTGACAGGTTTTGGACAGGCCGCTCCACGTCCACTACCCCCTTTTCGGGGCGGCCTTTTTTCACCTGGCACCACGACGGCCCGCAACCGGGGCGCGCGGCGGTGCAGTTCATCCGATCGTGACAGCACGAACCATCCGCGGGACGCGGCCGTACGCGGCGTCCGGCACGGGCATCGATTGCGCGCAGGCTTCACACCCGCACGCTTCCGGACAGACTGACCATGAGACTGTTGAATGGGCGACGGGCACGCGTGCCGCGCCACTCGCACCTGACGCGCACGCACGGGCGGATGCGTACCGCCACGCGCGCCGCGCTGCTCGCGTGCGCCGTGTGGCTCGTGTCGGGCGGCGTCATGCCGCAGGCCGCGCTCGCGGTGCCGGCGATTTCGCAATACGACCACCCGAAGTATCCGCCGGGCTTCACGCATTTCGACTACGCGAATGCGGACGCACCCGACAGCGGCACGCTCCAGTTCGAAAACTACGATGAAGCGCAGAGCTACGATTCGCTGAACCCGTTCCTCGTGCGCGGCTCGCCCGCACCGGACATCAAGAACCTGATGTTCGACACGCTGATGCAGCGCAGCTGGGACGAGCTCGCATCCGAATACGCACTGATCGCCGACGACGTCGACATCGCGCCCGACGGGCTGTCGGCGACGTTCCGCATCAACCCGGCCGCACGCTTCTCGAACGGCGACCCGATCACCGCGGCCGACGTCAAATATTCGTTCGACACGCTGACGAGCCCGCAGGCGTCGCCGCTGTACAACGCGCAGTTCGCGATCATCAAGCGCGCGGTGGTGGTCGACGGCCACACGGTGCGCTTCGAATTCAAGCACGCGGAGCGCGACGCCGCGCTGATCGCGGGCGACCTGCCGGTGTTCTCGCCGAAATGGGGGCAGCGCGCGGACGGCACGCGACCGCCGTTCGACCAGATCGCGAACGTGCCGCCGATCGCGAGCGGCGCGTACCTGATCGACCAGCGCAGGAACGACAAGCAGATCAGCTACGTGCGCAACCCGCACTACTGGGCAGCGAACCTGCCGTCGCGACGCGGCATGTTCCGCTTCGCGCATGTGTCGTTCAAGCTGTACCTGGATCAATACACGGCGCTCGAAGCGTTCAAGGCCGGCGACATCGACGCGCGCATGGAATACAGCGCGACGCAGTGGGCGCGCAAGTACGTCGGCAAGAATTTCCGCAACGGCATGCTGAAGCGCGGCGAGTTTCCCGACGGCCCCGCGCAGATGCAGGGCTTCCTGATGAACATGCGCAAGCCGATGTTCCAGGACGTGCGGGTGAGGCACGCGCTCGCGCTGGCGTTCGATTTCGACTGGATGAGCCGGATGATGTTCTACGGGCAGTATCGCCGCACCAACAGCTTCTGGGAGGCGAGCCCGTTCGCGGCATCGGGCATGCCGAGCGACAAGGAACTTGCGCTGCTCGAACCGTTCCGTTCGACGCTGCCGCCCGAGGTGTTCGGTCCGATGGTGCGGCAGCCGTCGACGCTGCCGCCGAACTCGCTGCGCGCGAACCTGAAGGAGGCGCGCGACCTGCTCGCGCAGGCCGGCTGGCATTACCGCGACGGCGCACTGCGCGACGCGAACGGCACGCCAATGACGATCGAGATCATCGACGACCAGCCCGGCATGGACCGCCTGATCCTGCCGTACACGCAGGCACTCGCGATGCTCGGCATCCAGGCCTACCTGCACGAGATCGACAGCGCGCTCTACCTGAAGCGCCTCGACAATTTCGAGTACGACATGACGACGTACATCTACCTGCCCGTGACGATTCCGGGCGCGGAGCTCACGCGCCGCTTCGGCAGTGCGGCCGCGTCGCAGCCGGGCTCCGAGAACTATCCTGGCGTGAAGTCGAAGGCGGTCGATGCGCTGATCCGTGCGGCGCTCGCAGCCGACACGCTCGACGATCTCGAGACGGCCACGCACGCGCTCGACCGCGTGCTGATCAACCTGTACGCGCTGATCCCGCAGTACTACCTGCCGAATGCGCGGATCGCGTACAAGGCGACGCTCGGCCATCCGTCGATCGTGCCGGACTCCTATCAATACGAGGACTGGATCATCGACTACTGGTACGTGAAGCAACCGGCGGCGAAACCCGCGCCGGCCGCCTGACGGAGGAACGACGATGCTGGCATACATACTCAGGCGATTGCTGCTGATGATCCCGACGCTGATCGGCGTGGTGACGATCACGTTCGCGGTCACGCAGTTCGTGCCGGGTGGCCCGGTCGAACAGGTGCTCGCGCAGTTGCGCCACGGCAGCGCGCGCGGCGGGGAGGCGGGCGGCGCAGGCGGCTACCACGGCAGCCAGGGCGTCGACCCGCAGCAGATCGAGCAGATCCGCAAGCAGTTCGGCTTCGACAAGCCGCCGCTCGAACGCTACGTGCTGATGCTGAAAAGCTATGCGACGTTCGACCTCGGCCAGTCCTATTTCGCGCACCGCAGCGTTTGGGCGGTGATCCGCTCGAAGCTGCCGGTGTCGATCACGCTCGGGATGTGGACGGTAATCCTCACGTACATGGTGTCGGTGCCGCTCGGCATCGCGAAGGCGGTGCGCAACGGGTCGCGGTTCGACACCGTGACGAGCGTGCTGGTGCTGGCCGGCTACGCGGTGCCGGGCTTCGTGCTCGGCGTGCTGCTGCTGATGCTGTTCGGCGGCGGCACGTTCTGGCAGGTGTTCCCGATGCGCGGGCTCACGTCCGACAACTTCGACGACCTGACGCTGATCGGCAAGGCGCTCGACTATCTGTGGCACATCGTGATGCCGGTGACGGCGTCGGTCATCGGCAACTTTGCGATCGTCACGATCCTGACCAAGAACACGTTCCTCGAGGAAATCGGCCGACAGTACGTGCTGACCGCGCGCGCGAAGGGCGCGCCGGAGCGCGACGTGCTGTGGAAACACGTGCTGCGCAATGCGGCGATCCCGCTGCTCACCGGGCTGCCGGCCGCATTCGTCGGCGCGTTCCTGAACGGCAACCTGCTGATCGAGACGCTGTTCTCGCTCGACGGCATGGGGCAACTGTCGTACGACTCGGTGATCCGCCGCGACTATCCGGTCGTGCTCGGCTCGCTGTTCCTGTTCACGCTGATCGGCCTGCTGACCAAACTCATCGCGGATATCTGCTATGTCCTCGTCGACCCCCGTATCCAGTTCAACCGCCTGGACCACTGACCCGGCGTGCGCCGCGTGCGCGGCGTCGCCGTCGCCGTGGCGGCGCACGTGGCTGCGCTTTCGCGCGCAGCCGCTCGGCTACTGGAGCCTCGTGATCTTCGCGGTGCTGTTCGCGCTCAGCCTCGGTGCGAACCTGCTGTCGAACGACCGGCCGCTGATCGTGCGCTACGACGGGCACTATTACTTCCCGATCGTGAAGGACTATCCGGAGACGGCGTTCGGCGGCGACTTTCCCGCGATGACGAATTATCTCGACCCGTATATCCGCACGAAGATCGAGTCGCACGGCAACTTCGCGGTCTATCCGCCGAACCGGTATCGCTACGACACGATCGACTATTTCGCGTCGCGGCCGTATCCGGCGCCGCCGTCGTCGAGCAACTGGCTCGGCACCGACCAGTTCGGGCGCGACGTGTTCGCGCGGCTGCTGTACGGGTTCCGGCTGTCGGTGCTGATGGCGTTCGCGCTGACGGTATCGGGCGTGCTGGTCGGCGTGCTGACGGGCGCGTTGCAAGGCTTCTACGGCGGCCGCACCGATCTGGTCGGGCAGCGCCTGATCGAGATCTGGAGCGCGCTGCCGGACCTGTACCTGCTGATCATTTTCGCGTCGATCTTCACGCCGTCGCTGTGGCTGCTGTTCATCCTGCTGTCGATGTTCGGCTGGCTCGTGCTGTCCGACTACGTGCGCGCCGAATTCCTGCGCAACCGGGCGCTCGACTACGTGAAAGCGGCGCGCACGATGGGGCTGACCAACGCGCAGATCATGTGGCGCCACGTGCTGCCGAACAGCCTCACGCCGGTGATCACGTTCCTGCCGTTCCGGATGAGCGCGGCGATCCTGTCGCTGACGAGCCTCGATTTCCTCGGCCTCGGCGTGCCGCCGCCGACCCCGAGCCTCGGCGAGCTGCTTCAGGAAGGCAAGAACAACCTGGATGCGTGGTGGATCTCGATCTCGGCGTTCGCGGCGCTGGTGGTGACGCTGCTGCTGCTCACCTTCATGGGCGATGCGCTGCGCAACGCGCTCGACACGCGCACGCGCGGTTCGGCATTCGGCGGAGGGCGGTGATGACGATTCCGTTGCTGCAGATCGACGGGTTTTCCGCGCATTTCGGCGCGAACGCGGCCGTACAGGACCTCAGCCTGTCGATCGGCCGCGGCGAGCGCGTGGCGCTCGTCGGCGAATCGGGGTCGGGCAAGAGCGTGACGGCACTGTCGATCCTGCGGCTCGCGCAGCAGGCGACGCTGTCGGGGCGGATGCTGTTCGACGGCGAGGATCTGCTCGCGAAAACGGAGCAGCAGATGCGCGGGATTCGCGGCGCCGACATCGCGATGGTGTTCCAGGAGCCGATGACCGCGCTCAATCCGCTGTATACGATCGGCAAGCAGATCGCCGAGAGCCTGCGGCTGCACGAGGGGCTGCGCCCGGGTGATGCGCGCGAGCGCGGGATCGCGCTGCTGCGGCGCACCGGGATTCCGGAGCCGGAGCGGCGCATCGACAGCTTCCCGCATCAGCTGTCGGGCGGGCAGCGGCAACGCGCGATGATCGCGATGGCGCTGGCGTGCCGGCCGCGCTTGCTGCTGGCAGACGAGCCGACCACCGCGCTCGACGTGACGGTGCGCCAGCAGATCGTCGACCTGCTGATCGAGCTGCAGGAGCAGGAGGCCGCCGCGCGCGGGATGGCCGTACTGCTGATCACGCACGACCTGAACCTCGTGCAGCGCTTCGCGCAGCGCGTGGCCGTGATGGAGAAGGGCGTGCTGGTGGAGACCAACACGACTGCCGCGTTGTTCGCGGCGCCGCAGCATCCGTATACGCGCCGGCTGCTCGACAGCGCGCCGCAACGGGCGGTCGAGCCGGTTGCTGACGACGCGCAGACGATCCTCGACGTGCAGCACCTTGCCGTCGACTACCGCATCGCGGCAAAGGGCTGGCGCTCGGTGCTCGGCAAGACGACGTTCCGCGCCGTGCACGACGTGCAGCTGAGCCTGAAGCGCGGCGAAACGCTCGGGATCGTCGGCGAGTCGGGCTCGGGAAAATCGACGCTCGCGTCGGCCGTGCTCGGCCTGCAGCGGCCGGCATCGGGCGGGATCGAGATCGACGGGATGCCGCTGGCGTCGCTGCGCACGACGCAGGGCCGGCGCACGCTGTACGGGCGCATGCAGGTGGTGTTCCAGGATCCGTTCGGCTCGCTGTCGCCGCGCATGACGGTCGAGCAGATCGTCGGCGAGGGGCTGGGCGTGCACCGGCCGCAGGTGGCCGGCGACGCGCGGCGGGCGCGGATCGCCGCGCTGCTGCAGGAGGTGGGCCTGCCGCCCGAGGCGATGCTGCGCTATCCGCACGAGTTTTCCGGCGGGCAGCGGCAGCGGATCGCGATCGCGCGGGCGCTGGCGGTGGAGCCGGAACTGCTGGTGCTCGACGAGCCGACGAGCGCGCTCGACGTGTCGATCCAGAAGCAGGTGCTGAATCTGCTGACGAATCTCCAAAAGAAGTACAAACTCAGCTACCTGTTCATCACGCACGATCTGGCGGTGATGCGCGCGATGGCCCACCGGGTCATCGTGATGAAGGCAGGGCGCGTGGTCGAGGAGGGCGAGACGCTCGACGTGCTGCACGCGCCATCCCATCCGTATACGCGGGCGCTGCTCGCGTCGTCCATGCCGGCGCCGGTGCGCGGCCCGCAGGAGAGGCAAGAGAGAACCGATGATTGACGAGAACCGGGCGCCGGGCGCCCGAGCCGTGCAGGCGGCGCAGGCGCTGCGCAGCGACGCCGATTTCTGGTCGCTGCGCATCGTCGACGAGACGATCGACGAACACGCGGTGCGCAACGACGTCGCGCAGCCGTTTTCGCGCACGCGCGAACGCGGTGCGATGCTGACGGCCTGGGCCGGCCCGGGCGCGGGTTATGCGGCGACGCCCGACCTGTCGCCGGCCGGGCTGCAGGCGGCGCTCGACATCGCAACCGCGCGGGCCCGGGCCAGCGCGCCGTGGGCGCTGGTCGATCATCGCCAGGCCGCGCGTCCGCAGGCGAGCGGCACCTATGCGTCGCCCGATGTCGACGCGGCGCTGCCGTCGCGCGCGGAATGGATCGAGCGTCTCGCGCACGAATGCGCGGCGGCGAACCTCGGCGCGCGTATCGTCGAGCGTTCGGCGAGCGTGATGATCGTGCACACCGAGCAGTGTTATGTGACGAGCGACGGCGTGCGGATCGACCAGCGCTTCCGCTTCCTGATGCCCGAGCTGCAGGCCGTCGCGCATGGCGACGGCGACACGCAGACGCGCTCGCTCGGTCAGTCGGGCACGCTCGCGCAGGGCGGTATCGACGTGCTGGCGCGCTACGGCTTCGACGGCGCCGGCGTTCGCGTTGCCGATGAAGCGCTGCAGTTGCTCGCCGCGCCGAACTGCCCGACCGGCCGGCGCGACCTGCTGCTGATGCCGGACCAGATGATGCTGCAGATCCACGAGTCGATCGGTCATCCGCTCGAACTCGACCGGATTCTCGGCGACGAGCGCAACTTCGCCGGATCGAGCTTCGTCAGGCCGGAGATGGTCGGCCACTATCAATATGGCTCGCCGCTGCTGAACGTCACGTTCGATCCGGAGCCGACGGCCGAAGCCGCGTCCTACGCGTTCGACGACGACGGCACGCCCGCGCGCAAGCAGTACCTGATCCGCAACGGCGTGCTCGAACGATTGCTCGGCGGGGCGCTATCGCAGCAGCGCGCGGGCTTGCCTGGCGTGGCCAACTCGCGCGCGTCGAGCTGGAACCGCGCGCCGATCGACCGGATGGCGAACCTGAACGTCGAGCCCGGCGACCAGCCGCTCGAGGCGCTGATCGCGGGCACGGAGCACGGGATCCTGATGCGCACCAACACGTCCTGGTCGATCGACGACCACCGCAACAAATTCCAGTTCGGCTGCGAATTCGGGCAACTGATCGAGAACGGCCGGCTCACGCAGGTCGTCAAGCGCCCGAACTACCGTGGCATCTCGGCGCAGTTCTGGCGCAGCCTGCGCGCGGTCGGCGATGCGAGCACGTTCGGCATCTACGGCACGCCGTACTGCGGGAAGGGCGAGCCCGCGCAGATCATCCGTGTCGGCCATGCCGCGCCCGCCTGCGTGTTCGCCGGCGTCGACGTATTCGGAGGCGCGTGATGACGGGATTCGATCCGATGGCACGCCACGCCGGAATCGACTGGCACGCGCATTTCGCCCGGCTCGCCGATGACGCGCAACGGCTGGCCGCGCCGGCCGAAACCGTGCTGCTCGGCTTCTCCGGCGAAACGTCCGACTTCATTCGTTTCAATGGCGGCAGGATTCGCCAGACCGGGCGTGTCACGCAGGGGCGGCTGTCCGTGCGGCTCATCGACGGCGCGCGGCAGGCGCACTCGGCACTGACTGTCTGCGGCGATCCGGCGGCCGACCTGCGCGAGCTGGCCGACGCGCTCGCCGTGCTGCGCGACGGCCTGCGCGATGCGCAGGACGATCCGCACCTGCTGTTCGATACCTCGTCGTGGGTGCAGGAAACGCGCCGCACCGGGCGCCTGCCGAATGCGGACGGGCTCGCGCGTATCGTGGCCGAATGCGCGCGCGGGCTCGACTTCGTCGGCTTTTATGCGGGCGGCACGCTGGCGCGCGGCTTCGCGTCGTCGACCGGCAGCCGCGGCTGGTACGAGGTCGAGAATTTCAACTTCAGTTGGTCGCTGTACGACCCGAGCGGCCGCGCGATCAAGACCGTCCATGCGGGCGACGACTGGCGCGATGCGGCATTCGCGGCGAAGGTGGATGCGGCCGCCGCGCGGCTGCCCGTGCTCGGCCGCGCGCCGAAGGCGCTTGCGCCCGGGCGCTACCGCACGTATTTCGCGCCGGACGCCATTCACGAGATGACGAGCCTGCTCGGCTGGAGCGGCTTTTCGGCGCGCGCGGTGGCAAGCGCCCGCAGCCCGCTGCATCGCCTGTACGCCGGCGAGGTCGCGCTCGATCCGCGCGTGTCGATCACCGAGGATTTCACGCTGGGCATCGCACCGGCGTTCAACGCGGACGGCTACCGGCGCGACAGCGTGCCGCTCGTCGTCGAAGGGCGGGGCGCCGGGCAGCTCGTCTGCGCACGCACCGCGCGCGAGCAAGGGCGCACGCCGAACGGCGCGGACAACGGCGAATCGCCGCAGTCGCTGACGATCGCCGGCGGTACGCTCGCCGATGCCGACGTGCTGGCCGCGCTCGACACGGGGCTCTACGTCGGCAACCTCTGGTACCTGAACTTCTCCGACCCGATCGCATGCCGGATGACGGGGATGACGCGGTTCGCGACGTTCTGGGTCGAAGGCGGGCGCATCGTCGCGCCGGTCGACGCGATGCGGTTCGACGACAGCTTCTACCGGCTGTTCGGGTCGGAGCTCGAGCAGCTCGGCGCGGCGCCGGCGCTGCTCGCGAGCGACGACACGTACGGCGAGCGCGCCACCGGAGGCGCGCAGCTGCCGGGGCTGCTCGCGCGTTCGTTCGAGCTCACGCTGTAGCGCGTTCGCCTCCACTCGCAGATGCCGTCATTCTTCATCGACCGTCCCGTCTTTGCGTGGATCGTCGCGCTCGCGATCGTCGTCGCGGGCGTGCTGGCCATTCCGCAGTTGCCGATCGCGCAGTATCCGCGCCTGGCGCCGCCGCGGGTCGTGATCACCGCGTCCTATCCGGGCGCGTCGACCGAGACGGTCGATGCCGACGTCGGCAGCATCATCGAGGAAAGCCTCGACGGCGCCGACGGGCTGCTGTACTACGAGACGAGCAGCGACGGCCACGGCAACCTCGAGATCGACGTGACGTTCGCGCCGAGCACCGATCCGGACATCGCGCTCGTCGACGTCAACAACCGGTTGAAGCAGGTCGAGCCGCGGCTGCCGCAGCAGGTCGTCCAGCAGGGGATCGGCGTGTTCAAGGCGGCGAACACGTTCCTGATGCTCGTCACGCTGACGTCGACCGACGGCACGCGCGATTCCGCGCAGCTCGGCGATTACCTGAACCGTTACGTGCTGCGCGAGCTGAAGCGCGCGCCGGGGGTGGGCGCGGCCGAGCTGTGGGATGCCGACGAGGCGCTGCGGGTCTGGCTCGATCCCGTCAGGTTGCGCGAATACGATCTCGGCGCCGACGACGTGATCACGGCGATCAGCGCGCAGAACGCGACGGTCACGGCCGGTGCGATCGGCGATGCGCCGTTCGTGCGCGGCCAGCAGCTCACCGCGACGGTCGTGGTCAAGGGGCAGCTGACGTCGCCCGAGGAATTCGGCCGGATCGTGCTGAAGTCGAAACAGGACGGCTCGGTGGTGCGCGTGGCCGACGTCGCGCGCGTCGAGATCGGCCGTGACGACTATTCGTTCTATTCGCGGCTGAACGGCCGGCCGGCCGCGACGGTCGGCATCCAGCTCGGCCCGCGCGGCAACGCGCTCGAAACGTCGACGGCGATCCGCGCGCGGCTCGCCGAGCTGTCGCGGACGCTGCCGCCGGGCGTTGCCGTCGAGATTCCGTTCGACGGTGCGCATTTCGTCAAGATCGCGATCCACGAAGTCGTGCTGACGCTCGTCGAGGCTGTCGTGCTGGTGTTCTGCGTGATGTGGCTGTTCCTGCGCGACCTGCGCTACACGCTGGTGCCGACCGTCGTGATTCCGGTCACGCTGATGGGCGCGTTCGTCGCGATGTGGGCGTTCGGGCTGTCGATCAACGTGTTCACGATGTTCGGCCTCGTGCTGGCGATCGGCATCCTGGTCGACGATGCGATCGTCGTCGTCGAGAGCGTGCACCGCGTGATGGAGGAGGGCGTGTCGCCGCGCGACGCCACGCGCCGGGCCATGAAGCGGATCGGCGGGGCGATCGTCGGCGTGACCGCGGTGCTGACCGCCGTGTTCGTGCCGATGGCGTTTTTCCCGGGCAGCGTCGGCGGCATCTACCGGCAGTTCGCGGTCGCGATGATCGCGTCGATGCTGGTGTCGTCGTTCATGGCGCTGTCGCTCACGCCCGCGCTGTGCGCGAACCTGCTGAAGCCGGTTGCGCGACACGACGGCGGCGCCGGCCGTGCGCGGCGACGCGGCATCGGCGCGCGTCTGGCCGACCGGTTCGGTGCGGCCTTCGCGCGTGCCGAAACCGGTTATCGTCGCGTTGCCGTGTTTGCGGTGCGCCGCACCGGCCTGGTCGTGGCTGTCTATGCGGCGCTCGTGATCGGGTGCGGGCTGCTGTACTGGATGATGCCGGGCGGCTTCCTGCCCACCGAGGACCAGGGGCAACTGCAGGTGATGATCCAGTTGCCGGCCGGCGCCACGCAGGCGCGCACGCTCGCGGTCGTCGAGCGGGTGGAGGCCATCATGCGCGGGGAGCCGGCGATTGCGAACGTGACGAGCGTGATCGGCTGGAGTTTCGTCGGCAGTGGGCAGAACGTCGGCATGGCGTTCGTGGAACTGAAGGACTGGGCGAAACGCGACGTCGATGCGATGGCGTTGCGCGACCGGCTCAACGGGCGGTTCGGTGCGATCCTCGACGGCGACGTCGAGGCGGCGCTGCCGCCTTCGGTGCGAGGCATCGGGCATTCGGACGGCTTCACGTTCCGGCTCGAGGATCGCGGCGGGGTCGGGCTCGATGCGTTGAAGGCGGCCCGCGAGCAGCTCGCCGAGCGCGCGAAGGCGAGCCCGTTGCTCTCGGCCGTGCATTTCGAAGACCTGCCGGACGCGCCGCGGATCGAGCTCGATGTCGATCGCGCGAAGGCGTATGCGCTCGGCGTGCCGTTCGAGCGGATCGCGGGGCTGCTGGGCGGCACGTTCGGCTCGAACTACATCAACGACTTTCCGGCATCGGGCCGGATGCGGCGGGTGATCATCGAGGCCGATCCGGTCGCACGCGCGACCGATACGCAACTGATGGCGCTGACCGTGCCGAACCGCACCGGCGACATGGTGCCGCTGTCGGCCATCGCCGCGCCGCACTGGACGATCGGGCCGGTGATGCTGAACCGGTACAACGGCTATCCGTCGCTCGACATCAGCGGCCGCGCGGCGACCGGCACGAGTTCGGGCGCGGCGATGGTGGAGATGGAGCGGCTTGCCGCTGCGCTGCCGGCCGGGATCGGCTTCGACTGGGTCGATGCGGCGCGCGAGGAGCAGGTCGCCGCGCGGCAGACGCCGCTGCTCGTCGGGCTGTCGGTGCTCGCGGTTTTCATGGCGCTGGCCGCGCTGTACGAAAGCTGGACGATTCCGCTGTCCGTGCTGACGATCGTGCCGCTCGGCATGATCGGCGCAATCGCGGCGGCGCTCGCGCGCGGCATGCCGAACGACGTGTACTTCAAGGTCGGGATGATTACCGTGGTCGGGCTGGCCGCGAAGAACGCGATCCTGATCGTGCAGTACGCGCGTGACCTGGCCGTGCACGGCGTGCCGTTGCGGCAGGCGGTGGTCGACGCGGCCGCTGCGCGATTCCGGCCGATCGTGATGACGTCGATGGCGTTCCTGCTGGGCGTCGTGCCGCTGGTGCTGGCGACGGGCGCGGGTGCGGAAAGCCGGCGGTCGATCGGCACGGGCGCGTTCGGCGGTGTGCTGGCGGCGACGGTGTTGGGGCTCGTGTTCGCGCCGGTGGCGTTTCGGGTCGTGGCGTCGGCTGGGCGACGGGGCCGGCGGGTGGCGGTGGCGAAGCGGGATGATCGGCAGGCGGAGACGGTGGGGGAGTGAGGTCGCTTATAAATGCGGTTGCCGTGCAAACGGCTTACACATATTTCAATTCAAAGAGACGAATTCAGACCATGTCCTATGTTCTGTATTACTCGCCCGGCGCGGCAAGCATGGCCGTGCACTGGATGCTGATCGAACTCGGCGTGCCGTTCGACACGCGCCTCGTCGATATCGACACCGGGGCGCAGCATTCGCCGGAGTACCTGCGGTTGAATCCCGCGGGCCGAGTGCCGACGCTGGTCGTCGATGGCAAACCGCGGACCGAATCTGCCGCGCTGCTGATGCTGCTCGCCGAACGTCATCCGGAGCCGCGCCTGGCTCCGCATCCGGGCTCGCCTGAACGTGCCGAGTGGTTCGAGATGATGATCTATCTCGCCAATTCCGTCTTGCCGGCGATGCGAAACTGGTTCTATGCGGAGACGGATGGCGATCCGCGGTGCGCTGACATGGTGAAGGCTTTTTCGCAGGGGCAAGTCGAGGCGTCGATGGCGCATCTCGACGATCTGCTATCCGATGGCCGTTCGTATTTGATCAACGACCGGTTGAGCACGGTCGACTTCCTGGCGCTGATGCTCATGCGCTGGACACGCAACATGCCGCGCCCGGCGACGACTTGGCCGAATCTGACGCGCTATATCCACGCGCTTCGCGCGATGCCGACATTCATTGAATTAAACGCGCGCGAAGGACTGACGGAGTGGATGAATCCGGTTTCATGAGCGTTTCGAAGGCGCTCGAAAGTGCGGCAGCGGTCGGTTGAGGCTGCTTGCCGCTAGGTTTGGCGCTGGAATATCGTATTTGACATAATCAACATTATCGACAGTTTTGGTTGTAAGAGCAAAGTTGAAATGTCGTAGCTCGAGGGATTCGGCGCATGCTGGCGGCGGTTTGAACTGCCGGAGGCTGCAACGGAACGGATCACTATGAGCATGCGCGAACTGGAGCGCTTCAAGGTCATTCACTAGAAATTGCGCGCCACGCCGACCATGAACATGTCCTGGTCCTTGTCGTTGCGGGTTGCGACACGATTGAAGCGCAAGCTCGCCGCCCAATCGTTTGTGATCTGATAGGCCACTTGCGCGCTGAGCAACGCATTGAGCCGCGTGCTGCCCGAGGCATCGTTCCGATCCCGCGACAGATACGGACCGACGCCTGCCGAAAGCGTCCATTTGCTCCTGATCGGCGCGACGTACCAGAATTGCGCGGCCACGCCTCGTCGGCCGGCAACGCCATTGTTGCCTTCATAGACGAAGCTCGCCGAATAGGCCCACGCATTGCCGAGCGGCCGCTTGACTTCGACCATGTATCCCTTCTCGATAGGCACTTGAGGACGGTTCGTCTGCGATGTTCCGGCCCACACGCCAACCTGCGTCTTGCCGTCCGAAAACGCCGGGCCGGGATCGCCGCCGAAATCCGAGCCGATACCGAACAGCACCGCGTCCGAATTGAATCCGCCGATCATCTGAACGTGGTTGTACTGCAGCTTGAGGAAGAAGCGGTTGGGAACGACGTAATACCGCACCGCTGCCGACGCACGCACGCCCCAGCGCTTGTCATTGCGCGGCTGGTCGTCGACATGTGTCGTGTCCATGCTGAAATACGGGCCCGCCGAAAATTCGAGCGCCAGACGACTGCCGATCGGCCAACGAAACGAACCCAGGGCGGCAAAACCGTCACGGTGGTGATCCAGCGGATGCCCCTCGTTCATGTACGCGAGGTAGACCGACAGGTAATCGTTCAGGACGTCACCGAAGCCGACTTCGTACGCACGCCAATGCATGTCGCCACCCTCGGTCGCGCGTCCGTCGCCATACACCGCATACGCGTTGAGCGTTCTTCCCGATGGTTTGAGTTCGCTCGGCTTACTCGAAGGACCTTCCTCGGCGTGCGCGTGTCCCGGGCACGCCAGTATTGTCAGACCAGCGATCGAGCTTGCGAGGACGAAGCGCGAACAGACGCGACGGCACTGTCCCATTTGGACACCCCCCACCTTGGTAACCGCGATTTCCCGGAAAAGCTGATAGCGATTATAGGCGGCGTCCGGTCAGGTGGCTGACGTGTACTGCATGCCGACATCGGGCGGGCACATCGACGACGAAGCCATCGAGGATGCAACCGCTCGCCTGCGCGCCCGTCGTTCCCGCCAACCGCTCATTCACCCTGCAACTACCACTACTGCCAGTACCTCCCCCGTCCCTGCCCCCTTAACCTTGTCGGCATCGCTGGCGCGCCGTCGAAGGCCGCGCCGCTTCGACCGGAGACACGACAGATGCCATTTGACTGGACGCAGGAACAGCATGCGACGCTCGCGCGCTTTCGCGACATCGGCATGGAGATCGCCGCCGCGGAGCGCGACGTTCGCGCGCCGGCCGGATTCGATGAAACCGGCTGGACCCGGCTTGGCCAGGAGGGACTGTGGGACATGATCGTGCCGGAAACGTATGGCGGCGACGGTCACGGCTGGTGGCACTTTTCCGCGGCGCTCGAAGGGCTCGCGTCGTCGATCCGCCGCCCGGCGCTGCTGCTGTCGGTGATCGCACAGGCCGGCATGGTGCGCGCGCTCGAACGCTACGGCACGGCGACCCAGCAGGACCGCTATTTCGGCGCGATCCTGCGCGGCGAACTGAGCGCGACGGCGATCGCCGAACCGGGCACCGGCACCGACGTGCGCAGCATCGCGACGAAGCTCGCCGAGCACGGCGACGGCTACCGGCTGACCGGCAGCAAATTCAACATCGCGCACGCGCCGCTCGCGCGTTTCATCCTCGTCGTCACGCGCATCGAGACGCTTGGCCGACGCAACACCGCGCTCGTGATCGTCGATCGCGACCAGCCCGGCATGACGGTCGCCGAACCCGACCGCAAGCTCGGCCTCGACGACCTGCCCACCGGCGCGCTGCACTTCGACGACTGTCCAATTGCACGCGACCAGTTGCTGGGCGAACCGGGCGCGGGGCTGGGCAACCTGATCGACATCATCTCGCTCGGCCGCCTGTATTACGGCCTCGTCGCCGCGCAGGTGACGGCGCCGTATCTGCGCGACGCGATCAACTATTGCCGCGACCGGCGCAGCTTCGACAGCACGATCGACGCGCACCAGTACGTGCAGCGCCGCCTCGTCGACCTGCAGATCGGCATCGAGCGCGGCACCTGGCTCGCGCGCGGCGCGCTCGCGCAGTTGCTGACGAATCACCCGCAAGCGCTGATGACCTGCTCGATCGCGAAGCTGGTGGGCGCGCAGGATCTCGTCGACGGCGCGCTCGGCCTCGTGCGGCTGTACGGCAGCCTCGGCTACCAGGCCGGGCCGGTGGCCGCATTCGCGTCGGACGCACTGGGTTTCATGAGCGTCGGCGGCACCGAGGAAATGCATCGCAAGAACATCTTCAACCAGATGATGCGTGCCGGCTGACCGCCCGCGCCATCGATATGCGTACCACGCGCCCTACAGGAATCCACGCATGACAACGACCCACCGACGCCCTTCCCGCCTGCGCCGCTCCTGGCTGTTCCTCGCCGGCGCCGATCACGATGCGCTCGTCGACGGCGCCGCGAGCGGCGCTGACGTCCTGATCCAGGAACTCGAAACCTTTACGCCGCCCGACCGTCGTCCGGCCGCGCGTGAACTCAGCGAGCGCGTGCTTGCAGGCTGGCGCGAGGCCGGCATCCTCGCATCCGTGCGCGTGAACCCGCTCGATGCGGGCGGCATCGACGACCTGCGCGCCGCGATGCGCGGCCGGCCGGATATCGTGATGATGTCGTACGTCGCGACGCCCGAGCAGGTCGTCGCGCTCGACGAAGCGGTCACGCGGTTCGAGCGCGAATACGACATCGCGCCCGGCTCGACCGAACTGGTGCCGAACATCGAGACGACGCTCGGCCTCGTGAACACGATGGCGATCGCGCGGTCGAGCCCGCGCGTGTCGGCGGTGCTGGTCGCGACCGAGGACATGGTGGCCGACATGGCGGCCGAGCGCACCCGCGCGGGCCGCGAGCTCGACTATGTGCGTTCGCGCTTTCGGGTGGAATGCGCGGCGGTCGGCGTCACGGCGATCGACTGCCCGTACAGCTACGCCGACAACGAAGGCGCGGAACTCGACATGCGCGTGTCGCGCGGCCTGGGATACCAGGCCAAGGCGATCGTCAACGGGCAGTTCGTGCCGGTCGTGAATCGCGTGCTGACGCCGACGGCCGACGAGGTCGCCCTCGCCCGCCGCGTGATCGATGCGTTCGACACCGCACGGCGCGAGTCCGGCGGCCGCCGCGTGGCCGCGGCCGTGGTCGACGGTTTTCTCGCGGAAGTCCCCGACTATCTCGCCGCGCATCGGCTGATCGCCCGCGCGACGCAATTCGGCATCGCCTGAGGCCCGCCATGGATACGATCGCCACGCGCCTGAAGGCGCTGAAAACCCTCGCGCACGCGGCGCCGCACGTTCAGGCCGAGGACTGGCCCGACACGCCGCAAGCGCAATTCGAACGCTGGCTCGACGAGGCGGTTGCCGCAGGCGCCGTCGAACCGCAGGTGATGACGCTGTCGACGGTCCGTCCGGACGGGCGACCCGATGCGCGCTCCGTCGTACTGCTGAACGTCGACGCGCGCGGCTGGCATTTCGCGGCGAGCACGCGCAGCCCCAAGGGGCGCCAGATCGAAAACCGGCCGTTCGCCGCGCTGACGTTCTATTGGCCGGCGATCGCGAGCCAGGTCCGCCTGAGCGGCCCGGTCGAGCGGCTGCCGGCCGCCGAAGGCCGCGCGGATTTCGCGGGCCGCCCCGAGCGCTCGCGCGCGAGCATCCTGGCAGGCCGGCAAAGCGAGCGGCTCGACGATCCCGCCGACCTGACGCGCGCGATCGACGCGCAGCTCGCGCGGCTGGCCGCCGACCCTGCCCTCGTGTCGGACGACTGGCACCTGTACACGCTCGCGCCGGACGAAGCCGAATTCTGGCGTGCCGACAGCGCGCGCCGTTTCGCGCGGCAGGCGTACCGTCGTGCCGATCAACGCTGGGAACGGTGCGCGCTATGGCCTTGAAGTCCGCCGCACATCCGTCGCAATCGGGCGGCACCTTGCAGACCCGAATCGAAGATCGATTGAACGACCGGATGCACGACGACACACGGCTCATGCACGCGGGCCGCGACAGCGCGGCCTGGCACGGCTTCGTCAATCCGCCCGTCTACCACGCGTCGACCGTGCTCAGCCCGACGGTGTCCGATCTGCTGAACCGCACGCAGCCGTATATCTACGGCCGCCGCGGCACGCCGACGACCGACGCGCTCGAGCGCGCGGTGACGAGCCTCGAAGGCGGCGCCGGCACGGTGCTTTGCCCGTCGGGTTTGTCCGCGTGCACGCTCGCGCTGCTGTCGTGCCTGAAGCCCGGCGATCACCTGCTGATGACCGCCTCGGTCTACGGCCCGGTGCGCCATGCGTGCGAAGGCGTGCTCGCGCGGCTCGGCGTCGAGACGACCTGGTACGACGGCAGCACGCCCGTCGCAGCCGCATTCCGTGCGAACACGCGCGCGTTGTACGTCGAGGTGCCGGGCTCCTACACGTTCGACATGCACGATATCCCGGCGCTCGTCCGGCTCGCGCAGGCGCACGACGCGCTGGTCATCGCGGACAACAGCTGGGCCACGCCGCTCTTCTTCCAGCCGCATGCGTTCGGCATCGACCTGTCGATCCAGGCCGGCACCAAGTATCTGGTCGGGCATTCCGACGCGATGCTCGGCACCGTGTCGGCCAGCGAGCGCGCGTGGCCCGCGTTGAAGCAACTGCATGGCGATCTCGGGCTGTGTGCCGGCCCCGACGACGTCTATCTCGCGCTGCGCGGGTTGCGCACGCTCGGCGTGCGGTTGCGGCAGCACGAGCGCAATGCGCTCACGGTCGCGACCTGGCTCGCAGCGCGCCCCGAAGTGCAGCGCGTGCTGTATCCGGCGCTGCCCGGCGACAGCGGACACGCGTTGTGGCGCCGCGATTTTCGTGGTGCATCGGGGCTGTTCTCGATCGTGCTGCAGCCGGCACCGCGGCACGCGGTCGATGCATTTCTCGATCACCTCGCGCTGTTCGGGCTCGGCTATTCGTGGGGCGGCTACGAGAGCCTCGCGTTGCCGTTCGAGCTGGACGCGCACGGCCTCGCCGCACGTTGGCCGGCCGACAGCCGCGGCGTGCGCCTGCATATCGGCCTGGAGGATCCCGGCGACCTGGTTGCCGATCTCGCGGCCGGTCTCGATCGCTATGCGGCGTGCGCGCAGCAGGCCACCGCCTGCGAGGATGCCGCGCGATGCTGACCGTCTGGGGCCGCCGCACGTCGTTCAACGTGCAGAAGGTGTTGTGGCTGATCGGCGAGCTGGGCGTGCCGTACCGGCACATCGCGGCCGGCGGCGAACACGGTTCGCTGCAGACGCCCGCATTCGCGGCGCTGAACCCGACCTGCCGGATTCCGGTGATCGACTGGGACGGCGACGTCGTGTGGGAGTCGCACACGATCCTGCGCTATCTCGCCGCGCGTGTGCCGAACAATCCGTTCTGGTGCCGCGACGCGTTCGCCCGCTCGCGCGCGGAGCGCTGGATGGACTGGTCGCAGACCGCGCTCGAACCCGACGTGATGACCGGGCTGTTCTGGGCGCTCGTGCGAACGCCGCCGGAGCGGCGCGACGACGCGCTCGTGCGCGACAAGGCCGCACGCAGCGCGACGCACTTCCAGCTGCTCGACCGGTTGCTGTCGACCCAGCCCTTCCTTGGCGGCGCGACGCCGGGCCTGGCCGACATTCCGGCCGGCGCGACGCTGTTTCGCTATTTCGCGCTCGATGTCGAGCGGCCGCCGTTGCCGCACGTCGAGGCCTGGTATGCGCGCCTGTGCCGGCGGCCCGCCTATCGCGAACAGGTGATGGTGTCGTTCGACGCGCTGCGCGGCCAGCCGGGCTGACGTCCCGCGTAACGACCCTCACGGTCTCACGAACTCACGACCCTCCCGACACGACATGACGCACACTGCCCTTCGTCCGATCCTGATCGTCCTGCATCGCGAACAGTCGAGCCCGGGCCGGATCGGCCGGCTGCTGGCCGCTCGCGGCCATCCGCTCGACATTCGCCGCCCGCCCCTCGGCGATCCGCTGCCGGCCACGCTGGCCGACCATGCGGGGGCCGTGGTGTTCGGCGGCCCGATGAGCGCCAACGACGGCGATCGCTGGATTCAGGATGAAATCGACTGGATCGGCGTGCCGCTGCGTGAGTCTGTGCCCTTTCTCGGTGTGTGCCTCGGTGCGCAGATGATGATTCGTCACCTGGGCGGCCGCGTCGCCGCGCATCGCGACGGGCGTGCGGAAATCGGCTATTGGCCGATCGCCGCGACGCCCGTCGGCCGGCGGCTCGGGTCGTGGCCGTCGCACGTCTACCAGTGGCATCGCGAGGGCTTCGAGCGCGTTGCCGGGCTCGAGATCCTCGCGACCGGCGAGCACTTCGAGAACCAGGCCGTCCGCTACGGGCCGCGCGCGTATGGCGTCCAGTTCCATCCGGAAGTGAGCTATCCGATGATGCGGCGCTGGAGCACGGCCGCCGCGCACAAGCTGTCGGCGCCCGGTGCGCAGGATCTTGCGACGCAGGCGTTCGAAGGCCGGCGGCACGATCGCGCGACGGCCGCATGGCTCAGCGCGTTTCTCGACCGCTGGCTCGACGATGCGCCGGCATCAGGTCGGCACGGTCACGTCGGAGATGCTGATCAAGCCCCACTCGACCGCGCGCAGCACGGCCTCATGCCGACGTGACACGTTGAACTTGCGGCGGATGTTCATGAAGTGGAAATTGATGCACGACTCGGTCACGTTCAGGATGTGGCCGATTTCCCACGACGTCTTGCCGGCCGCGTGCCAGCGCAGGCATTCGACTTCCCGGCGGCTGAGGCGCGGCACGCTGTCCGGCGGTGCATGGCAGCGCGTGCCGGCGATCGCTTCGCACGCGACGTCGCGCAGCAGCGTCAGCGCCGCGAGATGGCGGTCGCAGTGCTCGCGCGTCGCGGCGAGTGCGTCCGTGCTCGCGCACAACAGCATGCCGACCTCCCCCTTCGCGCCGCGCACCGGCAGCACGACGCCGCTGCGCATGCCGTACGCGGCGGCCGCTTCGTAACACGGGCGCTGCTCCGGCAGCGCGAACAGTGCGTCGTCCCAGACGAGCGGCAGTGCCGAACGGAAGCAGTGCCGCAGCATCGGGTCGACGCGGTCGAACTGGCGCTGCCGGTACAGCGCCGTCCAGCCGGGCACGCCGCTGCTCCATTTGCGCGCGAGATCGAACGACGCGCCGGCAAACGGCAGCACGATCAGCACGACCTTGTCGAACCCCATTCCGGCGGCCGCGTCGGTCATTCTCTGCCATGACGCGTCCGTGTCGCCGGGTACCAACCATTTCAGACAATCCAGTCCATACATACAAGCCACCCCGTTCGTTTAGTTGGAATCTGCATCCAGGCGGACTTGCGCAACCGGTTCGAGGCGTTGCGCGCGAACGGGCCGCGCTAGACCGCCTCGGCCAGACGTTGCCGGCCTGCCTGCTTCGCGTCGTCGAGCGAAGCCGTCACGTCGAACGGAATGCCGAACGCCTTTTCGATGCCGGATGCGTTCGCGCGGGCCGCTTCACGCTCGGCCGGGTCCGGTTCGATCGTGATGAGCGCACGGCAGACCGCGGCGAGCGCGGCGCGGTTCTGCTTGAGCCACATGCCGCGTTCCTTGCGGTCGTCGTGCGCTTCCTCCGGGCGGGCCGGCGGAAAGATCATGACAAACGGCTCGCCGTGCCGCATCAGCACGTGCATGTCGTCGAGCCAGCGCTGCGCGTAGCCGGTGGATGCGATCGCGTCGTTGCGCACGACGACGAACGGAAATTCCGTCACGTCGAACACGGCGAGCGTCGCCAGGTCGGGCGGCATGGCGCCGGCGTGGTGGGTAGGCATCGGGACAACCTCCATCGAATTGAACAGCATGGGTCGGAACGGGCCGCGCAGCGCCCGCTTCATCGTTTTGCGGCCGCGCCGGGGCCGAACGGCGGACGGGCGAGCCAGACCACCGCGATCACGGCGAGATACACGCAGCCGAGCGCGAACGAAACGTCGTTGAACGAGATCTGGTACGCCTGCGCATCGACCAGGTTGCTCAGCAACGTGGCCGCGCGTTGCGGATCGCCGCCGCCGAGTCGGGCGACCTCGGCGCGCACCGCCGGATCGAACGCGCTCACGTGCTCGCTGAGCTGTGCGTGGTGCAGAATGGCGCGCCGGTCCCACAGGAACGACGTGATCGACACCGCGAAGCTCGCGCCGAGCGTGCGCAGGAACGTCGACAGGCCGGAGCCGGCGGCGATCTCGTCCGGCTTCAGGTCGGACAGCAGGATGCTGTTGATCGGCATGATGAACAGTGCGAGGCCGAGGCCCTGCAGCAGCTGGATCAGCGCGATGTGCGTGAAGTCGATGTCGGGCACGAAGCCCGCACGCAGGAACGACGACGTGCCGAGGATCGCGAACGCGCAGCACACGAGCACGCGCATGTTGAAGCGCGGCGCGTACTTGCCCATGAACGGCGTCATCAGCACCGGGATCACGCCCATCGGCGCGACGGCGAGCCCGGCCCAGAACGCCGTGTAGCCGAGCGTGCGCTGCAGCCACTGCGGCACGATCACGTTGACCGCGAAGAACGCCGAATAGGCGAGCACGAGCGTCAGCGTGCCGGCCGCGAAGTTTCGATGCGCGAAGAGCCGCAGGTTCACGATCGGGTTCGGCTCGTTGAGCTCCCAGATCACGAACAGCGCGATGCCGAACGCGGCGACCACCGACATCACGACGATGAACGTCGAGTTGAACCAGTCGGCTTCATTGCCCTTGTCGAGCACGATCTGCAGTGCGCCGACGCCGACGATCAGCGCGGCGAGGCCGACATAGTCGACACGCGCGGCGACCGTCGTCTCGACGCGCGCACGCATCTGCGCGAACACGCACATCGCGGCGAACACGCCGATCGGCAGGTTGATCAGGAATGCCCAGCGCCACGAGTAATGCTCGGTGACCCAGCCGCCGAACACGGGCCCCGCGATCGGCGCGACGACGGTGACCATCGCGATCATGGACAACGCGAAGCCGCGCCGCTGCGGCGGGTAGATCGACAGCATCAGCGCCTGCGTGGTCGGGATCATCGGCCCGGCCACCAGGCCCTGCAGCGCGCGGAACGCAATGAGCTGCGGCAGGTCCTGCGCGAAGCCGCACAGGAGCGACGCGAACGTGAACGCGAGCGTCGCCCACACGAACAGCCGCACCTGCCCGACGCGCTTGACGAGAAACCCGGTCAGCGGCAGCGCGATCGCGTTGCTGACCGAGAACGTCGTGACGACCCATGCGCTCTGCGTCGTGCTCACGCCGAAGTTGCCGGCGATCGTCGGCAGCGACACGTTCGCGACGGTGCCGTCGAGCACCTGCATGAAGACCGCGAGCGCGAGGCCGAAGGTCGTGAGCCCGACGCTCGACGGACGAAAGCCGCTGTCGGCGGCCGCCATCGGGCCGCTCATCGCACCGCCTCCGCGCGCACCGCCGCCGGCAGGTTCGCATGGATGACCTCGGTGATCAGGGTGTCGGCACGCGCGAGCTCGTCACGGTACACGTCGGTGCGGAACAGCGGCGCGCGCTGCTCGCGATGCGACAGCATCGCCCCGCTGCGGTCGTGCTGGTCGACGCGTGCGTGCATCGACAGGCCGATGCGCAGCGGATGCGCGTCGAGCTGCGCCGGGTCGGTCAGTTCGATGCGGACCGGCAGCCGCTGCACGATCTTGATCCAGTTGCCCGTTGCGTTCTGCGCGGGCAGCAGCGAAAACGCGCTGCCGGTGCCGACGCCGAGGCTTTGAACGCGGCCGGCATAGCGCACCGCTTCCCCGTACAGGTCGGCGGTCAGCTCGACCGGCTGCCCGATGCGCATGTGCTCGAGCTGCTTCTCGGTGAAGTTCGCGTCGACCCACAGTTCGCGCAGCGGCACGACCGCGAGCAGCGGCACGCCAGGCGACACGCGCTGCCCGACCTGCACCGTCCGCTTCGCGACATAGCCGGTCACCGGCGCGACGATGGCGGTGCGGGCATGCGCGAGGTAGGCGGCCCGCAGCCGTTCGGCCGCGGCCTGCACGTCCGGGTGCGACGCGACCGCGGTGTCGTCGATCAGCGCCTTGCTCGTCTGGTGCTGCTCGCTCAGCGTCGCGAGCGCGCTCTGCGCGGCCGCGTAAGCACTTTGTGCGGACGTCAGCGTGTCGCGGGCATGCGCGAGTTCCTCGCGTGAAATCGCGCCGGAGCGGCCGAGATCCTCGCGGCGGCTGTAGTCGGCCTTCGCCTTGTCGAGCGCGGTGCGGCGCGTGTCAAGTTCGGCGCGTGCGCCGTCGATGCTGTTCGCGAGCCCGCGCTCGTTGCTGTACAGGCCGCGCACCTTGCGCACCGTTGCCGCGAGATCGGCCTGCGCGGTCGCGAGCGCGATCTGCGCGTCGCTCGGGTCGAGTCGGACGAGCGGCGTGCCGGCGCGCACGAGGTTGCCGTCGTCCGCGTCGATCGACACGACGGTGCCCGTCACCTGCGGTGTCAGCTCGACGACGTTGCCTTGCGCGTACGCGTTGTCGGTGGATTCGTACCAGCGCCCGACGATCACGTACCAGATGCCCCAGCCGATGATGCCGAGTGCGAACACGGCGACGAGCGCACGCACCAGACGCTTGCGCCGCGCAGGTGGTGCGGGCGGCGTTGCGGGCGCGCCGCTGCCCGGTGCCGGTTGCGTGCGGGCATCAGGGCCACCCGGCCCGCCCGGCGCGCGCGGCGCGGCGGTGTGATCGGCCGCCGGCTGCTGGCGGGCGCTGGCGGTTTCGGCGGCAGCCGGTCGCGCGGGAGTCTGCAGGGAGTTGTCGCTGCTCATGGTTCGATATCAAGGACGTTGGGAAGGAGTGGCGGCAAGCGCGGCGTCGTCCGGCTCGGCACGGAAGCCGCCGCCGAGCGCGGCGACGAGCTGCAGCGACTGGTCCGCGCGCTGCGCGCGCAGCGCGGCGACCTCGCGGCTCGCGACCAGCAGTTGCTGGCGCACGACGAGCGCATCGAGGTAGCTGCCGACGCCGGCCCGGTAGCGCGCGTCCGCGAGCCGCCACGCATCGGTGGCGGAGTCGAACGCACGCTGCTGCGCATCGGTCTGCACGGCGAGCGAATGCAGCCGGTGCAGATCGTCGGCGACTTCGCCGATCGCACCGATCAGCGTCTTGTTGTAGCCGGCGACCGCGAGGTCGTATTGCGCGTCGCGCCTGCGCAGCACGCCGCGCCGTTCGCCGCCGTCGAAGATCGGCAGGCTCACGGCCGGGCTGGCGTTGTAGGTGCGCGATGCGGCCTGGAACAGCGAGGCGCCGCCACGCGTCGCGAGCCCGATCAGCGCGGTGAGGCTGACGTTGGGCAGGAAATCCGCACGGGCGGCCGCGACGTTGCGGCTGGCCGCCTCGACCCGCCAGCGCGCGGCGACGAGGTCGGCGCGCCGGCCGAGCAGCGCGGCCGGCAGGTCGGCCGGTACCGCGAGCGCGGCGGCCGGCAACGGCGCGGGCCGCACCAGCGCGAGGCCGCGATCGGGGCCCGCGCCGAGCAGGATCGCGAGCGCGATGCGCGCACTGTCGATCGCCTGCGCGGTGCGGGCCTGCTCGCGCGTCGCGGCCGCGACTTCGCTTTCCGCCTGGCGCTGCTGCGCGACGTTGTCGATGCCTTTCGTGACGCGCTGGCGCGTGAGCGTGAGCGCTTCGTCGGCCCGCTCGTATTCGGCCCGCGCGACGTCCTGCTGATCGAATGCGTACGCGAGATTCACGTAGGCGCGCGCAACGTTGACCGACAACAGCACGCGTGCGGCCTGCGCATCGACTTGCGCGGCGCGCGCTTCGCCGAGCGCGGCTTCCCACGCGGCCCGGCGGCCGCCCCACAGATCGAGATCCCAGCTCAGGCCGAGATTGATCTCGCGCGTGTGGCTGAAGAAGCCGCCGCCCTCGCCCGACGAAAACTGGGTGCCGGACAGCCGCTCGGCCTTCGCGCTCGCACGGCCGACGAGGTGCGGCAACCGCGCGGCCTGCGCCTCGATCACCAGCGCCTGCGCTTCGCGTGCGCGCGCATCGGCGGTCGCGAGATCGGGGTTGCCGGCGAGTGCCTCGTCGATCAGCGCGCTCAGTTGCGCATCGTTCAGCGCGCGCCACCAGTCGGCGGCCGGCCAGTCGGCGGCGGGCACCTGCGCGAGGCTGCGCGATGCGGCAAGCGTATCGGCGCCGCGCAGCGTGCCGGCCGGCGCGAGCCCGTCGCGGCTCGCGCACGCGCCGAGCATGACGAGCGCCGCGGCGACGGCGATTCGCGACATCGCGCGCAGTGCGCCGGCATCGCGTGTCCAGGGAGCAAGTGCTGCATGCATCGCATTCCTCTGCTTCGTATCGGTTTGAACACGACACGCATTGTTGGACGCCCCCGGACAAAGCTGATAATGTTGTTTAGACAAAAAATAATGAATTCCGGCCATGCCCATCCGAGACACTTCTCCCCCGCGCACCGTGCAGCGCGCCGACTCCGATCCGAGCGAGCGTGAGGACGGCCCGTCGCTGATCGCCGTCTGGGGCGAGGACGACGGCAGCAACACCTATCGGCTCGGCACCCGCGAGGTCGACTGGCACAGCCATCTGCGCGGCCAGGTGTTCTGCGTGGAAAGCGGTTTCGCGCACGTGCGCACGCCGCATGGTTCGTGGCTGCTGCCGCCGCATCGCGCCGGCTGGATTCCGCCGGGCGAGCAGCACAAGGTCAGCATCAGCGGCGCGTTGAGCGGCTGGAGCGTCGTGATCGCACCGGCCGCGAGCCGGCGCATGCCCGATCAGCCGTGCGTGATCGCGATCACCGAGCTGATGCGCGCGCTCGTGCGGCGCGCGGTATCGTGGGCCGACCAGGATCGCCTCGACATCGAGCAGGCGCGCATCAGCGTCGTGCTGCTCGCCGAGATGCGTCGCGCGCCGCACGAGCCGCTGCACCTGCCGATGCCGCGCGACCGGCGGCTGCTGCGCATCGCGAACGCGATCCTCGGGCAGCCGCACGACAGCCGCACGCTCGAAGCGTGGGCCGAATGGGCCGGGCTGTCCGCCCGCACGATTAGCCGGCTGTTCGTCGCGGAAACCGGCACGAGCTTCGCGCAGTGGCGCCAGCAGGCGCGCCTGACGCACGCGCTCGAACGCCTCGCGAGCGGCGACAGCGTCGCCAACATCGCCGACGCGCTGGGCTATGCGACGCCGAGCAACTTCATCGCGATGTTCCGCCGCGCGTTCGGCGATTCGCCCGCGCATTACTTCGCGAAGCGCCGGCAGCCGTAGCCGTAGCGCAGTGCGGTGTCGCCCCGCCCCGCCC
>NZ_SCNZ01000043.1:0-73408 GCF_005502655.1 Burkholderia sp. 4NA327C6 | reverse complement strand
CCTATATATCGAGGCGATCGGGGCGCTTCTTCGCGGAGCCCGACGGGAGATTCTTCCGAGGATAACGATGCCGACCTCCCCGCCCGATTCCGAGAAGCGGTCGAACCGCCCGCCCGTCGCACGCGTCCGGCCCGCCCGAGCGCATGCGGTACTCACTCGCACGTGTCGAACAAGAGGAACAACATGAAATTCCGTCATTCCCTGCTGTCGGTGTCGATTGCATCCGCGCTTGCCCTCCTCTCGCAACAGGCCGCCCAGGCCGCCGATTCGACCGACGTGAAGGTCGGCTTCGCCGCGCCGCTCACGGGCGTGAACGCCGGTTACGGCAAGGACCTGCAGAACGGCGTGCAGCTCGCGCTCGACGACGCCGTCGCGCAGAAGGTGCAGATCGCCGGCAAGCCTGCCCACTTCAACCTCGTCGTGCAGGACGACCAGGCCGACCCGCGCATCGGCGTGCAGGCCGCGCAGGCGCTTGTCGACCAGAACGTGTCGGTCGTGGTCGGCCACTTTAACTCGGGGACGACGATTCCGGCGTCGGTGGTCTACGACAAGGCCGGCATCCCGGTGATCGATCCGGCCGCGACCAACCCGACGCTCACCGCGCGCGGGCTCGCGAACATGTTCATGGTGATCGCGACCGACGGCCAGAACGCCGGCAACGCGGGCAAGTACGCGGTCGACGTGACGAAGGCGAAGCGCATCGCGATCATCGACGACCGCACCGCGTTCGGCCAGGGCGAGGCCGACGAGTTCGAGAAGGCTGTGAAGGCCGCGGGCGGCAACCTCATCGGCCGCGAATTCACCAGCAACCAGGCGGTCGACTTCCGCGCGCAGATCACGAGCCTGAAGGCGAAGAACCCCGACCTGATCTTCTTCGGCGGCCTCGATTCGCTCGCCGCGAACTTCATCAAGCAGATGCGCCAGCTCGGGCTGAACGCGCAGTTCGTCGGCGGCGGCGGCGTGAAGGACAACGAGTTCATCAAGATCGCGGGCCCGGCCGCCGAAGGCGCGATGGCGTGGGAATACGGCCGGCCGCTCGACGAGTTGCCGCAAGGAAAGGATTTCGAACAGCGTTTCAAGAAGCGCTTCGGCGTCGACGTGCTGTCGTACGCGCAGTTCGGCTACGACGCGGCGTGGGCGGCGATCAAGGCGATGCAGGCGGCCGGCTCGATCGACCCGAAGGTCTATCGCCCGGCGCTGAAGAAGATCGACTTCGAAGGTGTCACCGGCCGCATCTCGTTCGCGAACGACGGCTCGCTGAAGAGCGGGATGTCGACGCTGTACCAGGTGAAGAACGGCGCGTGGAAGACGATCACGACGAAGGGAGGCTGATCGGAGGTGCCGGCGGCCGGCGGCGGCAACGCCGCCCGGCCCCGGTGATCGATGAATGGATATCGATCTTGTATGACGACTGATGTTGCGGCGATTCGACCGGGCCGGCGGCACGGCGGGCCGCGCGGCCCGATGCGTCAGCCGGCCTCGGCCTCGGCCGCCTCGTGCGCGCGGCGCAGCCGCTCGCGGCTGTTGGTGAGATGCGTGCGCATCGCGGCGCGCGCCGCTTCCGGGTCGTGGCGCGCGATCGCCTCGTAGATATCCTCGTGCTCGTGGTTCAGCCGGCCGACGTAGCGCTCCAGATCGTCGCCGGCAAAGCGGGCCGAATTCACGCGCGTGCGCGGGATGATCGACGTGCCGAGCTGCGTCATGATGTCGACGAAATAGCGGTTGCCGGTGGACTGCGCGATCTGCAGGTGGAACTGGAAGTCGAGCTGCGCCGTGTCGCGGCCGCCGCCCGCCCCCGATGCGATCGCGTCGAGCGCGCGCCGCAGCGCGGCCAGGTCGGTATCGTTCGCGCGTTGCGCGGCAAGGCTCGCGCATTCGCTCTCGAGGCTGATGCGCAGTTCCAGCACCGCGAGCACGTCGCGCAGCGTCGTGATCGTCGCCGGGTCGATGCCGAGCGTCTGGCGGCGCGACGGCTCCAGCACGAAGCTGCCGATGCCGTGGCGCGTCTCGATGAGGCCGCTCGCCTGCATCCGCGAGATCGCCTCGCGCACGACCGTCCGGCTCACGCCCTGCGCCGCCATGACTTCGGTTTCGGTCGGCAGCTTGTCGCCGGGACGCAGCGCGCCGTTTTCGATCTGCGCGGTCAGCGCGTCGACGACATCTTGTGCGAGGCTGCGTGCGCGACGGCGCGGCGCTGCGGGAAGCGTAGGCACGGACATGAGGCCGGTTCCTTTTTGAATGATCGTAATGTGGGCCGAGGGTTTACGCGGGGTTTGAGCGAAAGCCGATGATTCATTATACTGCGTCACAAGTCATCCGACGACTGATGATCGAAACACGGATCTCCTTTCGACTCAAGCGAGCATTCCTGCGTCGCCCGGTCCCATGCTTTACGATCAGCCAGCGTTCGCGTTCCGCGCTCCGCTGGTCAGGTTGTCGCTCCCACCCCGTTTCGGGTTGCGTCGACCTGCGGGGCTTGCGCGCCGCGCACGTCGGTTGTCGAATGATCGCACCTCCCGTCGCGCGCGGCAAAGCATTTGCCGCACGGCATTGCCCACCCTTTCGCCATCGCCGCCCATGAACGCCGTCACTGCCTCGCCCTCCCACGACACGCCGCGTATCGTCGACCTGCAAGCGATTCCGGTCGCCGGCCACGACAGCATGCTGCTCAACCTGAGCGGCGCACACGGCCCGTTCTTCACCCGCAACCTCGTGATCCTGAAGGACAGCGCGGGCCGCACCGGCGTCGGCGAAGTCCCGGGCGGCGAAAGCATCCGCCGCACGCTCGACGATGCGCGCGCGCTCGTCGTCGGCCAGCCGGTCGGCAATTACCACGCGGTGCTCAACGACGTGCGGCGCACCTTCGCCGACCGCGACGCGAGCGGCCGCGGGCTGCAAACCTTCGACCTGCGCACGACGATCCACGCGGTCACCGCGCTCGAAGCCGCGCTGCTCGACCTGCTCGGCCAGCATCTCGGCGTGCCGGTCGCCGCGCTGCTCGGCGAGGGCCAGCAGCGCGAGCGCGTCGAAATGCTGGGCTACCTGTTCTACATCGGTGACCGCACGAAGACCGCGCTCGCCTACCGCGACGGCAGCGGCGCGACCGACGACTGGACGCGCGTGCGCGACGAAGCCGCGCTGACGCCCGAAGCTGTCGTGCGGCTAGCCGAGGCAGCACATGCGCGCTACGGCTTCAACGACTTCAAGCTGAAGGGCGGCGTATTCGAAGGCGCGAGCGAGATCGAGGCCGTGACGGCGCTCGCCGAGCGCTTCCCCGACGCGCGCGTGACGCTCGACCCGAACGGTGCGTGGTCGCTCGACGAGGCCGTGCGGCTGTGCCGCGACCAGCATCATGTGCTCGCGTACGCGGAAGATCCGTGCGGCGCGGAGAACGGCTACTCGGGCCGCGAGGTGATGGCCGAATTCCGCCGCGCGACGGGGCTGCCGACGGCCACCAACATGATTGCGACCGACTGGCGGCAAATGGGTCACGCGGTGCAGCTGCAGGCCGTCGACATCCCGCTCGCCGATCCGCACTTCTGGACGATGCAGGGTTCGGTGCGCGTCGCGCAGATGTGCCGCGACTGGGGCCTTACGTGGGGCTCGCATTCGAACAACCACTTCGACGTGTCGCTCGCGATGTTCACGCACGTCGCGGCCGCCGCGCCGGGCCAGGTCACCGCGATCGACACGCACTGGATCTGGCAGGACGGCGAGCGGCTGACGCGCGAACCGCTGAAGATCGAGAACGGGCTGGTCGAGGTGCCGAAGCGGCCGGGGCTCGGCATCGATATCGACATGGATGCCGTCGCGGTCGCGCACGAGCTGTACAAGCAGCACGGGCTCGGTGCCCGCGACGACGCGGCGGCGATGCAGTATTTGATTCCGGGGTGGACCTTCAACAACAAGCGCCCCTGCCTCGTGCGCTGAGTGCGGGACGGACCGGGCGGCAGAGTCGCCCGGTCGAGCCCTGGGCCGCACCTGCCCGGGCAGGCCTAGCCGGCCGCACCTACCCGGCCAGGCCTAGCCGGCCGCACCTACCCGGCCGGCCCAATCCCCCGCGCCATCCCCGACGCGGCGAACACGATGACGATCACCAGCACCGCCTGCCAATGGCCGATCCGCACATAGGTGCGCGCACGGCCCAGATCGGGCATCTGATGCTGCCGCGCGGCGGCACGCCACCGGATCAGTCCGAGCATCGGCACGACCTCGAGCAGCAGGATCAGCACGAGCGCGGTCATCTTCAGGTGAAAGAGCGGTTCGTGCAGGTAATACGCGGAGCCCTTCTCGAAACCGCCGAACGCGCGCATCAGGCCCGTCGCGATCAGCACGAGCGCCGATAACCCCCACGCGGCATCCGCCTTGAATACGCCGGGCAAATCGGCCGCCTGCGCCGACGCGACGAGCCGGCGCAACGCGCGGTTACGCCCCGCGATCGCGGCAAACGCGACGCCGAACGCACTCAGGTGAATGGCAGCCAGCAACCAGCGGACGATCATCACGCCTCCTTGTCGCCCGCCTGCCGTGCGCGGGACTTGTCAGACGAGCTGTTTGAGCGCGGCGTCGAGCGCGAGCACCGCGACGCGGTCGCCTTCGGTCGCGAGCGGCGCACGCATGACGATCTGCCGGTTATGGCCGACGGCCGCCGGCGAATCCCACAGCAGTTCGACCTTCGGTCGATTGAAGAAGCTGCCGCGGCGCGGCGGCACGACGGCCGGCTGTGCGTCCGCTGCACCCTCGCCTGCGGCAGGCGCCGCCCGGCCGGGCCAGCGCACCGACAGTTCGCGCGCATCGTACTGGCCGACCTTGCGGCTTTCCATCCACACGATCGCAGTGCGCGTCAGCACGTCGAGCGAAATCGCATAACGGCCGACCGCGAAGCGGCGGGCAGCCACGTTGGTTCGCCACAGCGGCCGCGGGCGGCAGATCCACACGATCGCCGCATAAAGCGCCGGTGCGGCGACGAGCCAGCCGTTGGTCGCCGTCACCGCATGCAGCGCGAGGCGCCAGCCGTCCACCCAGACGAACATGCCGATCGACCACACGGCGAACAGGAAACCGATCAGCGCAAAGACGCGCAGTGCCTGGCGCAGCCACTGCGGCAGCGGATGGAACGGCCGTTCGGCGCGCGCGACGGCGCCCGGCAGCGCGAGCAACAGGAAGATCAGCAGGAGGTAGACGAAGGCCCAGGGCGACGACACCATCGCCGACAGCGACGAGCGATAGCCCATCTGGGACATCGAGAACAGCCAGCGCGCGAGCAGCACGAGACCGATCGCACGCAACGCGAAGATCACACCGGCGCCGGGGGCCGGCGCTGCGCGCGTGGATTTCGTTCTCGCCAAGACTGCTCTCCTCTGGATATTCGTGCGGGGCCGGATTTCACGGCACGGCCATTATAGGGACATTACCGTCTGGACAGACGGACGGATGCCCTGCCGGGCCGCTTCGGGGGCCGTTCGCGGCGTCAGGCGCGGCGAGAATACAACAGATCCGCGCCGCGGATGTGACAACGCCCCGCCGGGAACCCGGACGGGGCGTCGTTGGCAAGCCGCGCGCCGCAGCGCGGCGGCGGCCCGCAATCAGCTTGCGTTGACTTCGCGGAGCACCGTGCGGCGCTTCTGGCGCAGCAGTTCCTCGTAGCCCTTCACGTAGTTCTGCGCCATCACCTTCGACGAGAAGCGGGCTTCGAATGCAGCGCGGACCTTCTCGCGCGGCAGCGTATCGAGGCGCTTGAGCGCGGCAACCGCCGACAGCTCGTCTTCGACGACGAAGCCCGACACGCCGTTGTCGATCACTTCCGGCACCGAGCCGCGCTTGAACGCGATCACCGGCGTGCCGCAAGCCATCGCCTCGATCATCACCAGGCCGAAGGGCTCCGGCCAGTCGATCGGGAACAGCAGCGCGTGCGCGTTGCCGAGGAATTCGGTCTTTTCGGACTCGCTGATTTCGCCGATGTACTCGACGTGCGGCAGCGCGAACAGCGGCTTGATCTTCTCTTCGTAGTACGCGCGGTCAGCCTTGTCGAGCTTCGCGGCGATCTTGATCGGCAGGCCGGCCTGCTCGGCGATGCGGATCGCCGTGTCGACGCGCTTCTCGGGCGAGATGCGGCCCAGGAACGCGAGGTAGCTCGGCTTCACGTTCGGGATCGGCGTCAGCAGGTTTTCCGGCAGGCCATGGTAGACGGTCGACAGCCAGTTCGCCTGCGGCAGCGGGATGCGCTGGTTGTCGGAGATCGACACGACCGGCACGTCGCTGAATGCGTTGAAGATCGGCTGCAGTTCCGGCAGGTCGAGACGGCCGTGCATCGTCGTCAGATGCGGGACCGGCTGGCGCGAGAACAGCGAGAACGGGTAGTAGTCGATGTGGCAGTGCAGGACATCGAACTCTTCCGCGCGGCGGCGCACCTGCTCGAGGAGCAGCATGTGCGGAGCCATCACGTCGCGGATCGTCGGGTCGAGGCGCAGCGCCTGCGGCCAGCAGGCTTCGAGCTTCGCGGAGGTTTGCGAATCGCCGCTCGCGAAGAGCGTGACGTCATGCCCCATCTCGACGAGCGCTTCGGTGAGGTAGGACACCACTCGCTCGGTACCACCGTACAGTTTCGGGGGCACCGCTTCGTGCAACGGAGCGATTTGGGCGATTCGCATGCGTAACTCCTAAAAAATCGGCTAAAAACCAGGTATGGGTCGGCAACCTGCCGGCGGTCCGGGCTGGATGCGTGTCGTCCGAAGATCGGACGAATCAGCCTGCCGGGGGCGTCAAACCCGCGCTGCTCAAGGAGCGTCGGCGACGCGACAGGCATAGAACGTTTGAAACGAAGACCCGTTGACAGGGGTTCGTAAAAAACCTGGAATCGAACCCGGAGCCGATTATCTAGGGTTAATCCCGATACGGCGCACAACATTTCAAACACTTTACTTTGTTACAAAGGTGCAACACTTTGCAACCCGCGGACTTGGGTGTCCGTTCTAGAGTGGAAGGCCCTTTTGGCATTCCTTGACCCCGTGACCGCCGGCAGCGTGATTCCGGCACATGAGGCAGGACGGGATGCCGGATTTTATCTCAAAATCGACCGCGAGCCCCTGGCCAAGGCAAGATTCGCGCAGCGCGACACGCGGGCTTGTTTACAATGCCGGATTATTCAGTCCGGGCGAACGCCGGCCTGCGACCCAGCCGCCACGCTCACTCACCGAATCACCGCACGCATATTTTGGAATCTCTCACCCCTGCCCAGCGCAACGCCCACAACGCGAAGCTGTCGAGCTACGCGCATCGACCGATTGCGTTCCTGTTCCGCTACATCCGCCTGCATCCTGTCGCCCACCTGATCGTGCTCTGCAGCGTGCTGGCCGCCGTTGGCTGCGCGCTCGGCTCGCAATACGCGATCAAGCACCTGATCGACGTGCTGGCGACCGGGCGGCATCACCCCGGCCCGCTGTGGAGCGCGTTCGCGCTGCTCGTCGGGCTGATCGCGGCCGACAACCTGCTGTGGCGCGTCGGCGGCTGGTTCGCCGCGCACACGTTCGTCGCGGTCACCGGCGATCTGCGGCGCGACCTGTTCCAGTACCTGATCGGCCATTCGCCCACCTACTACGCGGAAAAGCAGCCCGGCACGCTCGCGAGCCGCATCACGGCCACGTCGAACGCCGTCTACACGTCGGAGAACACGATGGCGTGGAACGTGCTGCCGCCGTGCATCGCGGTGATGGGCGCGATCCTGATGATCATCGTCGTCAATCCGATGATGGCCGCCGGCCTGCTCGGCTGCTCCGCAGTGCTCTCCGTCGTGCTGTTCAAGCTGGCCGGACGCGGCTCGGCGCGCCACCACGCGTTTGCGGCGAAGGCCGCGGCGGTCGACGGCGAGCTCGTCGACGTGATCGGCAACATGGGCCTCGTGCGCGCGTTCGGGATGACGCTGCGCGAACAGAAGCGCTTCGGCGCAACGGTCAAGGCCGAGATGGATGCGCGCCAGCAGAGCCTGCTCTATCTCGAGAAGCTGCGCCTGCTGCACGCGGTGATCACCGCGATGCTGTCCGCCGGCCTGCTCGGCTGGGCCCTGTGGCTGTGGGACCAGGGCCGCGCGACGTCGGGCGACATCGTGCTCGTCAGCTCGCTCGGCTTCACGATCCTGCACGGCACGCGCGATCTCGCGGTCGCGCTCGTCGACGTCACGCAGCACATCGCGCGCCTGTCCGAAGCGGTGAAAACGCTGCTCGAGCCGCACGGGATGCCTGACCGCTCCGACGCGCAACCGCTGTCGGCCAAGGGCGGCCGCGTCGATTTCGAGCGCGTGACGTTCGCGTATCCGCACCGCCGCGCGATCCTCGACCACTTCGACCTCCATATCGAGCCGGGCCAGCGCGTCGGCCTGATCGGCAAGTCGGGCGCCGGCAAGTCGACCGTGCTCGCGCTGCTGCAGCGCTTCTACGACACGCAGGACGGCGCCGTGAAGGTCGACGGCCAGGACGTGAAGACGATCACGCAGGACAGCCTGCGCCAGGCGATCGCGCTCGTGCCGCAGGACATCTCGCTGCTGCACCGGACGATCTACGACAATATCGCGTACGGTCGCCCCGAAGCGACCCGTGACGAAGTGCTCGCCGCCGCGCGCGACGCCCGCTGCGCGGAATTCATCGAAGCGATGCCGGAAGGCTATGACACGATCGTCGGCGACCGCGGCGTCAAGCTGTCGGGCGGCCAGCGCCAGCGTATCGCGATCGCGCGCGCGATCCTGAAGGATGCGCCGATCCTGCTGCTCGACGAAGCGACGTCCGCACTCGACAGCGCGTCCGAGGAAGCGATCCAGAGCGCGCTCGACCGCCTGATGGTCGGCCGCACGGTGATCGCGATCGCCCACCGCCTGTCGACGCTGCGCAACTTCGACCGGATCATCGTGATGAACAACGGCAAGGTGATCGACGACGGCGCGCCCGACGTGCTGCGCAACCGCCCCGGCCTGTACCGCGACCTGCTCGCCAAACAGCACGGCCGCCACCACCCGGCCCCCGACGGCAGCACGCCGACCGGCGAACGCGTGGCCTGACACACCGGCCCGCAGGCGACAAAAAAGCCGCAGTGCGCGACGCACTGCGGCTTTTTCATTGCTCGATGAACCGTCGGTTACGCGTGCTGCAGATCGCGCAGGAAGTTGTCGCGCCACACCGACACGTTGTTCTCGCGAAGCTGCGCGATCATGTCCGTATAACGCGCACGCCGTTCGGCGAGCGGCATCGTCAGCGCCTGCGACAGCGCATCGGCCATCCCGTCGATATCGATCGGATTGACGATCAGCGCTCCCGTCAGCTCGCGTGCGGCGCCCGCGAAGCGCGACAGCACGAGCACGCCCGGATCCTCCGGGTTCTGCGCGGATACGTACTCCTTCGCGACGAGGTTCATCCCGTCGCGCAGCGGCGTCACGTAGCCGACCCGCGCGAGCCGGTACAGCGCGGCAAGCAGCTGGCGGTCGTACTGGCGATGGATATAGAGGATCGGCGCCCAGTCGAGCTCGGCGAAGCGCCCGTTGATGCGCCCCGACTCCCCTTCGAGCTGCAGGCGGATGTCCTGGTACGCGCGCAGCTCCGCGCGGGTCGACGGCGCGATCTGCAGGAACGACACGCGATTGCGATGCGACGGCTCGTGCTCGAGCAGCTTCTCGAACGCACGGAAGCGCTCGACGAGCCCCTTCGAGTAATCGAGCCGGTCGACGCTCATGATCAGCTTGCGGCCGCGCAGCGAGGTCGCGAGCGTGCGCACCGCCTTGCCGTGCTCGCCGGCCTGCGCGAGCGACGCGATCTCGTCCGGATGCACGCCGATCGGATACGCGGCCGCGCGCAGCGTCCGGCCGAATGCTCGCACCGTCGCCAGGTGGCCGTCGCGCTCGATCGCGCCGTCCGCCTCCGATTCGATGTAGTCGCAGAATGCGCGCAGGTCGGGTTCGGTCTGGAAGCCGAGCAGGTCGAACGCGCACAGCGACTCGACGAGGTCGCGATGCGGCGGCACGCTGACGAGCACCTGCGCAGCCGGAAACGGGATGTGCAGGAAGAAGCCGATGCGGTTCTTCACGCCGGCCGCGCGCAGTGCGCGCGCGAACGGGATCAGGTGATAGTCGTGCACCCAGATCACGTCGTCGTCCTGCAGCAGCGGCACGAGCTGCTGGGCGAGCCACACGTTCACGCGGCTGTAGCCTTCGAACTCGTGACGGTCGTACTGGATCAGGTCGGTGCGGTAGTGAAACGCCGGCCACAGCGTCGCGTTCGAGAAGCCGCGGTAATACTGGTCGTAGTCGCGCCGCGACAGGCCGATGGTGGCGAACGTGACCGGCCCGTGCTCCTCGACGCGGATCTGCGGCGCGCCGGACGCGACGACCTCGCCGCTCCAGCCGAACCACATGCCGCCCGTCTCCTTCAGCGCATCGTAGACGCCGATCGCGAGACCGCCCGCCGCCGGTTCGCCTTCCGAAATCGGCGCGACGCGGTTTGAAACAATGATGAGGCGACTCATGCGTCCGGCTGCTCCGCACCGAGCCAGCGCGCGATCTGCTCATGCAGCGCGTCGACCGAATCGAGCCGCGTGCGGGCGGACGTCTCGCCCGCGCCGACCTTGATCGACAGCCCGCCGCGCGCGTTGACCACCGCGAAGCCCTTCTCGTCGGTCAGGTCGTCGCCCGCGAACACCGGCACACGGCCGGCAAACGGCGGCTCGTCGAGGAACGCAGCGAGCGCGCGCCCCTTGTCGACTCCTTTCGGCTTGATCTCGAACACCATCTTGCCCGGCTGCAGCACATACGCATCGGCATAGTCGGCGACGAGGCGCTCGGTGGCCGCGCGCGCCGCCGCCTCGCGCTCGGGCGCGTTGCGATAGTGCAGCGCGACGGCCGCGCCCTTGATTTCGAGCAGCATGCCCGGATGACGGTCGACGACGGCCGCCAGCTCGCGCTCGATGCGCAGCAGGCGTTCGTCGTTGAAGCCGATGCGCTGCGTGTCGCCGTTCGCATCGCGGCGCTCCGCGCCGTGCAGGCCGGCGATCGGCATGCCGGGCATCTTCAGGAACGTGTCGATATTGTCGATGCCGCGCCCGGACACGATCGCGACCGCGCCGTGCGAGCGGCGCTGCAGCTCGTCGAGCAGCGTCAGCAGCGACGGCGGAACATGAATGCTGTCGGGCGTCGGCGCCAGTTCGACGAGCGTGCCGTCGAAGTCGAAGAAGAACGCGGTGTCGGTCAGGGACAGGGAAGCCGGAACGGATTGCATCGACTCGATAGTGTGAGGGTCGGCCGGCAAACGCCGGGCGGCCGCTGCGCGAATGGAATTGTGCGCATCTTACCGCGCCTGCGCATCGAGATGGGCGAAACCGGCGCGGCGCCGGCATGGCGCTGCCGCCTGCGTCAACTGCGACATATTGCCCCGCTCGCCCGCGGCGTACGGGTTTCGAAAGGACGCGGGCGCGCGAATTGCGCTACAGTCGCAACCGCCTGCCGCGCGACGCATGGCACCGCGCCGGCCGGTCAACCTTCCGTCCGATCGAGCCCCAGGATGTCGTCTGCCCGCACTGCGCCGAACCGGCGCGTCTCCCGCTTCATCCGCACGGCCGCAGCCCTCGCCGCCGCCGTGGCGCTCGCCGCGTGCACGCACGACGAGCCGCGCTGGAACCTGACCAACGTCACCGGCCACCTGCCCGACCTGTCGTTCACGCTGACGGGCGGCGACGGCCACCCCGTCGACGCCGATGCATTCCACGGCCAGGTCTCGCTCGTCTACTTCGGCTATACGCACTGCCCCGATGTCTGTCCCGAAACGATGGCGCGGCTGATGGAGGTGCTGGCGAAGCTCGGCCCGAAGGCAAGCAACGTGCGCATCCTGTTCGTCTCGGTCGACCCTGCGCGCGACACGCCGCAGGCAATGCAATCGTATGTCGCCGCATTCGACGCCGCGCATGCACGCGGCCTGACCGGCACCGATCGCCAGATCGAATCGCTCGCGAAGCGCTATCGCGTCGCATACCAGATGGAGAAGCGCGATCCGTCCGGCGGCTACGAAGTCACGCACAGCTCGGCCGTCTACATCTTCGACGCGAGCGGCCGCGCCCGCCTGCTTGCGACCGACCGCGACTCGCCCGACGCCATCGCCGCCGATGTGCGCCGGATCATCGACACCGCCTCCACTACCTGAATTCATCCCGACATGAAAACGAAAACGACCCTCAAGACGCTCGCCCTCCTCGCCGCGCTGTGCGCAGGCGCCCACGCGTATGCCGCCGGCGCGATCACCGCGCAGAACGCGTGGGTGCGCTGGCTGCCGAACAAGCTGCCGGCCGGCGGCTACGTGACGCTCGTGAACACGAGCGACAAGCCGGTCGATCTCATCGACGTCGACAGCCCCGACTACGGGATGGCGATGCTGCACCAGACCGTCTCGAACGGTTCGACGCAGAAAATGGAAATGGTCGACAAGCTGACGATCCCCGCGCGCCGCAAGGTCGACATCGCGCCGGGCGGCTATCACTTCATGCTCGAGGAGCCGAAGCACGCGATCAAGCCGGGCGACACCGTGCACCTGCGCCTGAAGTTCTCCGACGGAGAAACGGTCGATGCGCCGTTCGCCGTGAAGTCGCCGGCCCAGGCGAAGTGATGCGCGCGCAATGAACGTCCTGTACTGGCTCGATCCGTGGGAACCGTCGCCCACCGTGGTGATCGCGGTACTGACCGCCGCCGTGCTGTTCGCACGCGGCGTGAAGAAGGCGAAGGTGTCGCCGCTGCGGCAATTCTCGTTCTGGTTCGGGCTGACGGCGCTCTACATCGCGCTGCATACGCGGCTCGACTATTTCTTCGAGCACGAGTTCTTCCTGCACCGCGCGCAGCATCTGGTGCTGCACCACCTCGGGCCGTTCTTCATCGCGCTGTCGTATCCGGGCGCGGCGATTCGCGCGGGCATTCCGTTCCGCTGGCGGCAGCGTTTCGTGCGCCCCGCGCTCGCGTGGGCGCCCGTGCGCGCGACGCTCAACCTGGTGTTCCATCCCGTCGTCGCGGTCGTGCTGTTCGTCGGGCTGATCTATTTCTGGCTGCTGTCGCCGATTCACTTCATCGCGATGCTCGACTGGCGTCTCTATCGCGTGATGAACTGGAGCATGGTGATCGACGGGCTGCTGTTCTGGTGGCTCGTCGTCGATCCACGTCCCGCGCCGCCCGCACGGTTGTCGCCGGGCCGCCGGATCCTGATCGTCGTCGCGGCGATCCCGCCGCAGATCGCGCTCGGCGCGCTGATCTTCTTCACGCCGCACGAGCTGTATCCGATCTATTCGATCTGCGGCCGTGCATTCACGTGGCTGAGCCCGCTGCGCGACCAGCAGATCGGCGGCCTGCTGCTGTGGATTCCCGGCTCGATGATGAGCGTGATCGGCGCGCTGATCGCGCTGCGGCACTGGCTGCGGCTGTCCGCGCGCGGCCGCCTGATCGATGAACGGGCCGCGCAGCGCGCGGACCAGCCGCCGGTGGCGCACGCCGCGCACTGACTGCTGCTGCGCGGCGGGTCGCGCACTACGCGCGTGCGCTGCTCATCCACACGTGCGGGATGCCGTCCTCGTCGTGCACTTCCGAACTCGGCGCAAAGCCGAATGCCCCGTAAAAACGCTGCAAGTGGGCCTGCGCATGCAGGCTCACCGGCGTATCCGGCCACTGCGCGCGGATCTGCTCGAGCGCGCGCGACAGCAGTTCGTTGCCGAGGCCTGCGCCGCGAAACGCGGCGGTCGTCAGCACGCGGCCGATGCGTACGTCGGTGTTCTGCGCATCGGGCAGCAGCACGCGCAGATAGCCGGCCACGCGACCGGCCGGATCGAAGGCCGCCAGGTGCCATGCGGCCTGGTCCGCGTCGTCGATGTCGCGATACACGCAGTTCTGCTCGACGACGAACACCGCGCTGCGTGCTTCGAGGATCGAATAGACTTCGCGCGCCGTCAGCGCGTCGAAGGATTTCCAGCGCCAGTCGAGATCGGCGGCGCTCGGGGATGCAGCGGATGCGTTCATGGTCGGTCCTGATTCGGGCGCGCCGGCCGGCGCGCGGCAATCGACGATTATGCCTCGAAGCACCCTCGCCGCGCGACCGACCGTCCGCGCGCAAAAAAAGGCCCCGCATTGCGCGGGGCCTGTCCGTCATGCCGGCATCTGGCCGAAGCGGCCGCTGTTGAAGTCCTCGATCGCGGTACGGATCTCCGCTTGCGAGTTCATCACGAACGGCCCGTAGCCGACGACGGGTTCGTCGATCGGTTCGCCGCTCAGGATCAGCAGCTTCGCGTCGCCGTTCGCTTCGATCTCGACGTCGCGGCCGTCGCGTCCGAGCTGCACGAACTGCGCTTCGCGGGCGACCGTCTCGCCGTTCACCTGCACGGTACCGCTCAGCACGACCACCGCGAGCGTACGTCCTTCGGCGACCGGGAACCGCGCGTGGCCGCCGGCCACGAGCCGCACGTCCCATACGTCGATCGGCGTATGCGTGCGGGCCGGGCCGCGCCGCCCGTCGAGTTCACCCGCGATGATCCGCGCACGCCCCGCGCCGTCCGGCAGCTCGACCACGGGGATGTCGGCGTTCAGCAGCGTCTGGTAGCCGGGCGCGCCCATCTTGTCCGCGGCGGGCAGGTTCACCCACAGCTGCACCATCTCGAGCGGGCCGCCCCGCTGCGTGAATCCTTCCGAGTGGAATTCCTCATGCAGGATCCCGCTCGCAGCCGTCATCCACTGCACGTCGCCCGGGCCGATCACGCCGCCCGCGCCGGTCGAGTCGCGGTGCGCGACCTCGCCGTCATAGACGATCGTCACCGTTTCGAACCCGCGGTGCGGATGCTGGCCGACACCGCGCGGCGCCGAGACCGAACCCGGCTCGAACGTGGTCGGGCCGGCGTAGTCGAGGAGCAGGAACGGGCTCAGGTGCGCGCCGTGGGACTGGTAGCTGAACATCGAACGCACCGGGAAACCGTCGCCGACCCAATGGCCGCGCGGCGCACTGTACACACCCTGGATCTTCTTCATTGCCTTCTCCGAATTGCGGCGAAACACGTGTTTCGCATCCTGGGTAGAAATATAGTGGTGGAACGATCGATCCGGTAGACTGCCAAAATCGCACTCAGCGTTCCATTTCATGAACGATAAAGCGCGGGATCTGAACGATCTCTACTACTTCGTGCAGGTCGTCGAACACGGCGGCTTCGCACCGGCCGGGCGGGCGCTGGACATGCCGAAATCGAAGCTGAGCCGCCGCATCGCGCTGCTCGAGGCGCGGCTCGGGATGCGGCTGATCCAGCGCTCGACGCGCCGCTTCACGGTTACCGACGTCGGCCAGACCTATTACGCGCATTGCCGCGCGATGCTCGTCGAGGCCGATGCCGCCGACGAAGCGATCGCGCTGCTGCACGAGGAGCCGCGCGGCATCGTGCGCGTCAGTTGCCCGATCGTGCTGCTCGATTCGCTGGTCGGCACGATGATCGCCGCGTTCATGGTCGCGTGCCCGCGCGTCGAGATTCATCTGGAAGCAACCAACCGGCGCGTCGACGTGGTCGGCGAAGGGATCGACGTCGCGATCCGCGTGCGCCCGCCGCCGCTCGAAGACAGCGATCTCGCGCTGCGCGTGCTGGCCGAGCGCGGCCAGTGCCTCGTCGCAAGCCCGGCTCTGCTGCGCGAGCAGGGTGCCCCGGCCGTTCCTGCCGATCTCGCGCGCCTGCCGAGCCTCGATCACGGCGCCCCTCAGTCCGCGCACGTGTGGCGGCTGCGCGGGCCCGACGGCGCTCACGCGGAAATTCATCACCAGCCGCGCTTCGTGACGGGCGGCATGCTCGCGCTGCGCGCGGCCGCCGTGGCAGGCGTCGGCATCGTGCAGTTGCCGACGATGATGGTGCGCGATGAGGTCGCGCGCGGCGAGCTGGTGATCGTGCTGCCCGACTGGGCGCCGCGCCGCGAAATCGTGCACGCGGTGTTCGCGTCGCGCCGGGGGTTGCTGCCCGCGGTGCGTGCCCTGCTGGATTTTCTCGCGGAGCGGTTTGCCGAACTCGAACCCGATTGAGCGCGCCGCTTCACGCGTGACCGGCCGCTGCAAACCCGGCGCGCGTGCCGTAGACTGCGGTACGCGCATCGCGCATTTCACAACCCTGATCGCTTTCCCGCCATGTTCACGCTGTCCAACGACCCCAACGCCTCCAAGGCCGATCAATACGCGACGCTCGTCGAGCAAGCTCGCGCGCTCGTCGAATCCGAACGCGACCTGACCGCGAACGCGGCCAACTTCTCCGCGCTGGTCTACCACTCGCTCGACCGTCTCAACTGGGCCGGCTTCTACTTCTTCGACGGGACGGAACTCGTGGTCGGGCCGTTCCAGGGCAAGCCCGCCTGCGTGCGGATCGCGCTCGGCAAGGGCGTGTGCGGCACGGCCGCGCAGACGCGCGAGACGCAGGTCGTGCGCGACGTGCATGACTTCCCCGGCCATATCGCGTGCGACGCCGCATCGGAGTCGGAAATCGTCGTGCCACTGGTGGCCGCCGACGGCACGCTGATCGGCGTGTGGGACGTCGACAGCCCGGTCGCCGCGCGCTTCGACGACGAAGACCGCAAGGGGATGGAAGCGCTGTGCCGCGTGTTCGTCGAACACGCATGGCAGAAGGCGCGCGGTTGAGCGGCGGCCTGGCCGCGCGCCTCCACCGAACAACCGGTCGCCGCGTTCGCGCGTAAATCGCGCGCACCGCGCAACCTCGAACGAAAACGAAACGGGCTCCGCAAAGGGGCCCGTTCCACTGTGCCACCGCACCACCCTTCGTGGCGCACTGCAGGTATCAGGCGGCGTGCGTGCCCGACAGCGCCGGGAACGCCTGCGGCTTCGCGTCCTCGGTCAGCACCTCGAACCCGGCTTCCGTCACGACGACCATGTGCTCCCACTGGGCCGACAGCGAATGGTCCTTCGTGACGACCGTCCAGCCGTCCGCCAGCATGCGCGTGTCGCGCTTGCCCGCGTTGAGCATCGGCTCGATCGTGAAGATCATCCCCGGCCGGAGCGGCACGCCGGTGCCCGGACGGCCGTAGTGAAGCACCTGCGGCTCGTCGTGATAGACATCGCCGATGCCGTGCCCGCAGTATTCGCGAACCACGCTGAAGCCTTCGCGATGCGCGACCTGCTGGATCGCGTAGCCGACGTCGCCGAGCGTCGCACCCGGACGCACCGCGCGAATGCCCGCGTGCATCGCCTCATAGGTCGTCGCGACGAGGCGTCGTGCGAGCTCGTTCGGTTCGCCGACGAAATACATGCGGCTCGTATCGCCGAACCAGCCGTCCTTGATCACCGCGATGTCGAGGTTCACGATGTCGCCGTCGCGCAGTGGCCGCGACGTCGGAATGCCGTGGCACACCACGTGGTTGACCGACGTGCACAGCGTCTTCGGATAGCCGTGGTAGCCGATGTTCGCCGGGATCGCGCCGAGCACGTCGACGATGTATTCGCGGCAGAGCACGTCCAGCTCGTCGGTGGTGACACCCGGCTTCACGTGCTCGGTGATCATCGTCAGCACCTGCGACGCGAGCTTCGCGGCTTCGCGCGATTTGGCGATTTCCGCGGCACCGCGGATCGGGATCTCTCGTTTCGCCATTACGCCACCTGCTCGATGCCGTGCTCGACCGGTTCCGCCGGCCCCGTCTCACCGCCCCGTGCTTCGGCCTCGATCAGCATCCGGCAGATGTCGCCATAGGACAGCGCCGGATTGAGTTCCGCCAGCATCCCGACCCGCAGCCAGTGTTCGGCCTGCGCATTGATCGAGCGGCTCAGCGCCGTGCTGGTCGAGCGCAGCCGCTCGTGCATGTGCTCGGAAATCTTGATGATGCCCATATATCCCCAATTAAACGAAACGTAGTCGATTCGTATATTACGCCGTGCACGACTGCCGGGCAAGCCGTTCGAATTCCGTCGAGCCGCCTGGGATCGATACCGTTGACATCGAATTCCAGTTTGCTGGAAAATAAATCCATCATGAAAGAATCAGCCACCGCCGTTGCCGACGACACCGGCATCAACGAACGCATCGCCCGGCGCGTACGCGACCTGCGCACCGTGCGAGGCTACACGCTCGACGCGCTTGCCGCGCGCTCCGGCGTCAGCCGTTCGATGATCTCGCTCATCGAACGCGCTTCGGCCAGCCCGACGGCCGTCGTGCTCGACAAGCTCGCGGCCGGGCTCGGCGTGTCGCTGGCCGGGCTGTTCGGCGGCGACCAGGACGACACACCCGCGCAGCCGCTGGCCCGCCGCGCGCAGCAGGCCGAATGGCGAGATCCCGCGTCCGGCTATGTGCGCCGCAACCTCTCCCCGGCCGGCTGGCCATCGCCGATCCAGCTCGTCGAGGTGGATTTCCCGCCCGGTGCGCGCGTCGCGTACGACAGCGGCGGACGCGAAAGCGCGCTGCATCAGCAGGTGTGGGTGATCAGCGGCCGCGTCGACGTCACGTTCGGCGACGCGCTTCACGAACTTAACGAAGGCGACTGCCTGGCCATGCGGCTCGACCAGCCGCTGATTTTCAGCAATCCGTCGCCGCATGCCGCCCGCTATGTCGTCGCGATCTGCGATGCGCCTGCTGCCGCCGGCGTGCGGAACCTCTGATGAGCGCGTCGTCGCAGCAGCAATGCGCACGCCCGATTTATTGCCTACAGGAGCCGGTATGAATTCCCCGAAACAGCGCGACGACGTGCGCCTGATCGATTGCAGCGAGGCCGAGCACGCACCGGCCATTCTCGAGATCCTGAACGACGCGATCGCGAACTCCACCGCGCTGTACGACTACAAGCCGCGTCCGCCGGAAGCGATGGTTGCGTGGTTCGCGGCGAAGCGCGCGGGCGGCTTCCCGGTCATCGGCGCGGTGGATGCATCGGGCACGCTGCTGGGCTTTGCGAGCTGGGGCACGTTCCGCGCGTTTCCCGCCTTCAAGTACACGGTCGAACACAGCGTGTACGTGCATCGTGACCAGCGCGGCCGCGGGCTGGGCGAGGTGCTGCTGCGCGAAGTGGTCCGGCGCGCGCGCGAAGCACAGGTGCACGTGGTGGTCGGCTGCATCGATGCAACCAACGCAGGAAGCATCGCACTGCATACGAAGCTGGGATTCGTGCACTCGGGCACGATCACGCAGGCGGGATTCAAGTTCGGCCGGTGGCTCGACGCGGCGTTCTATCAGTTGACGCTCGACACGCCGGCGCAGCCGGTGGATGGTTGAGCGAAGCGCGCGACGACCGAGCGGCATCGCACAGCCGAAGCCCGTTCGAGGATCGCGCTTCAACCGCTGAAACCAAAAAGTCCGCTCACACCGGGCTTTTGCTTTTAGGCATGCGCTACGGATGCATTTTCCGGGAGAGCCGCTGCCCGTCTCGCACGAAACCATGATGCGCATAAAAACGGTGAGCACCCGGGCGTTGATCGCCGCTCGTCACCTCCAGCTTCACGCATCGGCCGCTCTCGAACCAACGTTCTGCAGTCGCCATCAGTGCACCACCAATTCCGCATCCCTTGTGACGCTCGTCGACGACCATGCTCGTGATGCGCCCGAGATTTCCGGCTGCATGAAAGAGCGGCAGGATGTGCAGGCTGATGCTGCCGACCACCTCGCCGCCCATCGTTGCCACACATACCCGGTCACCTGGCTTGTCGGCGAACGACTGCAATTTTTCGTGAATCAGCGCGGGCGTTGCCTCGTATCCAAGCTGGCACAGCAGCCTCGCGATTGCGGCGCAATCGGCTAGCCGCGCCGCTCTCACTTCAAGCCCGGTGGTGGTCAATTCGCTTCACCTGGTTTCGCCATCGATCGCCTCGGCGTCTCGTGCAGGACTCGAACGCCCGCTGATCGCGCCATGCTACCGCACCTGCCCCACCCGCCTCCGAGCCGGACGCAGAAAAAGAAAAGCCCCGCCGAAGCGGGGCTTTATCTCGTTCTACCTGGAGGCGCGAGCCGGAGTCGAACCGGCCTAAACGGCTTTGCAGGCCGCTGCATAACCGCTTTGCTATCGCGCCAAAAGCGGACTGTGCGAATGCCGTGAGGCAAGCGACAGATTTTTTATTCGAGGACCGAAAGTCCATCAAATAAAAAGGGAAGCTTGGCTTCCCCATTACTTGGAGCGGGAAACGAGACGTGTACTAGGACAGTAAGTCGTTGTTTCCCAAACACTTTCTTCGTTGGGCTGGCCAGCGAAGACCTCAATTGTAGCCTTGTTTTTCGTCCTCGGCAACAAATTCGTCCAAAGAGTTCCACGGACGTCCATAGAGCTGCACTCAGCACACCACACCCACGATCGGTACATCGTCGTAGGCGACTGCCTCGAACTCATCACCCACGCCCGGTTGTCTGCCCGCATCCATCATCGCGAAGACAACCCAGGTAGATGGTTCTGGTGATGGCACAAGTCGGATGCCACCTGGAAGCGCCAGCACCACAACTCACAGGCGACCTTCTGTCCAAGCTCCTTTGGAAGAACGCTCACGCTGGCCACCGCGTTCCCACACACGATTCTTTATCGATATATCAGGATGACGGGGCAAGCATGACAGGTGCGGGTTTGCTGCGTCCGGCTGGACATTGGGCGACGATTGCGGCCCCCTCGCGCTTCCTAAGACCGCTGGCATATCAGGTCATACCTAGACGGTTTTGCAGAAACCGTAACTTCTCACGACCCTGATAGCGTGAGCGTCGCTGTCGAGCCTACGTCCCGATGCTCGACCTTCTAATCGATGATTTTTGCACATCGAACACACGACGACTACCAGTTGCGCGAACTGGTGAGAAGTATTCAAACCACATGACGAAGCGGCCTTCGGGACCCACTTCCTACACAAGCGACAGGCCGACCATGAGGTCGGCGACAAAGGAGTCGGTCATGTAGTTCTTCTCCTGGAAGGAGACGGAGCATGCACGAGAACAAGAATGATGCACCAACATCAAAGGTGTTCTATCGCCCGATCGAAGCGTCCATCCGCTGGGCCGGGCTGCTGCGATACGAGCAGGTGATCCTGGCTTCGATTTCGTCGCCAAGGCGCCTGCCGCAGTCGTTGGACTGTCCACGTTGTGACGAGCTGCGGCTTTGCACCGAACGCATCTTCGACGGCATCCTCAATGGAGAACTGCCCTTCGGACGGAACGGCATCACGACGCGCGATTCCGCGCTGATCGACTCCCCTGATCTGACGGTGCGCCACGTCGATCTGAAGAGCTGGATGCGCCAGCACTATCCCGAGCAACGACCGTGCTTCCTCTTCTCCCGGAGCGAGCGCATCGCCCATCCCTTCATCTCGGTGGAAACTGGGCAGGCGATGCTAGTCGAGCGCCTGGCCCTGAAGTCCACCTTGGACCAGTACAAACGCCAACTGCATGAGTTGCAGGAAAAGCACGGGGCGCTTCTCAAGCAGATGGCGCCCTCTACTGGCGCACAGTGCCTGATCAGTGATCGCGCCGAAGCCACCTACCTGAACATTATCGGCAGCATGCTGGACCTGATGCTCGGCCAGTCGCCTTCGGGCGTGCCGTACTCCAGCTTCAAGACGCAGGAGGCGGTGGTCAGTGCATTGGTCGCCCATCACAGCGGCGCAATGGGGATCGCGGAGCGGACGCTAAACGGCAAGTTCGCCACGGCCAGACGCCGGCTGCGTAGCGCAACAGTCTGAGGTTTTCCATCTTGTATGTGCAATCGCGGAGATTGCATTTGCAATGTCTTTTCCCATCCATGTCTATTGAATGGAGGTCACGCCAACAAACGCCACTGAGCGTTCAGGAGTGACCGCCATGTCGCAAACACCTGCACTGCCCGCAAGCGAGCGCCGCATCCTGCGGCTTGATGAAGTCGAAACCAAGTCGGGTTTCAAACGCGCCCACATCTACAACCTGATGCGCAAAGGCCTGTTCCCGAAGGCGCTGCGCCTGGGCGTGCGCGCGGTCGGTTGGGACTCCATCGAGATCGATCAGTGGATCGCCGAGCGCGTCAACAACCGGGCCTGACCCGTTCTCCAGCGGACTTCCCATCCTCACACGGAGAACGCCATGCAGGTCGTATCCATCATTTCAACCAAAGGTGGCGTCGGCAAGACCACCACGGCCGCGAACCTCGGCGGGCTTGCCGCGGACGCGGGGCTGCGTGTACTGCTGCTCGACCTCGACGTGCAGCCCACCTTGTCCTCGTACTACGAGCTAGGCCACCGCGCACCTGGTGGCATCTACGAGTTGCTGGCCTTCAACGAGCGCGACCTCGGGCTGCTTGTGTCCCGCACGATCATCGAGGGCCTGGACTTGGTGCTCTCCAACGACCACCGAGGCGAGCTGAACACTTTGCTGCTGCACGCGCCGGATGGGCGCCTACGGTTGCGCCATCTCTTGCCGGTCCTGGCGCCTCTCTATGACCTGGTGCTGATCGACACCCAAGGTGCGCGCTCGGTGCTGCTGGAGATGGCGGTGCTCGCCTCCAACCTCGCGCTGTCGCCCGTGACCCCGGAAATTCTCGCGGCGCGCGAGCTGCGGCGCGGCACCATGCAGTTGCTCGAAGACATTGCGCCCTACCGGCACCTGGGCATCGAGCCTCCACCTCTGCATCTGCTCATCAATCGTGTCCACCCTGTGTCAGCCAATGCACGGCTGATCCAGCAGGCCCTGCGCGATCTTTTCCAGGACCACGCCGGCATCCGCGTGCTGGCTACCGACGTGCCGGCCATCGAGGCGTATCCGCGTGCAGCTACGCGCGGATTGCCAGTGCATCGGGTCGAATACCGCCAGCCGCCGGGCAGAGTCGCCCCCGCCGCGCTCGACACCATGCGCGGCCTCGCAGACGAACTATTTCCGCAATGGCGGCACCGATTTGCCATGGTGTCCGGCCGTCCGCCACACCCTCTTGATGCCGGGAGGTCCCATGGCGAACGCACATGAGCTTGCCCGTGGCCACAAGCGGCTTCGCGCCCTGATCGAGTTCGCGGTTGGCGAAGGTTGGCACGTCAAACGCACGCCTGGCGGCCACCTCAAGTTCACCAAGCCTGGCTGCGCCGCGATCTACACCAGCTCGACGGCCAGCGACCACCGGGCGACCCTGAATGCCCGTGCGCAAATCCGCCGCGCCGAGCGCGAGGCCCGATACCAAGCGCAGGGAGGCGGCCATGGCTGAGATCACCTCCCAGCAGATGGCCGGCAAGCTGCTCGCGGCCGGGTTCGAGCGTAGCGGCCCGTCAGCCTCGACCTTGAGCGACCCGATCGCCGACACACCCATGGTCGTGACCCTAGATCAGTTGCGCCCCTACGACCACGATCCCAGGAAAAAACGCAACCCGGCCTACGAGGAAATCAAGGCGTCCATCCGCGAGCGCGGTCTGGACGCGGCGCCGGCCATCACTCGCCGACCAGGTGAGGACCACTACATCATTCGCAACGGCGGAAATACGCGGCTGGCGATCCTGCGCGAACTATGGTCAGAGACCAAGGACGAGCGGTTTTTCCGTGTATCGTGCCTGTTCCGGCCGTGGCCCAGCCGCGGCGAAGTCGTCATGCTGACCGGCCACCTGGCCGAGAACGAATTGCGCGGGGGCCTCACGTTCATCGAGCGCGCCCTCGGCGTCGAGAAGGCGCGCGAGTTCTACGAGCAAGAAAGCGGCACTGCCTTGAGCCAGTCCGAGCTGGCCCGCCGCCTCGCCGCCGATGGCTTCCCGGTACAACAGTCGCACATCAGCCGCATGAACGACGCGGTGCAGTATCTCCTGCCCGCGATCCCGACCGTGCTCTATGGCGGTCTCGGTCGCCATCAGGTCGAACGCCTGTCGGTCATGCGCAAAGCCTGCATGCTCGCGTGGGAGCGCTACGCCAAGGGCCACCCACTGGTTCAGGACTTCGACGAATTTTTCCAGGACGTGCTGTCGCAATTCGACGTCCAGGCCGACGAGTTCTCCGCGCAGCGTGTACAGGACGAGCTGATCGGCCAGATGGCCGAGATGCTTGGTGTCGATTACGACGTGCTCGCCCTGGACATGACCGAATCCGAGAGCCGGCAGCGCGCCTTGGTCAGCGACCCAACGCCGCCCTCGACGCCGCCTGCGTTGCCGGAGCCGGGAACCATCGCGCGCCCACCTGCCAACACTGCGCCACCCATCGCAGGGGCTGCATCCGCAGCGCCGCCTGCAGGCCGACCTGCGGCAACGCCCTCGACGCGCGAGAGCGACACGGATGCCAGTCAGGCAAGTCCGGCCAACCCTGCGGTGGGTGGCGATCTGCTTCGGGAGCACATCGTCTCGCCGGCACCGACGACCGAACGGCTCCAGTCCATTCAGCGTATGGTCGCCGACCAGTTGGGTGATGCGCTGCCGCCAGACTTCTCGGTGAGCGTCTTGCAGTCCATCCCTGTGCAGGCTGGCGGGCTCTATCCGATCTCCGATGTCTGGTACATCGATCCCGGCCTGGACACAGCCGAGCGCCTGCGCATCCACATCGCACAGTTCGCCCGCGAAATCGCGGGCGAGGCAGACCTGGACGAGTGCATTGATGACCGTGCAGAGGGTATCGGTTTCGTCTGCCGGGCCCGCACCCAAAGCTCGGCGCCGCTGGGCCGTGCCGTCCTCGCGCTGTTAGCGTGCCTGGCCGGTCAGCGGCCCGCCGACGTCGGCCTGCACGACGGGCAAATCGTCATCGAACTGCCGGCGCTGCTGCACGGCCAGGGTGATGCGGCCCAGCGATTGAGCGATACCTCGCTGGTCAAGCTGTTCCGGCTGCTGCGGTTGGCCCGGCACCTGCTCGACCTTGAAGCCGGCGCTGCAGGCGTTGGAATTTGAGCGAGGGAGGCCAGCATGTCCGCACCACACCCACTCAACCAGGCCGTCATCGCCCAGGCCCTCTATGACTTGCGTAATGGGCAACTGCGCCGGTGCAAACTGATGGGGTTTGGCGAGGAAGAACTGGACGCCCTCAAGCATCCCGCGCTGATCAGCGTGCTCGCCAACGCTAACGTCTCCTGGTGCTCGGTGACGGTCAACCGCGAAGTGCTCCGGCGACTGCTCAAGCAGGCGCAGGACGTGGAGAAGGAAATCGCCACGGTCGATCGCATGCTCAGGCTGGGCGCGAGCACCGAGATGGTCAGTCGGTTCTATGGCCTGACCCATCAGGAGGTGGCGCTTCGCCGCGAAATCCTCGGCCTGCCGAAGCGCAAGGGCCGCCACCCCGTGCTGGATGAGAAACAGGACACGGAGCTGTGGCGGCAATGGAAGGCCGTGACCGGCAGCAGAAATGTCGATCTCGAAGACGAAACCTCCATCCTCGACGCCACCATGGACTTGGCCGAAGGCATGTCGCTGCCTCTGTCGGTGGTCTGGGCCTCGATCAAGAGCTGGGTCGATCAGGGATTGGGTTGAGCCATGGCCGTGGACAACACCACACCACGCCGTGGCCCCGTCGCACTCGCGGACCTGTTCGACGCCGCCTTGAAAGACCTCGTGCCCAAGCCCAGCCCCAGTGCGCCAGCACCCATGCCTGCGCCGACGCCCGCCACGTCCGGCGATGCCTTCCTCTTCAGCGGCAACCGGCATGAGACCGTGCCGCGGCGGCTGTTCCTCGACCGTCGCCTGACGCCGCTGGAGCGCAACGCCTGGCAGGTGTTCCGGCTGATGCTCAACGACGATGGCGTGACCGCCTTCCCGACTTATGAGCAGCTTCGCCCCTGGCTGGCGTCGATGCCCTGCGCCGGGCAGGCCTCGCATGAAACCGTGGCCCGAGCGTTGACACTGTTGCGCCTCACCAGATGGTTGAGCCTGGTGCGGCGACGGCGTGACCCCAAGACCGGCCGCATCCTCGGCAACCTCTATGTTCTGCACGACGAACCACTGACGCCCTTCGAGGCCATGCAGCTCGACGCCGACTACCTGGCACTGGTCAGCCAGTCCCTTGGCCATTCGGCCAAGGCCGTCCAGATGGTCGGCCTGAACACCCTCAAGGAGATCGCGGAAGATCCGCTGCTCTCTGGGCGCACACTGCCGTCGCGGCTGCAAGTCCTGGCAGAACGCCTCGCCAGCCAAGGCATCACGGCCGCCGAGAGTTATCCACAGGAGGATGCCGCCCACGAATCCGAAGAAGGAGCATCGAGCCTTCTTCGGAATGCGGATGACCCATCTTCGGAATCCGAAGCAGGGGCGAAACCCGCGCCAGACGCCTCTCTTCGGAATCCGAAGCAGGCCCGTACAGTACGTAGTAGTCGTATTAATGAAGTACGTACTACCGCGCAGGCGCGCGCGCTGGGCGATTTGCAATGGCCCAAGCGCTTCACGGAACTGAAGGCAGAGCAGCAGACAGGTGCCAGGGTGGCATTGCAGCAGGTCGATGCCGCGCTGAGACAGGCCGTGCTGGACGAATGGGCCACACGATGCAGCAATCATGGCATCCGCAATCCTGCGGGGTATCTGTTCGGCATCATCCAGCGCGCCATCCATGGCGAGTTCAATGCCTGGGCCAAGAAAGACGCGCCATCGGCATCCGTCCCGCCAAACGAGCGGCCACCACCAGCACCGCCACCTCAGCCGCAGGGTAAGCCAGTGCCACCGGAAGTCGCCAAGCAGCACATCGAGCGGCTACGCAATCTGCTCGCCAGCAATTGAGTCGGCATGCAAGGTGGTGAAAGTAGATGTCCATGGCCGCCAGTAGAGCTATCCCCTGGGGATAGTTCCGCTGCTGGGCACAACACCAGGCTGTCGCAGGCCTGGGATCGACCCTCTGCCGCAGCATCGGTGTTGTCCCCCCTGATCCCGGCGTGCAGCGTTCGTTGGCGCTCCATGGAGCTATCCCCAGGGGATAGCTCATGCCGCATGCAACCGCCACGCCCTAAACCGGGGCCGGCCGGGATTCGGATTCTTGACTGACTGCCTTCCGCTTCCTGCCGAAGCTGGCCGCTCCTTTTCCAACAACGAGCGGACACCATGGCAACCAATGAACCTCTGCAACTGAATCTCGGCTCCCTGCGCAGTGCGATGTCGCTGACCCTGCACACCCACCACGCTTCCCGCATCTGGCACGGCCGCGCCGCCACCGAGGGGCGACCGGGCATCGTCGGCCTGAACGGCTACATCGCTCAGATGAACAAGATGCGGCGGGGCTCGGAGCAGGACGACCCGTACAGCGACTTCTGGATGCTGCGCATCGAGGAAAAGCTCGACCACACCAAGGCCACGCTGCAATCGCTGCGCGAGCAGGTGGACCAGGCGCTGGCGAGCGTGCCGCCAGCGCTTAGCCTGGGCGAAAACCTCAACGTGCAGCCGGTCAAGCTGCCGCTCTTCGTCAACGCGCAGCTCGGCTTTGCCGCGGTCTATCTTCTGGCCGACTACGACGACATCGCCCGCAAGCTGATCCTCGCCCATCACACCGCGCTCATTGACCGCAGCACCTTGGAACGCTGGCTCAACGAGGGCGCACATTCACTGCGCAGCCTGTTCTCGCTGGCCCAGCAGTACCGCTATTCGGGCTGCACACGCGATGATTTCGCGTCGAAGAATGCCGCAGCGCGGGCCGCGCTGGAGAAGTACGGCGAACTGCCGCAGGACGTGCTGGAAGGCACTCGCCGCTCGAAGTTTGCGCCGCCCATCGTGCGCCGTGGCCTGCAGCAGCGCAGCGACGGTCCTGCCGAAGCACCTCCGCCCGGAGATGAAGCCACCACCGCAGAGCCGCCCGAAACCGCAGCCGACGAGGACGAGCCGGCATGAGCGATCCGAACCAACCGACCCGCTACTTCCGAGGCCTGCAACAGGGTGCCTTCATGCGGCTGGAACACGCAGCCTCTCTAAAAGGCCTTTTAAAGCCTTTTAAGGGTAAAGGGGACTTCGAGGCCTGGGCCAGCCAGTGCTTCGCCATGCGCGACGAGTTGATTGCCCTGGCACAGCGACAGGTGCTGGAGCAGGCATGCGGGCACCCCTTCCACCTGCTGTCCATCGAACTGGCCCAACAGACCACCGGCGCAGGAACCGTCTTCTTGCGCTGGCGCAGGCACGACAGGTCGGCCATGGGCGTGGCGCTGTGGCGGGAGCTGATCGCCAGCACCAGCACGCCCGTCAACCTGCTGGCCGACCTGCACGCGATCGAGCTGCAGCGCATCACGTTGAACATGCAGATCAGCCTGCTGCACACCTTGGGCAGGCAGGCGCAGGAATGCGCCAGCAAGGCGGCCCAGGCGGACGACGCCTACCTGCGCCGACTCACGCCCATTCCCGCCGCAATGCGCGATCGATGATTGCGCCGGGCATCCAGCACGCTCCCGACGCCGACGAGGCACGGGTATTCAACCACCACGGAGATCACACCATGAGCACGCATTTTTCCGGCGAAGGCAACATCGGCTCGCCACCGGAGTACCGCGAATTCCCCAACGGCAACGACGAACCCAGCCGCCTGCTGCGCCTGAACGTCTATTTCGATAACCCCGTACCCAAGAAGGATGGCACCTTTGAGGATCGGGGCGGCTTCTGGGCGCCGGTGGAAATCTGGCACCGCGACGCCGAGCACTGGAAGGACCTGTACCAGAAAGGCATGCGCGTGCTGGTCGTCGGCCGCATGGAGCGCGAACCCTGGACGGACAACGAGGATCAGCCGCGCGAGACCTGGCAGATCAATGCGCGCAGCGTCGGCATCCTGCCGTTCCGCATCGAATCCGTGACCCTCAGCCCAAAGCTGCAGGAGGCAGAGCCCAAGCCCCAGGCCGCGCAGGAACCGGCTGCGCCGAAAGAATCCAAACGCAGGAAGTGAACCAGCTTGGAGGGCGGTGGCACGTCTTCGCCGCCCTCCATGCGCTGGTGGAGCTATCCCCAGGGGATAGCTCCACCAGCGTCCACTGAATTCCACGCGCTCCCGCAAATCGCGGCTCCCGATCCGCACACCTGCGGCCACGCGCGCCTCCCGTACAAGCGATTCCATCCCGTGAAAGCGGTCGCCGCCGCATGCGGCTTGTTTGCTGCTGCCCCAGGCGGCGCTCGGCATCCTCGATTCCAGCAACTCCATGAACAACGGGAATCGGGATGGACGGACATGCGGCTGTTCTTGTGCGAGAAGCCCTCCCAGGGCAAAGACATTGGCCGGATTCTCGGTGCCACGCAGCGCGGTGAAGGCTGCCTCAACGGTTCCGGCGTCACCGTCACCTGGTGCATCGGCCATCTCGTCGAAGCGGCAGCCCCCGAGGTCTATGACACGGCGCTCAAGCGCTGGTCGCTGGAGCAGTTGCCCATCATTCCTCAGCACTGGCGGGTCGAGGTCAAACCGAAAACCGCCACGCAGTTCAAGGTCGTCAAGGCGCTTCTGGCGAAGGCGACCCAGCTTGTCATCGCCACTGATGCCGACCGCGAAGGCGAGTTGATCGCCCGCGAGATCATCGATCTGTGCGGCTACCGCGGTCCCATCGAGCGGCTGTGGCTGTCGGCGCTCAACGATGCGTCCATCCGCGCCGCGCTCGGCAAGCTCCGGCCGTCGGCCGAGACCCTGCCGATGTACTACTCGGCACTGGCGCGCTCTCGGGCGGACTGGCTCGTCGGCATGAACCTCAGCCGCTTGTTCACGGTGCTGGGACGACAGGCCGGCTATGACGGCGTGCTGTCGGTCGGCCGCGTCCAGACCCCCACGCTCAAACTGGTCGTGGACCGCGACCGCGAGATCGCCGCCTTCGTGTCCGTGCCGTACTGGGCCATCGACGTGTCCCTGTCCGCTGGTGGCCAGACTTTCACCACGCAATGGGTTCCCCCGAAAGCATGCACCGACGACGCCGGCCGCTGCCTGCAGCAGCCCATCGCGCAGCACGCCGCGCAGCAGATCCGCGTCGCGGACAGCGCCCAGGTGGTGTCGGTCGAAACTGAGCGCGTGCGGGAAGGCCCGCCGCTGCCGTTCGACCTGGGGACCTTGCAGGAGGTGTGTTCCAAGCAGCTTGGGCTGGATGTGCAGGAGACCTTGGACATTGCTCAGGCCCTGTACGAGACGCACAAGGCCACGACGTACCCGCGCTCCGATTCGGGATACCTGCCCGAAAGCATGTTCGCCGAGGTGCCAACGGTTCTCGACAGCCTGGTCAAGACCGATCCGTCGCTGCGACCGATCATGGACCAGCTCGACCGCACTCAACGCTCACGCGCCTGGAACGACGCAAAGGTATCCGCGCACCACGGCATCATCCCGACGCTCGAACCGGCGAACCTCTCGACCATGAGTGAGAAGGAACTGGCAGTGTATCGGCTGATCCGGGCGCACTACCTGGCGCAATTCCTTCCTCACCACGAGTTCGACCGCACCGTGGCGAACCTCTCCTGCGGCCAGCAGACGCTGGCGGCCACCGGCAAGCAGGTCGTCGTCAAGGGTTGGCGCCTGGTGCTGGCCGAACCGCAAATTGAGGAGGATGGCGCCCCTGCGGCGCGCAGCCAGGTACTGCCCGCGCTGCGCGAGGGGCTGGCATGTCAGGTGGCCGACGTCGATCTGAAGGCGCTCAAGACGCTGCCCCCTCGGTCTTATACGCAAGGCGAGTTGGTCAAGTCCATGAAGGGCGTCGCCAAACTGGTCTCGGACCCGCGCCTGAAACAGAAGCTCAAGGATACGGTCGGCATCGGAACCGAAGCGACGCGGGCCAACATCATCAGTGGCCTGCTGACGCGGGGCTACCTCGTGAAGAAGGGCCGCGCCATCCGTGCCTCGGATGCGGCCTTCACCCTGATCGACGCGGTACCCACAGCGATTGCCGACCCAGGGACAACCGCCGTCTGGGAACAGGCGCTGGACATGATCGAAGCTGGGCAGCTCACGCTGGACGTATTCATCAGCAAGCAGGCTGCATGGATCTCACAGTTGATCGCGCAGTACGGCAACACGTCCCTGTCCATCAAGGTTCCCCAAGGGCCGGCTTGCCCGCAGTGCGGCGCGCCCACGCGCCAGCGCACCGGCAAGAGCGGCCCGTTCTGGTCGTGCAGCCGCTACCCCGACTGCAAAGGCACTCTGCCGGTCGAATCCGGCACGTCCAAGCGTAGTGCCTCGCGTCCGCGCAGTGGCGGCCGCAAAGGCTCCTGACCGACCCCGTTCCCCGTGAGCCGTGCCCGCCATCGGCGGCGCGGCCTGTGTCCCGCATGCCCTGCGGGACGCCCAGCGCGCAACGCCTTCTTGTCCGTGTGCGCGTCCCGCTTGGTCATCCCCGGCCGCGGGACCTGAAGGTAGCTTCTCCGCGAACCGCCTCCCGCGTTCTGCTGATCTGCATTTCTCCCGCCTCTGCGAAGGGTCCCCCGATGGCTTGCCAGGCTGCGCGAGCCACCCGGAGACCCTTCGTGGTCAGCGGTATTCGGTGCCGGTGCCCGCCGGCGCAAAAACGGGCTCCCTTTGTGCGCGGATGTGCGCCAGACGATGCCGGCGCGAACCACGACATGCGCCGGGTGTGATTGCTGATGAGCAGACGGTTCTAGCGACGACCGGGCCTGCACCAGCCCACGGGTGGTTCTTTCCTCCCGAGCCGAAGGCCGCAAGGCCTTCGGCGCCTTTCTCCTGCCTATCAACGTCCCGGCCCGCCCCGGGCCACACGAACAGGAGACCCGACATGAACCCGCAACCTTGCACCCTTCGCGGTGCGCCCCAGGCCGCGCCACTGCTGTATGGCAGCGTGTGCAGCGGCATCGAGGCCGCGAGCCTCGCCTGGCAACCCCTCGGCCTTGAAGCCGCGTGGTTCGCCGAGATCGACCCGTTCCCGAGCGCCGTGCTCGCTCACCGTTACCCCCACGTGCCCAACCTGGGCGACATGACCGCGATCGCCCGTCAGGTGCGCGCCGGCACCGTGCCGGCGCCCGACATCCTGGTCGGCGGCACGCCATGCCAGTCGTTCAGCGTTGCCGGCGCCCGCCAGGGACTGGATGACCCGCGCGGCGCCTTGACCCTTGCCTATGTGGAGCTTGCAAATGCCATCGACCAAACCCGCCACCAAGACCGCCGCCCGCCGGCAACGCTCGTCTGGGAAAACGTCCCCGGCGTCCTCAACGACCGCAGCAATGCCTTCGGACATTTCCTGGGCGCACTGGCCGGCGAAGGCCGTGCGCTCCAGCCGCCAGGGGAAAAATGGGCGCACGCTGGTTGTGTGTCTGGACCCCGCCGCCGCATCGCCTGGCGCGTGCTCGACGCTCAATATTTCGGTGTCGCCCAACGCCGCAAGCGCGTGTTTCTTGTGGCAAGTGGTGGAGATGGTCTCGATCCCACCGAAGTACTTTTTGAGCGCGCAGGCCTGCTCGGGGATTCTTCTGCGGGCCGCGCGCCGTGGCAAGAAGCTGCCCGCGCTACTGAACCGGGTGCTGCAGCAGCAGGCGGATACGCAGGATTCGCCGGGCTGACGCAGCCCTACGGCAAGGTCACCACGATGTTCGGATTCAGCGGCGGCACCGGCCCCGTCGATGTTGCGGCATGCCTGATGGCCGCGGGTCCCAAGCACGACATCCGCACCGAGACGTTCATGGTGCAGTCCGTCGCCGGCAGCATCGCCCATACCCTCGACACCGCCAACAACGGCAAGGGCAGCAGCGAGGACGGCACCGGCAAGGGCGTGCCGATCATCGCCTTCACCGCCCAGGGCAGCGGCGCGGATGCCACGATCGACCTGACGCCAACGCTGCGTGCCGGCGGGCATCGCAACAGTCATGCAAACGCCGGCGTCGTACCCGCCATCGCCTTCGCGCAGAACAACCGCGGCGAAGTGCGCTTCGAGTCAGGCCATGGACAGGTAGCTTGCACCGTCCTGTCCAACGGCAAGCCGGGCTACGGCGTGCCCATGGTGACCTGCGTTGCCCTCCGGGGACGGCCGCAGGGTCTTGCCGCCGAGCTGGGCGGCAGCGTAGCGGCCGCGCTGCGTACCAGCGGCGGCGGTGCTGACAAGCCCCATGTGCTGGCCCCCGACTTCGAGGCCCATTTCCGCTACGACTGGAACGACCCCGGCCCCGGCGACTGGTCGCAATGGCGGGTGCGGCGGCTGATGCCGATGGAGTGCGAGCGGCTGCAGGGCATGCCCGACGACTACACGCTGATCCCGTATCGCGGGAAGCCTGCCGCTGACGCTCCGCGCTACAAGGCGATCGGCAACTCCATGGCCGTCCCATGCATGGCTTGGCTGGGCAACCGGCTGGTGCAGTGCCTGCACAAGACGGGCTCGACCGCTTCGGATTGATCGACGACGCAGCCTGCGCGCCGCGCCATTCTCGTCCCTGCATTGCCGATGTATCGGCAGCAGCCCGCAGCCAGGGTGTCAAGGCTGCCGTGGGTTCCGCCCACGCCACCCGCCAGTTCGCTTCGGCATCTCACCGGCGAACGCTGCCCACCGGGGCATCGATGCCTCCTTTCTCTAACCCACGGGATGGTCGCCACGTCCCGTCAGGGGCATGTCGCCACCCGGTCGATTTCAGGACTTTCCATGGACACCATCACCAAGCAAGACCGCATCATGCTGAAGAACCTCAAGGTCGCCGACTTCGCCAGCGAGGAAACGCTGTGCTTCACCGCGACCGTCGTGTTCGACGGCACTCCCATCGCCGAGGCCCGCAACGACGGGCATGGCGGCTCGACATTCCTCCGCGCGCTCAATAACAAGACGACGCTGCTGGCTCAGGCCGAAGCCTTCGCCAAGGAACTGCCGCCTGCGCCGCTCGATCTCGGCCAGGAGGGTGAAGACCCCCATTACATCGACATGACGCTCGACTTCCTGGTCGATGAGCTGGCCGATGCCATGCACGCGGAACGCAAGGTGCGAGCCGCTTTCAACCGCGACATCGGCAACAAGGTGCTGTTCATCAAGGACGGCAAACTGCTGTTCATCAAGGGCATCAAGCTCAAGGCCATCGCCGACCGCAAGGCGTACTTCGCTTCGCTGCGCGCCCGGCAGGCCCAGCCCATCGTCATCCTCGCCGAGCTTCCGCCCGAGCAGGCATTCGACCTGTGGGAGCAGCATGTCCTGGGCGACAAGCCCGATTGACCCAGCGCCACCGCACCCTCCTGACAGCCCCGCACTCGATGCGGGGCTTTTCTTTTCTGCGCCCATCAATCGGGGCTGGGTCGGATGCCGTTTTCCCACTGACGCCGAGCGGCCCTCGCACGAAGCTGCCCGCATGTTCGCTGATTCGTCAGCACATGCCAGCAGCCAGGGTTCCAGGCTGCCGCGGGTCCCTCCCGCGTTGCCCACCAGTCCGCATCGCATCAAGTCTGCGGACGCGCGTCCTCGTGACGTCGATGCCTTTTATCAACCGCGTGCGGGAGCTGCCATCCCGTGAGGGACAAGGCCCCGCTTTTCAAAGGAGTCCGTCCATGTCCCAGCAAGCCTCTTTCGGCCAACTGGCCTCGACCTACTGCGGCAAGTTCCTGCCGCTCGAAGTCCTGCAAAGCGCCGCCGGTCACTACATCGGCACGCGCGATACCGAAGGTCCCGTTTCGCGGGAATCCCGCGAGTACTTCCGCAGCTACGCCGCGGCTCAACGTGCGCTCGAAAGAGGCGGCTGGACCCAGCTCGCCACGCCCTGATCCAACTGGAGGAATCACGTCATGAACCAGCTTCTGCCACAGGAAGTCGTCGATCAGATCATGCGGGAAGAGCAGCATTTCGCTGCCGCGCCCCAAGCCTTCTTCGAGGCCTGGAAGCGTGGTGTCGAGATCGCCGGCCCGCAATGGTTCGGCGACGGCACCCGCGAAGGCCTGAACCAGGCCAACACCAAGTGGGATTTGCGTCCCGACATGCTGCGGCTCAACGATGCCCTCGGCGTCCTGAGCAGCGGCGAACGCATGTTCCTGTCCGCCATGGTCAGCTTCTACAACGCGCGCGAGGGCGGTGCCATGCTCAAGCGCTGCCACTTCGACGGGCTGTCGGACTTCGACGGTCTCGACCTGGAACGCCGCAAGGTCATCGCCGACCTGCTGGTGAACTACAGCGGCTGGTGAGCCGGTCTCCGGCACGCCACTGTCCTCTCGATCCCACGTGAGGGACATGCGCCCATGAGGCCATGTCCCTCAATTTTTCTTACCCATCGCCCGGCGCCAACGGCCTTGGGCTATTCCCGCGGATGCCATCGTCCGCATGGGCTGGCTCCGCTCACTTCCCCGAAAGGAGCCACCATGGCAAACAACTACTACGAAGGCACGGGCGTTCTCGTGCTCGACCGCGTTACTCCCGTCATCAAGGCGCTGTTCGGCGCCTTTGCGCTGGATGAAAACCATCCCGGCAATGGGCAGGCTTACATCGCCCAGATCGCCGAGACCAATGACCCGCGCTGGACGGATGTGCTGGATGGCCTGGAAGACCTGGCCACACAACTCGGCATCCCCATGCCCGACGACGAAGAACTGTCGATTCCACCTCTGCTTGAACGGCTGGCCGCGCACTTCGGTGCTGACCAGGACTGGGAGCTGGAGAACCTCATCGAGCACCACCAGTTCGAGGACAGCGCCGACCTGGAAGCCTTGTTTCTGATCGCCTCCTGCCTCGATGACGGTCATCACCTGACCGCCATCCAGTTCGAGGGTTGCTGGCATTGCAGCAAACCGAGGCTGTTCGAGTTCGGCGGCAACGGCTGCTACCTGAGCCGCGAGGCCCAGGTCTTCAGAACGTCCTCGCAGGCACTCCAACTCGGCGACCAACTGCGCAAGACCATCGTGGCCACCGACATCGAAGAGGCCTCGGCGTTGATCGCGCTGGAGGCCGCCAACCTGCTTGCCGGCATCACCGACGAGCATTTCCGCCTGAATGTGCGCCATCGCATCGCCGAACGGCTGGCCCAGACGCCAACGATCAGCGCCGACTGACGCATTTTCCACTTTCAACCCACCGGGTCCAATTCCCGGTGGCGGGGATTGGCTCCATTATTCAAATCTGGAGAGTTGCCATGTCCCTGAAACCCAATCCATTTCTCCGCGGCTACTGGAATCTGAAAATCGTCCGCACGCTGTGCATCAGCTACGAGGACGGAAGCCCGCATGTTTGGCGAATCGTCCACGCGAGCCAAAAGCACTTTTCCGACGAGGAACTGATTTCATCCTCGTGCATCATCACCAGCGATTTCGCCGTGGTCAAAAATGGTCCCCAACCCGTGAATGCCGAGGTACTGGCCGAATGCGATGCCGGAGAAGGTGTCAGCGGTGAAGGCGTAATCGGCGCCGTGGTCTATGCCATCCATGGCGACGACTTCGACGGCCGCCCCATCCACGTCGGCGATACCTATTCGGCTGAAGCGGCACGGGAAGTCGTGCAGCGCCTGAGTTTCGAGACCGGCTACTACAGCCGGTGCTGGGAAATCAGCAGTGCACACATAAGCGAGGAAACCGGCCAATACCTCGCCAACCTGGCAGACCTCGCCACGCCGGAGGCATTCCTGTTCATCGCGTTCCGGGTTCCTTACAGCCCGGCGATCGGCATCAAGCTGATCTCCACCCCCTGGACGGACAAGAACCTGGAGCGCGTCGAGGGGATCAGTGCGGAGCAGCTTCGCCAGGAGCACCGAAGCAAGGGCATGCCGGATGACCTGGCGAACGTCATTGAACTGGCCGGCCAGGCCGATGTGCGCATCCTGATTCTCGACGCCGACGCACCCGTGCTGTTGGGCCTGCCGTTGGCCGAGTCCTAGCAGCCACGCGACACAACATCCTTCCTCTTTGTTCTCCCCATACCAGCCCGTCTCCCTCCCGGAGCCGGGCTGGTTCATTTTCATAGGAGCAACCTCATGTTCCCCAACCTCATCCCTAGCACGTCCGACTTCGAGTACCAGCTCGGTTCCTGCGTCAATGCCATGGGCCAGGACGACGCCATCGGCCAGATCCTGGTATTCGAGCGCATGAGCGGCACGCTGCACATGCGCCATGTCGCCAGCGTCGAACTGGTGGACACCGACATTGACGACTACGAAATGGTCGTCTTCGACGGTGGCAACACCAGCGGCGATACATGGAAACATGTCTTCTTCCCACGTCAGCGAGAACACTACTTCGTGTACGAAGCCTGACCCAACCAAGCCCCTTTCGAGGGGCTTTTTCTTGTCCGAAGCGCTGGAAAGCGGGTGCGACGCTGTGCGATTTCTTGCGGGCAGGCCGCCCATTTCAGAGCCATCCTTGCTCCATGTTCGTCGGCGTTGCCGACACATGCCCTGGCAGCCGAGGCCTTCAAGGCTGCAAGTGCGGGACACCGTGCTGGTCGATTCTTCCTACGGACGTACCGCGTCCATCCACCCACAAGGGACCTCTCCCTTGTGGGCGGGGAATCCCTTGTTCTTTCTCAAGGAGATTCCCATGGATCGCTCTCTCATCAAGACCCTGATGCCTTCGCTTGTCGCAGGCCATGTGCCCCGCAACGTGCGGTCGTTCAAGTACCGCGTGTTCGATGATCAGCCGCAATCCTCGACGCTGGGCTTCGCCATCGATCCCCAACCCTTCGACGGCAAGGTGGTCGCGGCGAATGACGATGCCATCGTCGTCAAGCTCAAGCCCAGCGAGTTCGCGGTGCTCGACCCCAACCTGGTGACCACCGTCCCGAGCGAGGGCGCCAAGGTTCATGTCCAACCCTACGCCCGGCGACGTTTCGACGGCCTGCGCGCGGACACCCCGGAAGTCGTTACCGAGAAGACTTCGGATGGCACGCCTTACACCATCACGAGGCATATCCTCGGCAAAGCGCCCGCCAAGCTGCCCATTCCCGAGCCGCAGTGCATGGAACTGGGCCAACTCATCGAGCAGTTGGAGGAGATGCCCGCGCCCGACGGGTTCCGGTGCATCACCCACATGCTGGTCGATGCAGGTGCCCGCGACTTCGTCTGGGTCGATCCCAAGCCCTCCAAGATCATCGAGACCCCGCCGGCGATCAGCTTCACGGTTTCAACCACCAAGTTCGAGGGTCAGGTGACGATCCTCTACGACCGTGGCGGCGACACCTACGTGGTGGAGCTGCATCGCGACGGTGAATTGATCGATCGGCACGACGAGGTGTATTTCGACATGCTCGGTGACGTGCTGGAGCGGCTCATCGACGACGGGCGCTGGCGCCTGATCGACGTCAGCGTGATCGACGCCAAAGCTCCTCGGCGACGTCAGGCGGTTCCAGCCTGACATGCCAGACAGGAAGCCCAGCGGCACGACTGACCAGTCCATAGCCTACCGGCGACTGCCCCACAAGCCTTCCATCCGTTTGGGTGGAGGGCTTTTTCTTAATCCATACAGGAGATTTCAACCATGTCACTGCGATTCAGAGGCTCCGACCTGCGCCCCGTGCTTGCCGAGGCCATCGCCAACCAATGCCGCGTCGCCCTGGCCAAGGACCAGGGCGTGTACTTCCTCGCCGAGCGCGGAGAGCGCCGCCCCGATGGCCGCGTGAAGCTGCTGGCCTATGCCGTCGGCTGCAACCCGGATATCGACCCGTTCGATGACTGGTGGGAACTGGCACGCGCCGAACTTGGAGGCGACGACTTCGGCGAGTTCTTCGACCCGAAAGACAGCGTTTTCACTCGCATTCTGCAAAGCTCAGATGATCTGGAGCTGTCCGCCACCGCTACGCATCTGTCACTGGCGGCGGTGGAATCGGCGTAGTCAAAAATGTCCGCATACCCTTTGAAGCCCCCATTTTGGGGGCTTCTTTTTGGGCGGAACTGGGCAGCCTGGAAAAAATGGGAAGCGCCCGGATGCCGATTGATTGCTGTCGCACGCGCGAGGCCCGGCGATGCTGCCCCCATGCCTGCTGACGTCGTCAGCGACATGCCAGGCAACCATCGGTCTTCGAGGTTGCGGCGCAGTTTCGACTGCGTGACCGAGCCAGCTCGCACCGCATCCATTCGCGAGCGGCCACCAGTCTCTGGTGGCGGATGCTTTCGCCTTATCAACCCACCGCGGGGTTACGCACCTCTCCCCGCATGCGTGGGCTGGTGTGTCTCCGCTTCATCCCTATGGAGATTCACCATGAACACCACTTCAAACGAGAAATCGTATTTCGACCTCCACACTTCGGGCATCGGCTACATCCAGCGTGTCCGTGAAGTGCCCGTCAGGGGCGGCCGCCGAGCGCAGCCTTTCCTGGCATGCACCATCGCCGCGCTGGTCGGCCCTGCCAGGGACCCCAGCTACCGCTACTTCGACGTCAAAGTCTCGGGTGCCGAGGCCAAGAAGCTCGTCCAGCGCTACATCGGCGTTGACGATCCCAAGCAGCGCCCACTGGTGCGCTTCCGTACTGGCGATCTGCGCGCCGATCCCTTCATCCGCGACAAGGGTGAACGCAAGGGCGAAGTAGGCGGGTCTCTCAAGGCCCGGCTGCTCAAGACCGAACTGATTGACCGGGCCGAACTGGCCTCGATCAAGCAGCACGAGCTGATCACCCGCGGCATCGGCTACCTCAGCCGCCCGAAGGACGTCACTCCCAAAGACGGTGATCCCTTCCTGTCGTGCTGCATCGCAGCGCTGACCGGCCCTGTCGATGAACCGGAGTATCGGTATTTCGACACGATCGTCGCCACCCCTGAAGCCGAGCACCTGGTTCGCCGGTGCGTGCAGGCCATCGAAGCGGATCGCAAAGTGCTGGTCGCCTTCCGTCTGAACGACATGAAGATCGATCCGTACATCCGCACCAAGGGCGAGCACGCCGGGGAACCGGCCGCGAGTCTGGAATCGACGCTGGTCCACATCGGTCTGATCAAGATCGATGGCACCCAGGTCTATCCCACGAGCCAGGCGCAAGCCGAGGCACCGCAGGCCCAGGACGCATCCGCGCCCGAAGCCGAGGACGCTGCCGACACCGCTGCCGAGCAGCCTGCCGAGTCCGCCGAGCGCGAGCCCGCAGGTGAAGTCGAGGAGCAGGAGCCGGCATTGGCTGCTTCGTTCTGATCCGGCATGGCCCCTCACGGGGCCTTGCCTTTTTCCTATTTCTCAAGGAGAAGCATCATGGCAGTCACATCGGCACCCGAGAAATCGGCCACGCCCATTATCGTCCCGGGCCAGCTCGCGCTGCGCACCATTCACGGCCGCAACGGAAAGTTCAACGTTGGCAAGCTCGAATGCCAACTCGGCAAGTTCACGATAAAAGATGCCGAACTGGAGCAGTACCCCGAGGGCAAGTACCAAGGGGAATTCGTCCTCCGCTACATCTTCCTCAAAGGCTATCCGATCAGCGACGGCAGCATGCGTTTCGAGATGCGCGCCAACCTGGACGGCATGACACTTTTCGGCACCGACAAGCTGAGCAAGGCCGAAGCACATAGCTTCGCCCCACAGGAAGTCGATCCGCTCGATGAAGAGCAAGGGCCGCCGCCTGCGGCAACGCCGGTCAAGGCCTCCAAGGCATCCAGGTCCGCCAAATCTGCACCCGTGCAGGCCTCCGCGGACCCGCTGATCGATACGACGCCCTTCGGCGTGGACGCGCCGCCGCCTGCTACGGCTGCTGCCCCCGGCAGCACCGAGGATGGCGACGCCGCACTGTTCGGCCTGTTGTGGCCGCTGGGCGAGTCCGTGAAGCTGGATTCGACCATCGACCGCCGCGCCCTGCGCGCGCAGATCGCCCGCCTGGACGAACTGGGCTACGCGCTGGACTTCAAGACGCAGGAGTGGAGCCGCCGGGCCGAACTGCAACCTGCGTAACCATGGGCGCCGCATCCGCGGTGTCCTTCATCCACCCGCCGGGGTTCCTTCCCCATGCGGGGGAGGCCTCGGCTCCTTTTTGGAGGTCTCCATCATGTCCACCATCGCTTGCGATTCCCCTCGCTCCGCTCTGGATGAACCCGCTTGGCGGGCTCTCTGCGAGACGGAAGCCGCACAAGCCACCAAGGGGTGCGGACTGTCTCACGACTACTACGTCGAACGCTTCAGTTCCGCGATCGACGAGCAAGTTGCTCGATTGCCCGAAGACCAACGCGCACAAGCGCTGCAGATCGCACAGGAATGGGACTACGCGACACCGGCCGAAAGGCAGGAAGCCCAGGACTGGAACGCTGAACACGGCTATTGCTCGCACGGAATCGAACTGGGTTATTGCCCGGCCGGTTGCGATTCGGACTACTGAGGTCCGGCACACGTCATCGCCGCTTGATCGGCTTTTCACCACCCGTCGGGGTTCTCCCCCTGCGGGAGGCCTCCGACTCTACTTTTTCCAGGAGGCCTCTCATGGGCTGGTATTTCTCTCCCCAATCGCGGTCTGAGCTGATCGCGGAATTGATCGCACCGCAGCAGACCGAGCGCGTCAGCGCGAAGGTCATCGCTCACGCACTGCGCGGCAACGTGCTGTGGTCCGTGGTCGAAATGACCGCCAAGGTCGAGGGTGTGCATCGTGATCTCGCGCCGGGCCAGTCCCTGCGCTACATCCGCTGCGATCTGCTGGAACGCAGCGGCAACCAGTGGGGCTACAAGCCGCTGGAAGAGTCCATGCACCCGTACTACTACTCGTGCCCGCTGTCCTATCTGGACCTCGCACCGGAGCAGTCCGCCGACTGGCGTGCAGGCGTTCGCGCCTACCACGCACGGCGACGCACACCCACGGCTGTCACGGCTCCCGCCGCGACGCTGATGGCCTGAGCCAGGAGGAACCAACATGGACCCGATCCTGGCTGCGCTCTCACCCTCGCTGCTGGCACTCGTTGAAGGAAGTTTGTCCAACGACGAAGTGTCCTCCGACGAGGAGATGCTGGAGTACTTCATCAGCAACGGCCTCACCGAGGAACAGGCACGGCAGGCACTGACCTACCGCGACCAGTACCTCAACAACATCTACCTGGACGGCTTCACGCCGATCACGGCGGTGGACGAGGCGCTTCACTTCAACCCGCACACCCGGCAGTTCGAGCCGGACTGAGCGATTTTCTTCCCACTGGGGCAGTACTTGCCCCAGGGGGCGGTGCTGTTCCCGTTCATCCGAGGACACCACCATGCCCGCAAACACTTCTTCCACGCTGTACCGCATCGACGAATGCCCGGACGTGATGGCCGACGCCTGTGTCGGCGATGACCAGGGCAACCTGATCTTCCTGTCCATCTGGGCGCGCGACACCGCCGTCCAGCAGTTCCTTGCTCGCCTGACCCTCGGGCGCGACGAGCAGGGACTGGACCAGTTCCACATCATCACCGATCAGGGCGGCAGCGTCCCGGTGTTCGTCGGCAACGTCGATCGCCTGGAAAAGCGCATGACCCGCGCTTACCGGCGAACGCTGTTCGGTTCGCTGTCCAACGTGTGGCTGTTCGACCGGCGCTGCGTCAAGCCCGACAAGGCCAACGCCAGCGCATTGGCATTGCTGCCACGCGACAGTGCCCACCGGCTTGACCGCCTGTGGATGCTGGTGCGGGACACCTGCCCGTTGCCGCTGCTCGACCACTGGCGCGAGACCGTGCTGGAACTGCTGCAAAGCCGCGAGATGCTGGCCCGCCTTCCGTTCGCCCTCGGGCCGCTGGAAGGCCATCGGCTCGCCATCGACGTGCCGGCGCTGACCTTGGCGCTGGGTTCCCTGATCCGCAGTGACGTGCTCACCGCCTATCCATACCCGGCCAAGATCTGGACGCCGGAAGTGGTAGCGGCCTGACCCACCCACGGAGGCACGCCTTGGCGTGCTTCCGTGTTTCATCCCCGCCAACCAGGAGACTTCCATGGCCCTCATGTTCCCGCGGCTCGCCCGCAATTTCGCCAAGAACGGGTACTACCCGACCGACGAACCCACGCTCGAAAGAGCCCTCAACGCACTGATGCCCAGCGACGGGCCGATGTGCATCCTCGATCCCTGCGCCGGCGAAGGCGTGGCGATCGCCGAAGCCGCCCATGCCCTCGGGCGCGAGCAGGCCAAGGCGTTCGCCGTCGAGTTCGACGCGGAGCGGGCACGCCATGCCCGAGGTCTGGTCGATCACTGCCTGCACGCGGACCTGATGGACACGATGGTCTCCAAACAGTCCTTCGGGTTGCTCTGGCTCAACCCGCCGTATGGCGACCTGTCCAAGGACGTCAACGGCAACATCGGATACCAGGGCCAGGGCCGTGCCCGCCTCGAAAAGCTGTTCTATCAGCGTTCGCTGTCGCTGTTGCAGTACGGCGGCGTGCTGGTCTTCATCGTTCCCGGCTACGTGCTCGACGCGGAGCTGGTCGGCTGGCTGACACGTCACTACACCGATCTGCGGATCTACCGAGCGGTGGAGACGCAGTTCAAGCAAGTGGTGATCTTCGGCCGAAGGGTGCGCCAGCGCGAGCAGGCCCCCGATGGCGTCAAGGCCGTGCGCAGCCTGCTGCTGCAGGTTGGGCTTGGCGAAGTCGAAGCCGAGGAACTTCCGAGCGAGTGGCCGTTCTTGCCATACATCATCCCCGCCAGTCCGGCCGAGCCGGAGCATTTCTTCCGCGTGACGATGGAGCCCGAACAGTTCGCCGACGAGGTTGGCAGGCTGCAAGGCCTCTGGCCGTCGCTGGACACGCACTTGGGGGCCGCGCAGCAGTCGCTGCGTCCACCGGCGCGAGCCTTGTCCCACTGGCATCTCGCCCTGGCCTTGGCCGCGGGCGCGATCTCCGGCGTTGTGCGCTCCCAGACGGGGCGCGTGCTCGTCGTCAAAGGTGACACCCACAAGGACAAGACGCTCCAGCGGGAATTCACCGAACGCGAAGACGGCTCCATCGCCGAGACCCGCATCCTCACCGACAAGTTTGTGCCCGTCATCCGCGCGTGGGACATGACGCCTGGCTCCGCGACACGGGGCGAGGTGTTAACCATCCGCTGATCCACCGGACGCGCTGCCGTCCTGCTGTACCACATCGAAGGAGAAACACCATGTTCCCCAATCCGTTCAAGCGGCCAGCGCCGCACAAGCAACCGTTGTTCGCACCGAGTACGTTGAAGTTGAGCGAGAAGGTGCATTGGCTGGCCCGAAGAGGCCTGATCGACCCCTTAGCCTATGTCCAGCGCCATGTGCGCGGGGACTGGGGCGAGATCGATGAGGCCACACGCCAAGCCAACGACGTGGCGATCCAACAGGACAACCTGATGATCTCGCAGTTCAGGATCACGCCGGACCTGGCGCTAATCGTCAAGACCAGCGAGGACCACGAGACCACGGTGATCCAGCTTCCCGAAGAGCGGGACCTGATCTGACGTCCCCACATCGTCATCCTCATTTTCCTGACGGAGCCACTTCACTCCGGCAGGGGTGTCGTGGCTCAATGACTCATCAAGGAGGAGCCCATGGCATCACATCGCATCGAAACCTACTGTCAGAGCCTGGCGTTCCCCATCGGGGCGCTTATCTTCAGCAAAGGCATTGACCGCCTGGTCCGCTCGGGTCGCCTCGACCCGATCCCGTACTTCAGGCGCCACACCCGTGGCGACTGGGGCGACGTCAACGTCCAGCAATGGCAGGCCAACAGCACCGCGCTTCAATCAGGCGCATCGCTGGCATCGCACTACGTGATCCATCCGGGGCTGGCCATTCGCATCGTTACCGACGCGGAGCGCCACGCCACCGTCATCGTTCTGCCGTCCGAGGACTGAGCACGGTTCAGCCGCTGGCCACCCAGGCCAGCACCTTCAACCACCGTCGGCCACGCGTCGATTTACTTCCCACCACGGGGCATGCCACTGCCCCGCTGGGGGTGGTGCATGCCCCTTTTTCTTTGGAGCATCACCATGTCCCTCGATCTCGAAACCAATGCCGCTGAAGCCGCGCCCGTACAGGGCGAACTGCTCGACGCGGAATCCTCCCCTCTGACCCTGAGCCTTCAGGATTTCGTCGGCGAGTTCGGCGACGAACTGCTCGACGCCCTCAACAGCGCCAACCCGCCGGTCTATACCGGCCAACCGCAAGCACATCGCCAGCTCATCGTCGCCAGCCTCAAGCGCAAGCTATTCCAGGCCCAGGCCGAAGTCGTCCACGCCGCCGCGGAGCTGCTGATTGACCGTGGCGAGCGCGCCGCGATCGTCAATGGCGAGATGGGCTGCGGCAAGACGACCGTCGGCATCGCCACGGCCGCTGTGCTCAACGCCGAAGGCTACCGCCGGACCTTGGTTCTCTCGCCCCCGCACCTTGTTTACAAGTGGCGGCGCGAGATCCAGGAGACAGTAGCGGGCGCGAAGGTCTGGGTGCTCAACGGCCCCGATACCTTGGTCAAGCTCATCAAGCTGCGCGAGCAGTTGGGTGTGCAGCCGACCGGCCAGGAGTTCTTTGTCCTGGGGCGCGTCAGGATGCGAATGGGGTTCCACTGGAAGCCTGTCTTCACCCAGCGGCGCACCCGCCACGGCGACGTGGCGGCCTGCCCGGACTGCGGCACGGTCATCACCGACCTCGACGGCGAGCCGGTCAACCCGGTCGCGCTTGAAGCCGAGGAGTACCGCAGGAAGTGCAGCCATTGCGCAGCGCCCCTGTGGACGCTGATCCGCCCACGCAGCCTGTCCGGCAACGACCAGTCCTCGGCCGTGCTGAAAGCCTTGAAGCGCATCCCGACCATCGGGGCAGTCACCGCGCAGAAGCTGATGCAGAAGTTCGGAGACGGCTTCCTGGCCTCGATGCTCGGCGACAACATCCATGAGTTCATCAATCTCATGGACGGCAACGGCGAGCTGGTGTTTTCCGACCGTCAGGCCACCCGCATGGAACGTGCGATGGCCAACATGGAGTTCGGCTTTGGCGAAGGCGGCTACCAGCCGTCCGAGTTCATCAAACGCGTGCGACGTGAAGTCGCCTGAGTAATTGTTCCAACGGGGGCAACCCCGACGAGGAACCTGATGTTCCGTCATCAGTAGCCTACCGGCACATGCAGGACTGGTAACGGTCTTGTGTGAAGCTGCCGGGACAATGTAGCTGGGCCTTCGGGCCGCGCCGCTGCCGTGAGGCAAGGCGTTACCTGCGAGCATCAATGCGGGTACGGCGCTAGGCTGGGTGGTATGACCAACGCAAGTGAACTGCTGTTAAACACCGTTATGAATGACAAGCCAAAGATGCTGACAGGCTTGAACCAAAAGGTATGCGGTCGGTTGCTCTTTATCCGTTTTGGGGGCACACGGACATCATGACCGCCGGTGGAAAGGCAGGGTCTAACCCATCTCGTTACTCAAGCGAAACACGGTAAGCCCGTATCGCTGCCCTTCGGGGCAGGCAGACCGTAAGGAATGCTGTTGGTGGTGCGGGTAAAGGAATGTGGAGAAAGCGAATGCCGTCCTGTAATGGGACGGATAGGGGTTGAGCCGTAAGGCGACATCATCCCACGCGAAAGCGGGCAGACTTCCACTTGGTCTTTCTCTACGAGAAAACTTGTCCAACCTTCTACAAGAGGGAATTGCAGATGACTACGCAAGAAATTGCTTGCGCGGGTGCGCCCTCACACGAATCGGTCACATGGCACAGCATCGACTGGGCTGCGTGTCACCGTGAAGTGCGAAGGCTCCAGGCGCGTATCGTAAAGGCGACTCGGGAAGGAAAACACGGCAAGGTGAAAGCCCTGCAGTGGATTCTGACCCACTCGTTCAGCGGCAAAGCATTGGCCGTCAGACGAGTCACCGAGAACCAAGGTAAGAAGACGCCGGGCGTGGATGGCATCACATGGTCCACCCCGGAAGCCAAGTCTCAAGCCATGTTGTCAATCAAGCGGCGCGGGTATCGTCCCCAACCGCTGAAGCGTGTCTATATTCCTAAAGCCAATGGGAAGATGCGGCCGCTGGGTATCCCGACCATGAGAGACAGGGCGATGCAGGCGCTATACCTGCTGGCTCTTGAACCCGTGGCCGAGACCACAGCGGACGGACGCTCGTTTGGGTTCCGACCGGAGAGGTCCACGGCGGACGCCATCGAACAGTGCTTCACGGCACTGTCCAAGAAGGTGGCACCGCAGTGGGTTCTCGAAGGCGACATCAAGGGCTGCTTCGACAACATCAGCCATGACTGGCTCATGGGTCATGTACCGACGGATCGCGAGATTCTGAGGAAGTGGCTCAAGGCCGGATACATGGAAGATCGGCAACTTTTTCCAACAGAAGCTGGTACCCCGCAAGGGGGCATCATCTCGCCAACTCTGGCGAATCTCGTCCTCGACGGGCTGGAAGCCAAACTGGATGCTGCGTTCGGAAGAAAGCGGTACGCCAACGGTGTACAGACCCGTTTGATGGTCAACTATGTGCGGTATGCGGACGACTTCATCGTGACAGGACGCTCGAAAGAGCTACTGGAACAGGAGGTCATGCCGATCATCGAGGACTTCATGCGGGAACGGGGGCTCACGCTCTCACCCGAGAAGACCAAGATCACGCACATCGACGAGGGCTTCGATTTCCTCGGGCAAAACGTGCGCAAGTACAACGGCAAGCTGTTGATCAAGCCGTCGAAAGCGAACGTGGCGACCTTTTTGGAGAAAGTGCGCTCGGCGGTCAAAGGCAATAAGGCGCTGGATCAGCCTCGGCTGATTCGGATGCTCAACCCAATGATCCAAGGCTGGGCGAATTATCACCAGCACGTCGTGTCCAAAGCGACGTTCGCGCGTGTCGATCATGAGATTTGGCGTGTGTTGTGGCAGTGGGCCGTTCGTCGGCATCCGCAGAAAAGCAGCGTCTGGATCAAGCAGCGCTACTTCCACTCCGTAGGCACCCGTAACTGGGTGTTTGCGGCGGCGACGGGTGAAAGGTTCCCTGATGGGAACCCCATCCTGTCGTCACTGCGGAAGGCAACGGATACGCCCATTCGGCGACACCGGCCAATCAAGTTGGAAGCCAATCCATTCGACCCGACGTGGGAGACGTACTTTGAGGAGCGTGTAAGCCTCAAGATGCAGAACTCACTGCGGGGCAGGAAGAAGCTCATCAACCTCTGGTTGGCACAGGATCGTCGTTGTCCGATCTGCCAAGAGTTGATCACGCAGGAGACGGGGTGGCATGTCCACCACATCATTCGGCGGGTCGATGGCGGAAAGGATGGGAACACCAATCTCATCATGGTGCATCCAAACTGTCATAACCAGATTCACGTCAATGGTCTCAAGGTGGTGAAGCCGGTCCGCGAAAGCGGGCTTTGAAAGGCTTGAGCCGTATGAGGGGAAACTCTCACGTACGGTTCTTAGGGGGGGATGGGCCAGCAATGGCCTGTCCCTACCCGACTACCTGCCGCAAGGCACGTTCGACCTGCTCATCGCCGACGAGGCGCACGAGTACAAGAACGGCGGCAGTGCCCAAGGCCAGGCCATGGGTGTGCTGGCAGCGAAGGCTCGCAAGACCTTGCTGCTGACTGGCACGCTGATGGGCGGCTACGGGGACGACCTGTTCTACCTGCTGTTCCGAGCCCTTCCGGGGCGGATGATCGAAGACGGCTACCGCCCGACCACGAGCGGCAGCATGACCTCGGCCGCGATGGCGTTCATGCGCGATCACGGGGTCTTGAAGGACATCTACTCCGAGAGCACCGGCACGGCGCACAAGACGGCCAAGGGCACCAAGGTATCGGTGCGCACGGTCAAGGCCCCGGGCTTCGGCCCCAAGGGCGTCTTGCGCTGCATCCTGCCGTTCACGATCTTCCTCAAGCTCAAGGACATCGGCGGCAACGTCCTGCCGCCGTATGACGAGGAGTTCCGAGAAGTCGCGATGGACACGGCGCAAGCCGCGGCCTACCGCGATCTGGCGGGTCGGCTGACCGCGGAGCTGAAACAGGCTCTTGCACGACGCGATACGACTTTGCTGGGTGTGGTGCTCAACGTGCTGCTGGCCTGGCCAGATTGCTGCTTCCGGTCGGAAACCGTGGTGCATCCGCGCACGCGCAACACCTTGGCGTTCGTCCCGGCTCAGTTCAACGAGTTCGAGTTGACGCCGAAAGAGCGCGAGCTGATCGACATCTGCAAAGAGGAGAAGGCGCAGGGGCGCAAGGTCCTGGCCTACACGGTCTATACCGGCACACGCGACACGACCAGCCGGTTGAAGGTGCTGCTAGAGCAAGAAGGTTTTCGGGTGGCGGTGCTGCGCGCAAGCGTGGATGCCAGCCGTCGCGAGGACTGGATCGCCGAGCAACTGGACCGTGGCATCGATGTGCTCATCACCAACCCCGAGCTGGTTAAAACGGGACTGGACCTGTTGGAGTTTCCGACGATCGTGTTCATGCAGTCGGGCTACAACGTGTACTCGCTGCAGCAGGCGGCACGCCGCTCCTGGCGCATCGGGCAGAAGCTGTCCGTGCGCGTGATCTACCTCGGCTACGCCGGTTCCTCGCAGATGACCTGCCTAGAGCTGATGGCCAAGAAGATCATGGTCTCGCAGTCCACCTCGGGCGACGTGCCCGAATCGGGGCTGGATGTGCTCAACCAGGACGGTGATTCCGTCGAGGTCGCACTGGCCCGGCAATTGGTCGCCGCCTGACCCCCACGCCATCGCCGGCCTAGTGCCGCCGGCTTTCTGTTGTTCCTACCTCGTAGCCATGCCCGTGTTCTTCGCGGGCATGGCTACGCATTTTCATTTCAAGGAGATTTCCATGAACACCAACACCCCTTCGATCGAACCCGCAGACGGCGGCGAGATCGAGATGCAAGTCGCTGTTGCCTGCGTCGATGTTTCCGGCACCCCCGACATGCCGGTCTTCAAGGTCAGAACCACCCAGGAGGAATACGATCAGGGTGCCCACTACTACAAAGCCAAGGATCTGGCCGAAGAAGCCCGGTACGAAGGGCCGTTCGTCTGCTTCGACGCTGCCGAATATGGCCCCATCCTGTCGGCCGCCCGCGAACTGGGCCTTGCCCCGCAGGTCGTCGTGGTCGATATGACCGACGGCCAGATCCACTCCATCCGCTGCGACACCGGCGAGATCAAGGTCGTCTGCTACGACACCAGCGACACCGACGAGTACTCGGCGGCGGTGGCGGACCGGCCGCTCGGCGAGAACGGCCAGCTCGTGCGCTGCTGGGCGCATGCCCAACTGGCACAGGTCGATCCCGGCTTGAAGCTGGCTCGGGATTGATTCGGCAGAGTCCGATCTGCGCTTTCACTGGCCCCTTCGGGGGCCTTTTTCTTTGGAGTGAGGCTGTCGGGAAATCGGGCGCTGCCTGGTTCGCATTGTTTGCTGCTGCTCGTGACCCGAGCGGCGATGGTGAGGGCTCGATGTTTCAGGACGACGCGCCATGTGCCCCTCTCCACCGTGGTTTCACCATCCCGAACGCCGCCTGCTGGCGGGATTTCTCGGCCTGCTTTGGTTGGTACTGGCTGGCGGCTGCGCGACAACGACTGCACCGCACGCACCCGATGCCTTCGAGGAAGTCTCGACCGCGCCCGAACCCGAAGCACCCGAGTACATCCCCGTTGTGCGCTACGGGCGCTACACGTTGGTCGAGCTGGCCCCCACGGCGGCGCAGCGCGACCTGCTGTTGCAGACCATCGATGTTTCGATGCCGGCGGATGCCCGCGTCACGGTCGGCGATGGGCTGCGGCATGTGCTCAAACGCAGCGGCTACAGCCTGTGTCAAACAGCACATGCCGTGATCGAGTTGTATGCACTGCCGCTGCCGGCGGCGCACCTGCATCTCGGTCCCATGACTTTGCGCGACGCGCTGCTCACCCTGGCTGGTCCGGCCTGGGAACTGCACGCGGATGACCGCGCACGACAGATTTGCTTCGAGCGGCCCGGCGACAGCGTGGCCATCGAACCAATGCCCGAACCGGCCGCCGCCGATGCGGTGCAGACCTTCCCACTGATGCCCTCCATTCCAGGCGGCCAGCCATGAACACTCCCCAATCTTCGCGGCGCCCGGCTGTCGCCGTGGTGATGCAAAGCCTGCTCTGGCTCTGGCTGCTCGGTCTCAGCGTCATCGTGGCCCTCGGCTACCAGGCGATGAGCGACCAGGCCGACGAGAAACGGCTCGACTCCCGTTTGCAACGCCTCGAAGCGCAGACGGTGGCCCTGGCTGAGACCATCGGAACCATCCAGCAGCGTCCGCCTGTCGCAACGGCGGCGGACCTCAAAGAAACCCGCCAAATCCTGGAAGCACGCGCTTCCCAGGTTGAGAAAACATTGAGCAGCTACGCAGCCGCCGACGACCTTCAGGCGCTGCGCGCGGAGATCGAGCAGATCAAGACGCGCCAGACCGCCGCGCGTGCAGCAACACCCACCCAGCCGCGCACATCGAGCAAGCCCGCCGCCAAGCCTGAACCGCCGCCACTGCCGTTCCGCATCGTCGGCGCCGAACTGCGCGCCGGCCAGCTCAGCGTGTCCGTCGTGCCGAGCAGTGGAAACTCTACGCCCGACCAGCTACAGGTGCTGCTGCCCGGTGATGCGGTCGGTCCATGGCGCTTGCAGGCAATCGATGGCAGCGCCGCGGTGTTCCAAGCCGGCGACCAGACCCGTCGCGTGGCGATTCCCTGATCGGAGCACACGACATGAAGCCGTCGATCATCCTTTCCGCACTCCTGCTGGCTTCAGTCCAGTGGCCCGCGTGGGCGCAGCAGCCAGCCACAGCTCCCGCCCGCAATGCGCAGAGCCAGGAGCGCCCGCTGGCCGCCCGCGTCCTGGACGACCGAGTAGCAAGCAACTGGGGCCTCCAACCCCAGGAATGGGCGCGCTACCGCGAGCTGATGGATGGGCCGCTGGGCATCTACTCGCCCAACCTGGACCCGCTGTCTGCCCTAGGCATCGAGGCACGCACCGACGAAGAACGGCGGCGCTATGCAGAGCTGCAGGTGCAAGTCGAGGCACGCCGCGTCGAGAAGCTGCTCGCCTACCAACGTGCCTACGACGAAGCCTGGCAGCGCCTGAACCCCGGCATGCAGCGCGTGAACCTGCCCGACGACGGGCCGGGCACCGGCACCGCGCGCGGCAGCGGTCGCATGGCGGTGTTCGTCAAGGACGGCTGCGCGGTCTGTGGGCAGCTCGTGCAGCGGCTGCAATCCTCGGGTGCCGAGTTCGACCTGTATATGGTGGGCAGCCGCCAGGACGACGCACGCATCCGCGACTGGGCCAAGCGCGCGCAGATCGACCCGGCACGCGTGCGCAGCGGCAGCATTACCCTCAACCACGACGGTGGCCGCTGGCTGTCGCTGGGCCTGCCCGGTGACTTGCCCGCGACTGTGCGCGAGGTGAACGGCCAATGGCAGCGCCAGCCGTAGCGGCCACCTCCGTCTCGCAGCTCTTGCGCGCACTGGTGCTCGCTACCGGCCTGTGCGCCTGCGCCGCCCATGCCCAGGAGATTCCGCCACCCGCCTACCAGCTCGCCGCCCAGCGGGCGGGCATCCCCTCGACCGTGCTCTACGCCGTGGCCTTGCAGGAGAGCGGAGTTCGACGCAACGGGCGCATCGTCCCGTGGCCGTGGTCCCTCAATGTCGCCGGCCAGTCGCGCCGCTTTGCCACGCGCGCCGATGCCTGCTCGGGCTTGCAACAGGCAATGCGCGCCACGCCTCACACGCGCATCGATGCAGGCCTGGGCCAGATCAACCTCGGCTACCACAAGCACCGCTTCACCAGCGCGTGTGACCTGCTGGACCCGTATCGCAACCTCGCCATCGCCGCTGAAATCCTGAACGAGCAGCACACGTCCGGCGAAGACTGGCTGCTCGCGATCGGCCGCTACCACCGTCCTGCGGGCGGCGAACCCGCCGCCCGCTACCGGCGCAGCGTGTCGCGCCATCTCGCGCGTGTGCAGGGCGCACGTCCAAACGCGGCGGTGCTCGCCGCGCGCCAGGAGACTTCCCCATGACGAAATCCCATCTGGCCCTGCGGGGCCTGCTTGTGCTGCTGGCAGGACTGCCGCTGGCATCGCGTGCCGGCGATCCGCTGATCGTGGTCGAAGATCGCGGTGGCACGTCGGCGCTGCCGTACTACGAGGCCCTCAACCTCCAGCCGCGCGCCGATGTCCCGGCCCGTCCCCCCATTCCGACGCCACAGGTTCCCGCCACACCCGCGGACGAGACAGCGATGCTGCCGGTGCGCAGCGCCAAGCTCACGCCCGGCACCGTCGCGCGGCGCGTGATCGAAGCGCCCGGCCTGCGGCCGTTCGTGGTCATCGGCGACGACGACGCCTCCCGGGCCTGGTTGCAGCGCCGCAGCGTTGCTTTGCGCGAACGCGGCGCGGTCGGCTTGGTGGTCAATGTCGAGACCGCGCAGGGCCTGGCACGGCTGCGTGCCCTGGTGCCGGGCGTGCCGCTTGCGCCCGTAGCCGGAGACGACCTGGCCGATCGCCTGGGCCTGCGGCACTACCCGGCGCTGATCACGGCCACCGGCATCGAGCAATGAAGCCATGTCGGGGAAACAGCCGGTCGAGGTTCTGCTACGCCCAGCGGTGGAGCTATACACCGTCGCAGCGTGTGCAGGCGCCGCGTTTCTGTCCCTGGTGGCCCCATGGTCGCTCGCGCTGAGCCCGGCCATGGGCGTCGGCAGCGCCTTGGCGTTCGGCGCCTATGGCGCGATCCGCTACCGCGATGCCCGCGTGATCCTGCGCTACCGGCGCAACATCCGCCGCCTGTCGCGCTACGTGATGACGAGCAAGGACGTGCCCGTCAGCCAGCAGCGGCTTTTCATCGGGCGCGGGTTCCTGTGGGAACAAAAACACACCCATAGGCTGATGCAGACGTACCGGCCGGAGTTCCGCCGATACGTCGAGCCGACGCCTGCCTACCGGCTGGCACGGCGACTGGAGGAGCGGCTGGAGTTCGCGCCGTTCCCGCTATCCCGGCTGTCCGCGCTCACGGGCTGGGATGTGCCTTTCAACCCGGTGCGTCCGCTGCCGCCTGTGGGCGGCCTGCCACGCCTGCACGGCATCGAACCGGACGAGGTGGACGTCAGCCTACCGCTCGGCGAGCGTGTCGGGCACTCGCTGGTGCTGGGCACCACGCGCGTGGGCAAGACGCGACTGGCCGAGTTGTTCGTGACCCAGGACATCCGCCGCAAGAGCGCTGCCGGCGAACACGAAGTCGTGATCGTCATCGACCCCAAAGGGGATGCGGACCTCTTGAAGCGCATGTATGTCGAGGCCAAGCGCGCGGGCCGTGAAGGCGAGTTTTACATCTTCCACTTGGGCTGGCCGGAGATTAGCGCCCGCTACAACGCGGTGGGCCGATTCGGTCGCATCTCGGAAGTCGCCACCCGTATCGCAGGGCAACTCTCCGGTGAAGGCAATAGCGCGGCCTTCAGGGAGTTCGCGTGGCGCTTCGTCAACATCATTGCCCGTGCCCTAGTGGAACTGGGACAGCGCCCGGACTACATGCTGATCCAGCGGCACGTCATCAACATCGACGCGCTGTTTATCGAGTACGCCCAGCACTACTTCGCCAAGACCGAGCCCAAGGCCTGGGAGGTGATCGTCCAGATCGAGGCCAAGCTCAACGAGAAGAACATTCCGCGCAACATGATCGGGCGCGAGAAGCGCGTGGTTGCGCTGGAGCAGTATCTCTCCCAGGCGCGCAACTACGACCCGGTGCTCGACGGACTGCGCTCGGCAGTTCGGTACGACAAGACCTACTTCGACAAGATCGTCGCGTCATTGCTGCCGTTGTTGGAAAAGCTCACGAGCGGCAAGATCGCGCAGCTCCTGGCACCGAACTATTCCGACCTGGCCGACCCGCGCCCGATCTTCGATTGGATGCAAGTCATCAGGAAGCGCGCCATCGTCTATGTGGGACTGGACGCGCTGTCCGACGCCGAGGTTGCCGCAGCGGTCGGGAACTCCATGTTCTCCGACCTGGTTTCGGTGGCGGGCCATATCTACAAGCACGGGATCGACGATGGCCTGCCGGACGCCTCTGCTGGCGCGCGCGTGCCGATCAACGTCCATGCGGACGAATTCAATGAACTCATGGGTGACGAATTCGTGCCGCTTATCAACAAAGGCGGCGGCGCCGGGCTGCAAGTCACCGCGTACACGCAGACCCTCTCGGACATCGAGGCCCGCATCGGCAACCGCGCGAAAGCTGGCCAGGTGATCGGCAACTTCAACAACCTGTTCATGCTGCGCGTGCGCGAGACGGCCACCGCCGAACTGCTGACGCGGCAGTTGCCGAAGGTCGAGGTCTATACCACTACCATCGTCTCAGGGGCAACCGACAGTTCGGACATCCGCGGCGCGACGGATTTCACGTCGAACACCCAGGACCGCATCAGCATGTCCAGCGTGCCGATGATCGAGCCATCGCACGTAGTCGGCCTGCCCAAAGGCCAGTGCTTCGCGCTGCTGCAGGGCGGCCAGCTTTGGAAGGTTCGCATGCCGCTGCCGATACCAGACCCGGATGAAGTGATGCCGGCGGACCTGCAACAACTGGCGGGGTACATGCGCCAGAGCTACAGCGAGGCTACGCAGTGGTGGGAGTTCACCAGTTCCCCGACCTTGCAGAATGCGGCCTTGCCCGATGACCTGCTGGATGATGCGGCTCCAGCCGAGTCTGCTGCGGTGGCCACCGCCACCGACCACAATGCCGACGAGGCCGCGCCATGAAGGACGCCGCATCGACCGCGCAGCGGGAGCAGAACCAGCGCCAGGGCCTGATCGTCGGCACCGTCACCTTGCCGTTTCGCTTGCTTGGAGTGCTGATCGGCTCGCTGCTGTTCTCGATCGTGGTGGAGTGCGTCGGCATGCACCTGTTCTGGAAGGACCAGGGCTGGCGCCATTCCCAGCAGATGTTGCAGTACGAGCTTGGACACCTGTCCAGCCACTTCACGCGCAGCGTGGTCGTGCAGGAGCCGGGGCGCACAGCGCACGAGTTGGTGGATACAGGCTACGAATGGGTGTTTGTTCGCTCCGGGCTGCTGGCGCGCATGAGCCAGACCGCCGAGCGCGTCCGCGCACCCAGCCACGAGCAGGCGCGCAACTTCCGCTACTACATCAGCCAAGTCTATGTCTGGGCCGAGAGCTACCTGATCGCCGCGGCCTTCACGACGCTGACCTTCCTAGTGCGCCTGCTGGTCCTGGTGCTCACGCTGCCGCTGATCTTCACGGCCGCTTTCGTCGGTCTGATTGATGGTCTGGTACGACGCGACGTGCGCAGGTTCGGCGCGGGCCGCGAATCCGGGTTCATCTACCACCGCGCGAAAGCCAGCCTTATGCCCCTGGCCGTGCTGCCGTGGATCACGTACCTGGCACTGCCGATCTCGGTGCATCCATTGCTGATCCTGTTGCCGAGCGCCGCCTTGCTGGGACTGGCCGTGAGCCTGACTGCGGGCAGCTTCAAGAAGTACCTCTAGCCGATCAATCCGGTCATCCGCAGGTTCCTATTGTTTGCGGCCTGAAACAGCCCTGATCTCCACGATCTAGCCATTGCTGATCACACAGGAATGGCGCGATGTTGGCTCCGATCTGGCTGCGCGCCGCGCATCGCGGCGTGCCCACTTTTCTCGTGACGGTCCTTGTGTTGGGCCAGTCCTCGATGGCGTTGGCCGAGTCCCCAGCGCAGCGTCAGGAGCTGGTCGCAGCGCTGCGCCAACTCGACGCGCTGGAGCACACGGTCACCGACAGCGCCGCGCATGCCCCCATCCAGCCGGGCGAGCGCTACCACTTCGACTACCCGAGGCTGCTGGCTGACCTGGCGCGCGTGCGCGCCGGCATCCAGGCCCATCTCACACCGTCGCGCGCCCAGCCGCGCGACCCGTCCGAATTGACCGGCGACTACCGCACGGAGCGGGTCGTCCCGCCATCACCGCCGACGACCGCGGAGGGCAAGCCATGAACGGCGCCCAGGTCTCGGCATTTCAAGCCAACAGCGGCATCGCACCTTCAGCGATGGCGACCGTCCTGGTCGGCGTCGTGTTCGCGGTCCTGCTCGTCTGGGGCGTTTGGGCCATGCGAACGGCCTACGTGGGGTGGTCCGAGAGCCGCCTCAACCAACGCCAGTTCCTCGGCGTCTGCATCCGATTCGTCGCGATGTACCTCGTCCTGACTTTCTTCCTCCTCTCCTGACCTGAAAGGCATGACCATGCACAACCGCATCCTCACTTCCCGTCTTGCCCAGCGCGCCGCCGTGGCCTTGGGCGCCGCTGCGCTGCCCGCGCTGTCGTTCGCGCAGGGTCTGCCGCAGTTGGAGAACCCGACCCGCGGCACGGGCAACGGCATCATGGAAACGATCCGTAACTACGGCTACGACATCATCATGCTCGTGGCCCTCCTGGTCGTGGCGTCGATGTTCATCGGCGTCTGCTACCACGCCTACGGGACCTACGCGGAAATCCACACCGGCCGCAAGACGTGGGGCCAGTTCGGCCTCACGGTCGCCATCGGCGCCGTCCTGCTCGTGATCGGCATCTGGCTGCTCACCGAAGCCACCGGCATCCTGTAAGCGAGGCTGGTATGTCCGAGCAGCAGCACGTCCGTGCGGATGGGACCGTGACGTTCCTTCCGCACCGGCTCAACCGCCATCCCGTTGTCGTGCGCGGCCTCACCGCCGACGAGCTGTGGATCTGCTGCGGCTTGTCCGGCGGCGCCGGCCTGCTGGTCGGCGCGCCGCTGTCGTGGGTGTTCCGCACGATCGCGCTAGCTCCCACGTTCGTCGTCCTGGGCGTGGCCTTGGGCGTGTTTATCGGCGGCGGCATTCTCCGCCGCCTCAAGCGCGGGCGTCCCGACACCTGGCTGTATCGGCAACTGCAATGGCGCATTGCGACACGTCATCCACTGATGGCGGGTTGGGTGGGCGGCCATGTGCTGATCTCACGTTCCGGCTTCTGGACCACCCGAAGGAGCGCGCGATGAGCCGCTTCAAGAACGAGATCACCCACCTGCAGGCGCACATCAAGACGCTTCGCCTGGGGACTGGTGCCCTGATCATCGTCGCCCTGGTCATGGGTGGCGGCTGGTGGAGCGCTCCGCGCGATCTGACCATCCACGTTCCGCCTGACCTGCGCTCCGGCAGTACCAGGAAGTGGTGGGAAGTGCCGCCCGAATCGGTCTATGCGTTCACGTTCTACGTGTTCCAGACGCTCAACCGCTGGCCGACGAATGGCGAAGAGGACTACGCGCGCAACCTCCACACGCTCTCGCCGTACCTCACCCCGTCCTGCCAGGCCTTCCTGCGCGCGGACTACGACTACCGCCGCAGCACGGGCGAGCTGCGCCAGCGCGTGCGCGGTATCTACGAAATCCCCGGCCGCGGCTACGGCGACGACCCCACGGCCCGCGTGCGCGTGGTTTCCGACCGCGACTGGGTAGTGACGCTGGACATCACCGCCGACGAGTACTACGGCGCCGAGCAAGTCAAGCGCGCTCTGGTGCGCTATCCCGTGAAGGTCACGCGGGTGGACGTCGATCCTGCCCGCAACCCGTTCGGCCTGGCGCTCGACTGCTATGAGGGCGCGCCCCAGCGCATCAGCACGCCGGAGCCGACGCGCCCGGCGTCTGGCGGCCTGTCTCCGCAAGCGCCTCAAGGAGAAATCCCATGAAGCATCCTGTACTCACGTTGCTGGGGCTGTTGGCAGTGGCCGCGGCTCCCGCTGTCCAGGCGGTGGAGATCCTGCGCTGGGAACGCATGCCGCTGGCGTTGCCGCTGAAGGTCGGCCAGGAGCGCGTCGTGTTTATCGACCGCAACGTCCGCGTGGGCGTGCCCGCGGGCGTCGGCGAGCGCCTGCGGGTGCAGAGCGCGGGCGGTGCGGTGTACCTGCGCGCCAGCGAGCCGATCGAACCCACGCGGCTGCAATTGCAGGACGCCGACACGGGCGCGCTGATCCTGCTGGACATTGCGGCGGAGCCAGCCAAGGACGGGGAAGCCGAGCTGGAACCAGTGCGCATCGTCGAGGGCAACAGCACCCCGGCGCGCTATGGCGATCAGCCCGGCGATGACAACGAAGCTCCGGCGCGCGCCCAGGACCAGGCCGGCGCGCGAGCGGCGCGACGCGAGACCCCGGTGCCGGTTGTCCTGACGCGCTTCGCCGCACAGAACCTCTACGCGCCGCTACGCACCGTGGAGCCGCTGCCGAGCGTCATGCGGGTGAACCTGCGCCGTGACCTCGACCTCGGCACGCTGATGCCGACGCTGCCCGTGCGCGCGGTCGCGCTCGCGTCGTGGCGTCTGGAAGACCAGTGGGTGACCGCCGTGCGCCTGACCAACAGCAGCAGCGGCTGGATCACCCTGGACCCGCGCGTGCTGCAAGGCGATTTCCTCACCGCCACCTTCCAACACGAGGCGCTTGGTCCCCGCGGGACGCCCGAGGACACGACCGTCCTGTACCTGGTGACGCGCGGGCGTGGCCTGGCGCAATCGCTGCTACCAGCGGTCAACCGCTTCGACCCGGCCGTGCATCTCCCACAACCGGAAGCCAGTTCCCAGGATGGCACCGACCGCAAGGAGGTCCGCCATGCGCAGTAATGGACTCCTGAAGTGGCTGATGATCCCGGTTGCCGTGCTGGTGCTGTTCGTCGCCATCCGGCTGTTCTCGGGTGGCAGCACTTCGGCACCACCGACCGCGGATGCCGGCGCCAAGCTCACTCCAGCGGAAATGAAGGCGCTGGGCATCGAGGGCGATACCCCGCGCGACACCGTGGCGACGCTCGTTGCTCAAGTGAAGCAGTTGCGCACCGAGCTTCAGACCGCGCTCTCGGACAACAAATCCCAGCGCGAAGAAAACCAGCGACTGCGCCAGCGCGAGAACTCCATTGACCAGCGCATCAATTCGGCCCTCGACTCCGAGCGCACTAACCTACGTCGCGACCAAGAGCAGGCAGCCAGCGCGCGCCAGCAGACCGAAGGGCTGCTTGCCGACCTGCAACGGCGCCTGGACAGTATCGGGGGACGTGGCGGCGGCCATGCCGACCTGCCGGTGGGTCTGGGGCTGCGTGACGGCGACGAGGCCGGCATGGAAGGCGGCGTGCGCTGGGTCGAACCCGACGATGCGAGGAAAGTCGAGGGGCGCAACAGCAGTCGTGGCACGGGTAGCGGCATGAGCTTCCCGACGAGCTTCGGCCCCGCACAGAGCACGTTGGAAACCACGGCGGAAACCGTGGCGAACGCAGGCGCACGCGCCGCAGGCGTGAAGAGCGCCAAGGCGGTCTATACCGTACCGACCAATTCGACGCTGATGGGGTCGGTGGCGATGACGGCGCTGATCGGCCGCGTGCCGATCGACGGAACCGTCAACGATCCGTACCCCTTCAAGGTGTTGGTCGGATCGGACAACCTGACCGCCAATGGCATCGACATTCCCGACGTGGCCGGTGCCGTGTTCAGCGGCACCGCATCGGGCGACTGGACGCTCTCGTGCGTGCGCGGCCAGGTACGCAGCATCACCTTCGTCTTCCACGACGGCACGATCCGCACCATCCCCGAAGACCGCGACGGCAACCAGCAGAACAACCAGCAGCAGAACTCTCAAAGTGGAGGCCTGGGCTGGATCAGCGACCCATACGGCATTCCCTGCGTCAGCGGGGAGCGTCGCAGCAACGCCCAGCAGTACCTTGGCTCGCAAGCCCTGATTACCGCCGCCGGTGCCGGCGTCGCCTCGCTGATCGACAGCGACAGCGGCCAGATGTCCTACGTCGGCGCCGACGGCTCCATCGGCAGCGTCGGCATCTCGGGCAATGAAGCCGTGGGCCGCATCCTGGCCGGTGGCGTGCGCGACATGGCCGACTGGGTGAACAAGCTATACGGCCAGGCCTTCGCCGCCGTCTATGTCCAGCCCGGCGCGAAGGTCGCCGTCCACCTCGAAAAGCCGCTTGCCATCGACTTCGATCCCGAAGGCCGCAAGGTCGATCACCGCGCAGGAGAAAGCCATGCTCTCGAACTTGAATAAGGGCCTGGCGCTGGCCCTCGCCGTCGCGGTGCTCGGCGGCTGTGCCACCAGCAAGGAAAAGCTGCTCCCGCACGGCGATAGCACGATGATGGACATCTGGCAGCAGAACGCCGGCGACGGCAGCGGTGGCGCCGGCCAGGTGGCGCGCAGGCAATTGCTCGATGCACGCCAGAGCCTGCGCCGGCCGCTGACCGAGGCCGACGTGGAGGCCGCACCCGCCGAACAGATGCGCTACACGCGCACGGCGCGAAACGAGGTCTATCGCCAGTTCCACCGCCTGCCGAACCCCGACCTTGTCATGTATGTGTACCCGCACCTGGCGGGTACCGACCCCGTGCCGGTTCCGGGCTACACGACAGTCTTCCCCCTGTACCAGCGCGTGCAGTACGCCATGCCGGGCGAGCGCGTGGAGGACTACTGATGCGCTGGAAACTCCCTTGGCCGAAGCTGGCTGCATCCGATGGTGGCAATGACGAGCAGCCGGACGGCTGGCAGCGCCACGTCGAGGCGTTGCGCCAGGCCGGCATCGCCGAACCCGGAGCGACGATCCAGGGCCGCAAGCCGGCGACCGTGGCGGACGAGCAGGCGCTGTACGACGTCGCGCAGTCGTTCGCGGAGCTGCTGCCGTGGGTGGAGTTCCTGCCGCCGTCGAAGTCCATGCTGCTGGAGGACGGGCAATCGGTCGCAGCCTTCTACGAGCTGGTCCCGCTGGGCACCGAAGGTCGGGAGCCTGGCTGGCTCGCGCATGCCCGCGACGCGCTCGAAAACGCGCTCCAGGATTCGTTCGATGAGCTGGACGAGAACCCCTGGGTGCTCCAGCTCTACGCCCAGGACGAACCCAGCTTCGACCAGTACATGCAGACCCTGCGCAACTACGTGCAGCCGCGCGCTCGCGGCACGGCCTTCACCGAGTTCTATCTTCGCTTCTTCGGCCACCACCTGCGCGCGGTGGCCAAGCCCGGCGGCCTGTTCGAGGACACGGTGGTCACGCGGTTGCGCTGGCGCGGCCAGACGCGGCGCGTGCGCATGGTGGTCTATCGCCGGGCCACCGGTCAGGCGAACCGCCGTGGCCAGACACCCGAGCAAATGCTGAACATCGTCTGCGATCGCCTTTGCGGCGGCCTGGCGAACGCCGGCATCCAAGCCCGGCGCATGGTCGCGGCCGATGTTCACGACTGGTTGCTGCGGTGGTTCAACCCACGCCCCACGATGCTCGGGCCAAGCGCTGAGGATCGAGAGCGCTTCTATGCGCTGGCCCGCTATCCCGACGAGGTGGAGGAAGGCGAGATCGAGCTGGCGAGTGGTCGGGATTTCAGCCAACGGCTGTTCTTCGGTCAGCCTCGCTCCGATGCCGGGCACGGCACCTGGTACTTCGACGGCATGCCGCACCGTGTGCTGGTCACCGACCGACTACGCATGCCGCCCGGTACGGGACACCTGACTGGCGAAACCCGCAAGGGGGATGCGATCAACACGCTTTTCGATCAGATGCCCGAAGACACCACGATGTGTCTGACCATGGTGGCGACGCCCCAGGACATCCTCGAATCGCACCTGAATCACCTGGCTAAGAAGGCTGTCGGCGAAACACTGGCATCGGAGCAGACGCTCAAGGATGTGCAGGAGGCGCGCTCGCTCATCGGCAGCGCGCACAAGCTCTACCGCGGCACGCTGGCCTTCTATCTGCGCGGACGCGACGAAGCCGAGCTTGACAGGCGCGGCCTGGACCTCGCCAACGTGATGCTCAACGCGGGGTTGCAGCCCGTGCGCGAGGACGATGAAGTCGCGCCGCTCAACAGCTACCTGCGCTGGCTACCGTGCTGCTACAACCCTGCGCAGGATCGGCGGAACTGGTTCACCCAACTGATGTTCGCCCAGCATGTGGCGAATCTCTCGCCGGCGTGGGGTCGCAGCCAGGGTACGGGCCATCCGGGCAACACGTTCTTCAACCGCGGTGGCGGGCCGATCACGTTTGATCCGCTGAACCGCTTGGACAGGCAGATGAACGCCCATCTGTTCCTATTCGGCCCCACCGGCTCGGGCAAGAGCGCAACGCTCAACAACCTCTTGAATCAGGTCACGGCCATCTACCGGCCGCGGCTGTTCATCGTGGAAGCCGGCAACAGCTTCGGTTTGTTCAGCGACTTCGCCAAGCGCCTGGGTCTGACCGTAAACCGAGTCAAGCTGGCTCCTGGCTCAGGCATCAGCCTGGCGCCGTTCGCCGACGCTCGCCGGCTGATCGAAACGCCCAGCAACGTGCAGACGCTTGATGCCGATGCACTGGATGAAGAATTGCCAGCCGATTCCTCGGTCATGGAGGAGGACGAGCAGCGCGACGTGCTGGGTGAACTGGAGATCACGGCACGGCTGATGATCACAGGCGGCGAGGACAAGGAAGAAGCTCGGATGACGCGGGCCGATCGCTCGCTGATCCGCCAGTGCATCCTCGATGCCGCCGAGCACTGCGTGGCCGAGAAACGCACGGTGCTCACGCGCGACGTGCGCAACGCGCTGCGCACGCGCGGCCAGGACCCGACGCTGCCCGAGATGCGGCGCGTGCGGCTGCTGGAGATGGCGGACGCGATGGACATGTTCTGCCAAGGCACGGACGGCGAGATGTTCGATCGCGATGGCACGCCGTGGCCCGAGGCCGACATCACGCTGGTGGATCTCGCGACCTATGCTCGGGAGGGCTACAACGCGCAGCTCTCCATCGCCTACATCAGCCTGATCAGCACGGTGAACAACATCGCCGAGCGCGACCAGTACCTGGGCCGTCCGATCATCAATGTGACCGACGAAGGCCACATCATCACGAAGAACCCGCTACTCGCGCCCTACGTCGTAAAAATTACAAAAATGTGGCGCAAGCTAGGGGCCTGGTTCTGGCTGGCTACACAAAATATCGACGATCTGCCGCGTGCCGCGGAGCCCATGCTCAACATGATTGAGTGGTGGATCTGCCTGTCGATGCCGCCCGATGAGGTCGAGAAGATCGCACGCTTCCGCGAACTCTCACCCGCGCAGAAAGCGCTGATGCTTTCTGCGCGCAAGGAGGCGGGGAAATTCACCGAGGGCGTCATCCTCTCCAAGAGCATGGAAGTGCTGTTCCGCGCCGTGCCGCCCAGCCTGTACTTGGCGTTGGCGCAGACCGAACCCGAAGAGAAGGCCGAGCGCTACCAGCTCATGCAGCACTACGGCTGCACCGAACTGGAAGCGGCCTTCAAGGTGGCCGAGAAGATCGACCAGGCGCGCGGCATCGAGTCGCCGGCCCTGGAACTGTCGTAAGACGGAGAACGCCATGGAACAGAAACGTCCTTCCATTCCGATGCAGGTCCAGGCGTTCCGCCGCCGCAACGGGCGGCCCCGCTGGCCCTGGGCATTGGCTGCTGTGCTGGTCGCGCTGCTGCTGATCTGGCTTGTGTCGAGGTCGCCCGGCGAATCCCCGCCGCAGCCGCCCACGCCGGTCAGCATGGCACCGGTGGCCGGGCCGCCCTGGCTAATGGGCAACCCCAAAGGCCGTTTCACGCTGACGCTCTATGCTGACCTGGAGTGCCCGTTCTGCCGGGAGTATTTCCCGCAGCTCAAGCGGTGGGTGGGCACCAACGCCGACGTGGCGCTGCAATGGCACCACCAGCCGCTGGCCGCGCACGAGCCGGCTGCGTCGGCCGAGGCACGTCTGGCCGAATGCGCAGCCGAATCTGGCGGGCATGCCGCGTTCTGGCAGGCGGTCGAATGGGTCTATGCCCACACGCGCAGCGACGGCCAGGGCTTGCCGGATGGCTTGCGCTACCCCGAATCGACGCCAGCCATCGAGCAGTGCATGTCAAGCGAAAGACCCAGTGCGGCTATCCGCGCCCAGGCTGCGGAAGCCACCAAGAGCGGCGTAACCGCCACTCCATCACTGCGCCTGCTCGATCGCCAGACGGGCCAGGCCATCCTGCTGCAGGGACCGATCGAGGGCGACGCCTTGTTGTCTGCCATGGACATGCTGGCGGCTGATGGTCCGACCGGCACACCCCCATCCGAAATGCCTGCCGACGTCGTCGGCGACATGCCCAGGTAGCCCCGGTCTTCATGGCTACGGCGCAGTCCGCTGCGCTGACCGCAACCCGTTCGCCTCGCATCCTGGTCGCGAACGATCACCGCTGCCGCGGTGATGGATGCACCTTGTTCGTTCCCCAGGAGGGCTTGCCCTCCCAGGGCGCGCGCCCTCCGATCTCACCGTCTGGAGGTTCGCCATGTCTTTCGTCGTCAACGACTCCTGCCTGGAGTCGCTTTCCGCCACCGCTGCCCAACACGAGGACTGGATCATCCAGCAAGCCATCGTGCTGCTGGAGAGGCGGGTTTTCAAAGCTGGACCGTGCCTCAGCCGACCGGCCGCTGTGCGGGACTACCTGCGCCTGAAACTGGTCGCTGAGCCCAACGAGATATTCGCCGCTGTGTTCCTGAACAGCATGAACCAGGTGCTGGCCTACGAGCCGCTGTTCAAGGGCACGATCAACGCGACTTCGGTCTATCCACGTGTCGTCGTACAGCGTGTGCTGGAGCTGAATGCCGCCGCGGTGGTCTTCGCCCACCAGCACCCCTCGGGCATCTCCGAACCGTCGAGCGCGGATCGCATGCTGACCCAGCAACTGCAGGCCGCGCTGGCGCTCATCGATGTGCGGGTACTGGACCACATCATCGTCGGCCAGGGTTCCCCGTTCTCCTTTGCGGAGTCCGGCCTGCTGTAACGGTCGCATTGCTTCATTGATCCTCGCGGAGGCTTCGGCCTCCGTTTTTTTATTGGCGCGGGACAAGCAGGTATGCGGGCAGCCCGCGATGCGCATTGTTTGTTGGGGTGGCATGAGGTTCGCGTTTGACTATGGCCCTGATCAACTTTCGGGGCACGCGACATGCCGGCATCCTTTTCCACGTTCGCGTCGGGCTGGCGAACCCTTGGCCTGGTTGTGGCGCTGCCGGCGTCCCTGGCCGTGTTCAGCCCCGTCATCTTCGCGGCCGACGTATTGGTCGTCACCGACAGCCACCACCCGGTCAAGACCATGGGCGGCGAGCGGCTGATCGAGCTGGACGAAGCCCGCCGGATTGAAGCGGAGCTTTCTGCTGAACTGCCCGCCGCCCCCGAACAGGCGGCGGCCACCGTCAAGCGTCGGCTGAACCAAGGCGGCGCCGACCTACAGCGCCGCATCGCTTCCGCATACCAAGGCGTCACCGACGCATGGAGCCTGGGCATCACCAGCATCCCGGCTGTCGTGGTGGATCAGCGCTACGTGGTCTATGGCGAGCCGGATGTGGCGCGCGCCGTCGCGCGCATTGAGCAGCGTCGGAGGGCCCAGCCATGAAGCGGCCATTCGACCTTATGCGCCGCATGCGGGCTGGCGTGGCTTCCTTGCTGCTGCTCAGCGCCACGGGTAGCTACGCCTTGAACACCACCGCCATCGTTGCCTCGGTGGCCTCGCCCGATTGCTTGGAGTACCGGGTGGTGGGTATCTGCTACTGGCTCTACTGCACCTGGGGAGGCTGCACGGTGCGCACCTCTGTCAAGGTGCGCCACTACATTCCCGATGCGGTCGTCTCCAGCTACAGCAACACGGGCGAGAACCCGTGGGTCGAAGTCCGGGCGATGAGTACGGCCAACCCGTCCGCCCAAGCGGGCGGCGATGGAACGACGAACGAGGATCACGAAAACAATCTCGCGAAATTCAAGAACGCCGACGTGATCGGCCATCCCGGCGTCGAGGTGTTCAACCAGTTTGTTTCGTCCTCGGGCTACTTCTGCGAGGGCGCGGGAACGGCATTCATGCCGTATCTGCTCAGCACCTTGGACACGCTTGCCTGGCGCTACAACGTGCCCGAGATGGCCTACCCGGAGGCATTGATTCCCGGCATGCGCGAGGTCGGCGCACGCACCACGATGAACCTTTGGGGCAACGTGTATCCCCGCGGCGGCTTCCTACACCAGACCGACGACCACAAATCGGGAGCCGTGGTGGCCCAGCGTGCGGGCGATGTCGTCACGCGCCGCGGGCAGTTGCACGTGTACCAGCCGCTGCTTGCCAATGCCCGCGATGGCTACTGGCCCGCCGGCGCGCTGATGGAGGGTGATGCCTCGACTGGCAAGTGGCAGGAACTCACGCCCGTCCTGTCCTCGTCCTGCACGGTTTTCCCACGCACCGGCTTCCTGACCCAGGCCCAGCAAGGCGACTACGCCTGGGCGCTGTGGCGGCCGTATGCCTGCTGCGAACGCCGTGGACAGGTGTTCCTTGGCAGCGTTGATTTCCTTTGAGGTGTCGCGATGAAGCGTTCCGAATCTATGCAGTTCTCCCCACCGGCTCGTGGCAAGAGGATCTGTTTGGCGCTTACCGGCGCGTTGGTTCTGGCAAGCGGCGTGGCCTGGGGCCAACTGGGCTACCAGACCAGCGGCAACGTCATCGGCGATGACGTCATGTATTCCATCGGCGGCGGCAGCGCCGTTTCGATGGGTCGCGCAGCCGGCATGCGCTCGCTCGGCGTGGGTGTCGGCTGGAACAGCAATCTGATCTGCGGCGACATGAGCATCCAGACCACGTTGAAGAATCAACTCAACGGTGTCACCAATGGCTTTCAGCAGATCATGTCCTCGGTGATCCAGAGTGCTACGAGTGCTGTGGCGTCCCTGCCGGCGTTGATCATCCAGCGGGCAGATCCAGGCCTCTACAACCTGCTCACCAACGGCGTTCTGCAAGCGCGGCTGGATTTCGACCGCTCGAAGCTGACGTGCCGCGCCATGGCCGAAAAGATGGCCGAAACGGCGGGCGGCCAACTCGGCTGGAGCCAGATGGCCGAAGGCATGGCGTTGCGTGATGCAGTGTCGAGCACGGATGCCGTCTCGGCCATCGAGCAGGCCGAGACGCGCCGTGGCAACGATGGCGTGCCCTGGGTCGGGGGAAGCAATGCCGGCGGCTCCGGTCAGCCCGCGATCAAGGTGGTCGGTGACGTCACCCGCGCGGGCTACAACCTGGTCAATGGCCGCGGGGTGACCGACACGTCGGCAATCGCTCCGGCCAGTTGCACGAGCCTGTCGTGCCAAACCTGGACCACGCCGCAGGCGGCCATCGAGTGGGCAACACGGGTGCTCGGCGAGAAGGAGCAGCGCACCTGCGACGCCTGCACCAAGACGGAGACGGTGCCCGGCGTCGGGCTGACGCCCCTGATCCAGGAGGAGTACGACGCCAAGCTGCAGGCGCTCCAAGACCTGGTATCCAAGGCGAAGAACACGACGCCCGAAAACCTGCGGGAGGCCGGCAGTGCGTCGCTGCCCATCACGCGCGGCGTGGTCGAGGCACTGCGCGACGAGCCGGATCAGCACCTCCTGTCGCAGCGCCTGGCGTCCGAGGTTGCGCTGGCGTCGGTGCTGGAGAAGGCGCTACTGCTGCAACGCACTCTGCTGACCGGCAAGAAGGAACCCAACGTGGCGGCCAACCAGCTCGCCGTGGAGGCGGTGAACCACGAGAGCGACACGCTCGATCGCGAGATTCGCAACCTCAAGACCGAGCTGGAGCTGCGCCGGGAGCTGGCGAACAACTCGCCCATGGCGATCATCCAGCGCCACGGCACGCGCGCGGCGGGCTCGCGTGGCATCTACGAAGGCGATCCAGTGCCTGACCGCCTCGATCAGTTGCAGAAGGGCAATCCGGGAGGCCGGCCATGAGCCTGATGCGTGCGACCTGGCTGCGCCCGCGCTGGCTGTTCAGCCGGCGCGCAGCGAAGGCGCTGCTGTGGACGGTGGTACTCGCGGCCGTCGCCGTGAGCGCCAACATCGTTGGCATCTACCTCGTCGGAAGCGTCGCGGGCTGGGAGCGTTGGCTGGCGGCAGCAGCGGGCTACTTCCTGGTCTGGCGGCTGTGCCTGTATGGCGCGACGGCCTACGGCTGGGTCTGGATGCGTCGCCGGCTGCTTGCGCGTGAGGACGACGCGCAAGCGCGGCGCCGCCTGGTGCGCAGCGAGATCGCCGGCGTCGTTGCCATCGTGGCGCTTGAAGCCAGCCTGTTGATGCAGGGTTGAGGGGAGGGCCGAGCCATGACGCTTTTCACGACCGACTACCTGGAGTACTACCTGACCCTGGTGTCCTGGATCGTCAACAACGGCATCTGGGCGGTACTGGTATCCAGCGGGGTATTCGCACTGCCCTTCGTGACGATCATCGTGCAGGAATGGCTCAAGGCCCGTGCGGAGGGTGCCGACGAAGGCAACAAGGGCGTGCTCTCGGCCGCACGCATCGAGAACCGGGTGTTCGTCGCCATCGTAGTGGTGATGTTCGCCGGCATCCCCTTCATCGACGTGGATCTCAACACCATTCAGTACGACAGCTCGCGCTCGGCCCAGTGCCAGGTCAACGTGCCGCAGCCCACGGATACCGGCTGGTCCCAGTCCTTCAGCACCATCAACAACCAGAGTGCCAAGGTGCCGGTCTGGTGGGCCTTCATGCACGCGCTCTCGCGCGCCGTCACCAGCGCCTCGGTGGCGGCAATTCCGTGCGGGACAGACCTACGACAGATGCGCATGGAGATCGACGCTACCCGCATCAACGACCCAGTTCTGGCTCAGGAAGTGGCCGATTTCACACACGACTGCTACGGACCTGCACGCGCTAAATTGTTCATGGCGCGGCCGGAGCTGGACGAAGCTCAAATGAACGACGTGACCTGGATCGGTTCGAGGTTTTTCACGGATACCGGCGGCTACTACGACAGCTACCGTTCCAGCACGGCGCGCGAGTCATGGCCCTATGACGACACCCGCGACGCAGGGCTTGCGCAGGTGGCCAGTGGCGGCGGTTACCCGACCTGCAGGCAGTGGTGGGCCGATGGCAGCAACGGCCTGCGGGCACGGCTGCTGAGCCAGGTGGACCCCAGCCTGTTGAATCGCTTGGCGGGCTGGGCCGGGTTCCTGAGCCGTACCGAGGTGGACGATTCGGTGGTCCGTACCATCGCGTCACCGCGACAGCAGAAGCTCAACCAGGGTTCGGTCTATACCGACTACGGCGGCCAGATCGACAAGACCCTGCCGAACATCGTGACGCGGGCCACGGGGGATGTAGGAATGGCGGTCGGGGCACTTGCCGCATTTCCCGCCATGGACGTGGTGCGCCAGGCGCTGCCCATGGTGCTTGCCTTGCTCAAGATGGCACTGGTCATCTGCATCCCGCTCGTACTGGTCGTCGGAACCTATGACCTGAAGACGGTCGTCACCGTCAGCGTCGTGCAGTTCGCGCTGTTCTTCACCGATTTCTGGTTCCAACTCGCACGCTGGATCGACAGCACCATCCTCGATGCGCTCTATGGGTGGGGCTTCGGCTGGAACCGGCCACACACTAACTTCGATCCACTGGTGGGGCTGAATAATGCCTTTGGCGACCTGCTCCTGATGTTCGTCATGGGCACGATGTTCCTGGTCTTGCCGGGCTTTTGGCTTGCGAGCCTTACCTGGGTTGGGATTCGGGCCGGGCACGTCATCCAGGGGCTTTCAGATGGCAGCAAGAGCGCCGGCCAAGCAGGCGGTAAGGGCGCTGGGGCCCTTACCGGAGGTAAGCTGAAGTAGCGCGGTGCCGATCAGTCGTCGGTGTACAACTCGTGCGACGTATCGTTGTACAGATTGGGATCGTAGCCGGGTGTCTTGCGCAGTTCGGTGAGGTCGGTGAACGGCCACTCGTCTTCTTCCGAGGTATTGGCAGCCGCCGCCCATCCCGCCACCACGACTCCCAGCAACACGAGTGCGAACCAGAAGGCGGCGTAGAGCAGCGCGCCCAGCACAGCCAGCTTGACCGCCCACAGCAGCACTGTGACACCAACCGAAGGCACCCCTGTGGCCACCAACCAATTCGATACCCGCCGTTCGCCACGCGCATAGGCACGCCATCCACGGCCAAAGGCGCGGCCGATACGTTCTGCGGTGCTGGTGCGGGTTGTGGTGTTCATGGTCGTCTCCTGCTACTGAGGAATGCCTATTCCAGTGTGCTCCACTTCATTCCGTTTCGGGCTTCCAATGTGTCTTCTCGCTGCTTCAGGACGCTTCGTCATCCGGTTCTATCGGGCCGGGGTCGGGTTCCACGCCGATGCGGTAGGTGGCAACGAAACGCGGCCAGTCCACATGGTCAACCAGATCGATGTCCTCGATGACGCTGACCTTCGTTTCCGCACGCTCGAACAGGGCGATGCTCTTGGCGGGATAGTTGTTGCGCGACGGATAGAGTACCCCGTCAAACAGAGGTTGGCCGTCGTCGCCGACCATCGCATGCACATGAGCGGACACCTGCTGCGTGTGCGTGTAGCCACGGCTGGCCAACTGCTCCAGGTTCAGGCCAAAGTAGCCCGCCATGACGCCTGGTGCCGTGAGATCGGCCAGAAGCACGTCGGCCATCACCCCTACGGCGCGCACCATCCTGCCCTGGACTTCTTTCAATGCGATCGAGCGCTTCGCGTCATCAAGCCACTGATGCTTGTGAAACACCGACTCCATCAGCGCCGTGGGCAGGTCGCGCCCCAGGTAGAGCACGCCGTAGGTTCGGGCAGGGTCGTCGTAGCGATTGGTGCTGCTGCGACCATAGTACAGCGGGCTGCCCCGATAGACGACGCGGCTCACATGCTGGAGCAGTTCACCGGCATCGATCAGGAACGAAGGCAGCTCGTGGCTCATGGCAGTCTCGCTTCAATGCACCTGAACGCCCAGCACGTTGAACACGGCCTCGGCCACGTCGTCGATCGTGCCATGCGTCACCGCATCCACCGGCGAGCGACCGCCCAAGCCTTCGAGCGGTTCGGACAGTGCGCGGTAGATCGTCCAGTGATCGATACCCTCGACCTCCTGAAGCACGGTTTGGGTCAACTGCTGTTTCACCGGGTCGAGCTGCCAGTCGGGCAGCTTCTGACCGCGTGGCCCCACGTTCAGCGCCAGCAGCCGACGCGCGAGGATGTCCTTGTAGATCTGCTGGCGCGACTTGTCCGCCAGCTTGGCGAACTCCGCGGGCGGCAGGTTGTGCGGCTGGTTGAAGGTTTCCAGCAGCACGGCACGGCCTCGCTGGACGTCGGTTTCATTCGGTGCCCAGCGCGTGTCGGCGCGCAGCGCGGCCGCCTTGCGTGCAAGGGCCTGCCCAACGGTCTCCCCCTGCAAGTTGGCGGGCAGTGTCACCGCTTCCACGCGCTCGTGGACGAACGCCTGCAACTCGGCCGCGAAAGCCGTGGCATCCCGGATTTCGACGGTATCCGCGAAGCGGCGTACATCTTCCACCGTGACGCGCGGCAGACGGTCGGCAATGAATTCAATGGCAGTGGGCATGGTCATCTCCCGAGTAGGTTTGAGACAGGCTTCACTCTAGTCGCCTTTGTCGCGTTTGTCAACTTTGACGCCTAGAGAGCAACGTACCCGGCGGAAGCAGCGCCTTCGCAGCATAGACCGAGGCCAGCGCCTGGTCGCCGTCCAATGCATTCGAGCGGGTTCCACATTGACGGTGGAGCCGCGGTCCAGGCCCCGCTATACCGAAACGGTTAAAGGCCAAAGGGTCGAAATGGCAAGGGAATGGGGTGCAAGGGGAAAGGCCCTACCTCGAAAAGGCCAAAAGGCCTCCCGGTCGGCCCGTCATTAGGACACCTCACATGCTCTCCCTGTTCCAGCGAAAACGGCCCCCGGTCGCTGCCGCACCGACGCCACCACCCGTCACCGACCTCCCGAAAGGGCTGCTGCGTCCTGAGTCGGCCGCATCGCTGCTGGCCACCCCACGCCGGCAGAAGCTGCTGGAGCACATCTGGCAGCGCACGTCGCTCTCACACCGGCAATTCGCCACCCTGTACCGCACGCCCCTGGAACGCTACGCCGAACTGGTCCAAGCCTTTCCGGCCTCCGAGGCGCATCACCATGCCTATCCGGGCGGCATGCTCGACCACGGCCTGGAGATCGTGGCCTACAGCCTGAAACTGCGGCAGTCCCATCTGCTGCCCATCGGTGCCAGTCCCGAAGACCAGGCGGCGCAGTCCGAAGCCTGGACCGCCGCCGTCGCCTATGCTGCGCTGCTCCACGATATTGGCAAGATCGCCGTCGATCTACACGTCGAACTGGCCGACGGCAGTACTTGGCATCCGTGGCATGGCCCGCTGCACCAGGCGTACCGATTTCGCTACCGTGACGACCGCGAATACCGCCTGCACAGCGCTGCAACAGGCTTGCTCTATCGCCAACTGCTCGACCGCCACGTCCTGGACTGGCTCAGCGACTATCCGGCTCTCTGGGCACCGCTGCTCTATGTGCTGGCCGGTCAGTACGAACATGCCGGTGTACTAGGGGAACTCGTCGTGCAAGCAGACCGGGCGTCGGTGGCCCAGGAGCTGGGCGGCGATCCGGCGCGCGCCATGGCCGCGCCCAAGCACGCACTGCAACGCAAGCTGCTGGACGGGTTGCGCTACCTGCTCAAGGAACAGTTGAAGCTGAACCAGCCGGAAGCCTCCGATGGCTGGCTCACCGAGGATGGTTTGTGGCTGGTGAGCAAGACGGTCTCGGACAAACTGCGCGCACACCTCCTGTCTCAGGGGATCGATGGCATTCCTGCGAACAACACCGCCGTGTTCAACGTACTGCAGGACCACGGCATGCTCCAGCCCACCTCGGACGGCAAAGCGGTCTGGCGCGCGACCGTCACCAGCACGACCGGCTGGTCCCATTCGTTCGTATGCGATCCGTTAACGACGTCCTTGTCTAGAAATCGCTTCACTCTGATGCTACGTGTCCACGTGGACAGCTGGTATCAGAGTGTATGAGTGAAAAACGAGACCTGCGTAGC
>NZ_SCNZ01000042.1:0-73610 GCF_005502655.1 Burkholderia sp. 4NA327C6 | reverse complement strand
GGTGGACTCCTTGCTGTTCGCGGCGCGCATTGCCGCTGCGGGCTACGCCCTTCGCGCTAATGCGCGCCAGCATGAAAAACCAACCACTGTCAGATTTAGTCTAGTCCACCGCAGTTGATTTGATGATTTGACGCCATTCGGCTGTTTCGGCAGGCGACGTGTCGCCTCACGGGCCTCGCGGTCGTGACAATTGTTGAAGGTGGCTGGAGGTGTGAGTCGCGGCGTTTGCGGCAATGGCCGGGGCGGTGTCGCCCCGGCAGTCAGTCGCATTCGGGAAACGCCTGCATTCCACTCGCTAGGGCCGCATCAAGCGGCCCTAGCAGGCGTTATAGCGGCGACGGTCCAGGGTCAGGATCGTGGTACGGCTGCTCTCGCAACGCCAACTGGCTGTAATCCGGCGTGATCGTGATCTGCCGGGTCACGTAGTTGGCGTCCACGTATACGCGGTCGCCAGGCTTGAATCCGAAGATCTTGAAATCAATGTCGATCGCCTTCATCCACGGCAGATACGGCCAGCCTCGCTTGGGAAGGTCCGGGTAATTGCGCAGGACCAGCTCAAACGTCTTTTGCATGTTGACCGGTTTGTTCTTTCTACGACGTGGCTTAGTATTGGCGTCAGCCATTTTCAACTCCTGTGTTGAGTTGGTGGTGGTCAGCGGGTCGTATGGGTTGCCGCCCATGCGGCCCGCGCTTCTTTGATGCCTTGGGTTTTCCCTTCTTTCTCCTTCTTCGCTGTGTCTTGTTGGGCAAGACGGCTTACGTTCGACTATCGGTGCGAAGGGGACTGCGTTCTACTCCCGATGACGAGAAGCTAGGCTTCAAGACCAGTGTAGTCGGGCGGGCATCTCAGAAATGGGGGATTGAGGGGGATTGGCCGAAAGGAATATAGGCGTACATGGCGAAAGACAGATACTTCAGGCTCGCCCTCGACAGCCGTCAAATTAATATATTTAAATAATAGCAATCGCCCATAACCACAAGCGAAAACTGCAGAAAATTTCAAATCTCGGGATGCAACCCCCATCCCGAGACGAAAGCATTTAATTTATAAACATCACTGAATATAATCTTTAAACTGCTTCAAATATTTCTCAATATCAAATGAGGCATTAGCCGCCTTCTTTTTTGACGCAGACACCTGCTTTGCCACGCGAGAAAGATGGACAAAGTATGCACGGTCATTGGTTTGCCTGTATCTTTCATCATATGAAATTGAGAGATAGTTACAACTTATGAACCATGGCTTTTGAACTTGGGTTTGATCGAAAATAGATTTTGCATACTCCAAAAATCGAATTGCCCGCCCATAATCCTTTCTATCAGCACACAGAAAAACACCCAAAAACATAGACAACGACGCATGAGCCGCCGTCCCAATTAGATAGCGATAATCATATTCAATAGACTCAAGAGCCTCTTCGTAGGCCCGCTGAATTTGATCGAGAACATTAACATTCCCCTTGTAGAATTTCCAAATTCCACTTTTTAGAAGCCGCGCCTTCTGAAGAGCGACATATGGATGGTTCGTAATCAACGAATGCTCATTCAAGTCCCGGATATATCTCTCAAACTCGAGTTTATCCCCCCTCCTAACGCACACCACCGCCTCACCATAAATAGAAAATAACTCAGCAATAACTATTTTATCAATATAATTACGCGGCTGCCATTCATTGACATTCTTATGAAGTGCAGAATTAGCATCAAGCGTTGTTTCAAGCTGCTCAAGCTTCTTCCTCATGCGATCCTTATGCTGCTTTATCTTATCGCGCAGATTACTCAACTCAAATCGATCCGGCAGCAACTTAATCAACACAAATCTCTTCGCAAACTCATTAAGCTCGTAATACTCCCCAGATTTCGTAAGAATAAGGCGCTCAAGAAGAAAATTGCACATCTTCTCCGCATCAGAGACCTCAATCTTTGCCAATCTACTGATCGAATACAATTCAATTCGCTCATCATAAAGAGATATGATGCACATCACATCATCAACCGGATACCCAGACTCCGACAAATAGCGCAGTGCCGCATCGAATGTATTTTTATACATGAAATTCGCGACCATCTCGGAGTTCTTTGAACGCATACTCTCCAAGGATTGCGTTAACTGGGCAAACGTAATTACATTGTTGTGAAGACCATTCAAAGCCTGCACGATAATGAGAGCATTGCCCTTTGATGTCTCAAGAAGGGACTCAGCCATTGCTCGAGTCAGAGAAACATTAAATCCCTCCGATTCAACTATATTCTCAACAAAAGAAATCCCCACATCATCCTTCTTGAACTCCCGGATATGAATCTTTTCCTCACACTGCTCCTCATTCCTCGAAGTTATTATAAATTGAACATTCCGAGGAAGAGATTTAACGAAGGCAAATATTTTTTTCTGCTCATCCGAATTGATATTTTCAATATTATCAATCGCAATAATTCCGCGTTGATATTTTTCAGCTATCTGATGCACAGAATCAAGTTTCAGACGCTTGCAAATTGCACTCGCCAGATCATCGAATGTTGAAAACTCCGGCCGAGCCGAATCAATATAAAATTCACCAGTCGAATTTGACGACCGCAGATATTCGTCCTTGCTGGAGAAAAACAGAAGATATTCAACATCCGAATACTTTCCATCTTTCTTATCTCGAAGCAGTCGATACAAAAATTCGGTAGTAATAGCAGTCTTCCCAACCCCACCATAGCCATACAAAAGCACCGACCCAGCAAGTCGTTGACGAATATCACTTCCCAAAAGCGAGGAATACAATTCACCGATTTCACTATCTCGACAAAGAAGATCGGTATGAGTTGATGTGGCAGATTCGAGATTGTGCAGCACATCAGCACCGTCCGTTACCTCTTTGTACTCTCGAATTGCTTCACGAAGACGTTCTTTCGTAGCATACCAAAAGAATTTTCCGTCAAGAGCGATAGTCACATTTTCCACAAAATTTGCAACTTTTGCGGCGTCAGGTATTGTAGTTGGCTTAGATGCTGGATGCGATAGATTATTTCTTATCTTATGAAACAGCGCACAAGAATAATGAAACTCCTCAACAGAGGAAAATTCCTTTGTCAACCCCTGTTTCTCGAACAAAGAATTGAAAAACAAAAGAAGAAGATCAATAGTCTCCGAGACATAGGGAACTTGATTATCAAATTTTCCCGTGGAAATTGAGCTACTGCAGTCCTGGAGAGCCTTATATATGGACGACGCATTTTTCTTAATGTTGTCCAACTTTCCTGCAAAGCGCTTCGAATAAATCAACGACGGGGTAATCGACACTGAATTCAGCGCCGAAATGAATTTAGCCTCTGACGGAAACGCCTCAACCATAATGAACGAAACGAAGCTTCGGAGAGCAACTTCAAATCCTTTCACCGCGCCGTCCAGCTTATGTGACTGTTTCTCTGAAATATACATTCAACCACCCCTTTTTATATTTACCGCAATGCACCTTTTTATTACGATGCCGATTTATTTCCCCGCAAGCAACCAAGGTCGAAATTCACACAACCCTTTTCGATCAAGCTCTCGCAACCCAAACTGGCAACGACGAATACGCCAAAATATCACCTCCCGCAACACAAGCAGCAATTCCGGGCACCGTCATCTCCTGCCAGAGGACATAAGTCTCTCTCCTTGCTTCACAGCGACAACCAACGCACTCGGCCCCTCCGGCACCCATCCTGGTTTTCCTCCAGCAGCGGCACCTTCACCACCGCATCAGCTAGTTTCCGCTTCACCGGCAACCGAAACGCTGCCGTTTCATCAGCGAACACATCCGTATAAAATGCCTCGTTATCGAATATAACGGCAATACCACCCGTCGACTTGACCCCAACATCTGTAGTTTTGCCCAAATATTCAAAAGTGCAGCCGTTGTAACAGCAGCTTCACCCCTTCCCATCATCGGACTTCAGGAGCAGCCTCATCTGGCCCGGGAGCAATCCCCGTTATCGCGAACAACGCTTTGCACGTTACTCCTAGCCTTCGCAGAAAACCCTGCTCCGGCCCGACGAGCTTACCCAGCCTTGTATTGACTTCGGGCGTATATATCTTGTCCGGATCCGCCCAATCCTCCATTCTGGCCGCATCAACCTCCGCCGCCACATTCTCCCAACAAGCAAGATAAGAATCCGCCGTCCAGCCAACAACCGTCGCCCCGACCCAACCTTCAATCTGAAAATGCGTTTCCTCTCTATAAACGTCACTACGTCCCGCGCCGACATGCAAAAAACGGCTGCCGTGCTCCACGGAAGCCGTCCTCGTGAACACCCCAGTCAGAAACCCGAAATCACCCCTTAATCATCCACCTTGAAAGCCGACACCAATCGAGTCAATTCCGCCGCCTGCTGCTTCAAGCTCGCCGCGGCCGCCGCGCTTTCTTCCACCAGCGCCGCATTCTGCTGCGTCATCTGATCGAGCGACTGCACTGCATCCCCGATCTGATCGATCCCGGCGCTCTGCTCCAGGCTAGCCTCCGCAATCTCGCTCATCATCGCGCTCACGCCCTGAACCTGCGAAACAACATCGCGCATCACCTTCCCGGCCTCACTCACCAGCCGCGACCCGGTATTCACCGTCCCCGCGCTATGCTCGATCAGCGTCTTGATCTCCTTCGCCGCCTGCGCGCTGCGCTGCGCCAGATTCCGCACCTCAGAAGCCACCACCGCAAACCCGCGCCCCTGCTCCCCGGCCCGCGCCGCTTCCACCGCCGCATTCAACGCCAGAATATTCGTCTGAAACGAAATGCTGTCGATCATCACGATGATCTCGGAGATCCGCTGCGACGCGTCGCTGATTTCCTGCATCGTGGTCACGACTTCACCCACCACCTGCCCGCCGCGGGCCGCCGTATCGGCCGCACCGTTGATCATCTTCGCGGCCGTGGTCGCCGTCTCGGTGTTGTTCCGCACCACGGCCGTGATCTCTTCCATCGACGAAGCCGTGCGCTCCAGGTTGCTCGACTGCCCTTCGGTGCGTTCACTGAGGTCCGCATTCCCCGTCGCAATCTGCGCCGACCCGGTCGCAATCGACGAGGAAGCCGCGCGAATGCTGTGCACCAGCGTCGACAGCGACGACACGAACCGGTTGAACGCATCCGACAACTGCCCGATCTCGTCCTGGCTCTCGACCGTCATCCGGCGCGTGAGGTCACCCTGCCCGCTGGCGATCTCCGACAGCAGCGTCGCCGCGCGACGAATCGGCGCGGCAATCGCACGCCCCACCAGCCAGATCACGAGCAGCGCAACACCAAGGCCCACCACCGCCGCAACCAGCGCCGCGCTACGAATCGCACGCGTCACCGGCCCGAGCAGCTCGGCCTGCGGCACCTCGACGACCACATACGCATTCAACTCCGGAATGAACGACGTCGCGATGAAACGCGCACCACCGTCACCGTTGTAGCTCAGATACGCATAAGGCTGACCAGCCAGCAGCGTCGACGACGCATCACCCGGCAACCCCTGCTGATCCTTCATGAAATGCTTGCCGTCGATCAACGCCGTATCGCGATGCATCATGATCGCGCCGTCGGGACGCACGAGATACGCGAACCCGGTCTCGCCAATCCGGTAAGCAGCAATACCCTTCGCGAGCGCATCGACGGACAGGCTCATGCACGCAGCACCAATCGGCACACCATCAAGCTCGACGCGGCTATTGATGAACATCATGTAGCCGCCGACAGTCACCTCGCGGTCCATGTTCACGTCGAACGCCTTGCCGGACGACAGGAAGCCGGTCAGCCACTGATCCTTGTCGGTCACCTTCCGCTGCAGGCCGGATTCGTTGTAGTAGTTGCCGCTCTTCACGGATACCCACTGCACCGACGCCGCCTTCTGCTCGTCCTTCACGTTCTTGGCCAACTGGATCCAGTTGCGCGTGCCGGCGTCGGGTTCGCCTTCGGCTTCCCATTGCAGCAGGAACGCATCGCGCGCGAGAATACGCGACGCGGCGATCGGCCCGGCCATCTGCCGCTGCACGTCGGCGCGGATGCCGTTCACGGCCGTCGGCAGCTCTTCGCGCACGACGCGATCGCGCACCGCGTTGCCGATCAGGCGGATGCTGAGCCCGCTCGAGATCGCGACGAACACGAGCAGGCAACTCGTCATGCTGAGAATCAGCTTGTTCTGTATGGAAAGCTTGCGCCAGAAATGCATGGGGAACCCTCGATAACCGCTCGGTCTGAGCCAGTTTGGGTTATCGGCATGCACGCGCAGAACCGCATCGCTGATTTCACATGTTCATCATGCGAGATTCGTTATGTCGTTGTCAGGCGGACATATGCGGCCGCTTATAGATGCGTGAACAACGAAAATTCGGCGGCAATCAATATGCAACGAAAATCGTGACGCGCCGGTTGCGCGCCCGCGCGGCGGCATCGTCCCCCGCGACCAGCGGCTGCGTATCGGCCCGCCCGATCGCCGCGAGCCGGTGCGGGGCGACGCCGCGCTCGGTCAGGTAGCGCACGACGCTCCCCGCGCGCGCCGACGACAGCTCCCAGTTCGATTCGTATTTCGCGTTCGCGATCGGCACGCTGTCGGTGTGGCCTTCGACGAGAATCTCGCCGGTCGCGTGATCGCTGAGTGCCTGCGCGATCTGGTTCAGCACGGGCGATGAATCAGGCAGCAAGCGCGCATCGCCTACGTTGAACAGGATCTTCGCGTCGATGCCGATCTCGACGCCATGCGGCGCTTTCACGAGCGAGATGCGGCCATTCGACTTCAACGAATCGAGCAAGGCGAGCCACGGCGGTGCGTGCTCCGACGTCACGGCAGCGGTAGCAGCAGCGGATGCACTCACCGCGCTTTCCGCATGCCGCGCAAGTGTCTGGTACCGCGCGTCCAGCGCGTTGTATTTCGCGAGCTGGAGCACGTACAACGCGAGAAACAGCACCATCAGCGTCGTGATGAGATCCGCGTACGAAATCAGCCAGCGGCCGGATTGCGCGCCTTCGAGTTCGTCGTCGTCGCGGTCGGCGGCGGATGCACCGTCAGTTCGAGCAGTCATGCGATTGGCATTCCGGGTTCGTCGTACGACACACGTGCATCACGCGAGCGATTCGACCGCGCGCCCGCGCACGTCGCCGGTCAGGCGTGTCTCGATCGTATGCGGCGATTCCTTGCGCGAGATCGCGAGCAAGCCGTCGAGATACAGCTTGCGAAACCGCAGCTCGCTGTCGATCTGCGCGCGCAGCTTGCCGTAAAGCGGCAGGAACACGAGGTTGGCGAACGCCAGCCCGTACAGCGTCGCGATGAACGCAACCGCGATGCCCGGCCCGAGCTGTGCCGGTTCGAGCATATGGCTCGTCACCTGCACGAGCCCGAGCACCGACCCGAGAATGCCGAACGTCGGCGCATACCCGCCCGCCTGCTGCCACACACGCGCAGCGGCGAGGCGGCTGCGTTCATAGGCATCGAGTTCGCGCTGCAGCGCGTCTTCGAGCACGGCGGTCGATACGCCGTTCGCCAGCAGTTCGAGCCCGCGGCGCGCGAACGGATGGATGCCGCTCACGTCCATCGATTCGAATGCGAGCAGCCCGTCGAGCTTCGCGCGGTCGCCCCATTCGAGCACGTCGGACAGGTTCTTGCGATCGACCTCGCGCGCACGGACGAACGCGAGCCGCAGTTGCTTCACCGCGTCGAGGAAGCGCGCCCACGTGTTCTGGATCATCACCGCGCCGAGCGTGCCGCCGAGCACGATGATGAGCGCCTCGAACTGGAACAGCATCGAGAAATGCCCGCCTTCCATCGCGAAGCCGAACACGATCGCAGCACCGCCCAACAGCACACCGGCCAGGGTCAACAGGTCCATGCGCGTCTCCTCGTCATGCGTCCGATGCCGATGCGACAGGCACGGTGCCCACCGCCGGCGCCTTTGCCGCGCGAACGGCATCCAGCACGCGCTGCTCGATATCCTCGATCTCGACCGGATCGAGCTTGAGCTCGCGACGCATCACCCACGACACCTCGTTGCGCCGCGCCTCGGTCATCACGGAGAACAGCTTGTCGGCCACCGCGCGATCGTCGAGATTCGCGATGAGCTTCGCGAGATCGTAGGTGTCGAACGTGCTGATGACGTCGAACAGCGTGCGCTGGTCGATCGTCACGAGATCCTCCAGCGAGCGCACCTCTCCACGACGCGCGTTGCGCCGCGAGAAGTACGTCACGCCCTTCTGTTCGACGTAACTGAGGACCTTCGATTTGCGGAACGCGAACAACTCGTCGGCAATCTCGCCGTTCGACAGCTTGTTGAGCAGCATCGTCTTCTCGACGCCGATCAGCGCTTCGAGATCGGCCAGTTCGATGAGTTCGAGTTCGCTGTTGATCGACAGGTCGAGATCGTGATCGGCCACTTGCTGCGCGCGATCGATCACGCGCGCGGCGTCGAACGTGACGACCTGGCGCGCATCCGACGACGCCGCGTAGTCGACCGCCCCGCCCGCATGGTCCGCCTGTGCCGCTTCGATCGTGACGAGATTGAGCTTCTCCATGCGTCGCAGCATCGCGAGCACATGCGGCCGCGAATGGCCGGCGATCGCGCGGCATTTGCGGATCACTTCGGCGAGCGGCACCGAGGTTTCGGCCGCATGGGCCTGCATCGGCCGGCGCGCCCACGTGTCGCCGCCATCGCGCGCGTCGGCGCCCGCCATCAGCGACAGCACGTGCGCATACGACAGCACGCCCGGCATGAAGTCGGCATGGGTGTAGGTGGCGAGCTGGTCGTCCTTGCGCTTCACGCGGCGGATCATCGTTCGCACGATGTGGCGCAGCAGCGCCGACACGCGCTCGATTTCTTCATCGAGCATGCCGGCCGGCACGACCGTGAGCTGACAGAATGAAAGTGCCTTCGCGGTATGAGCGCGCGGCTCGGCCGCGAGCAATGCCGATTCACCGAAGAACTCGCCGCGGCCGAGGGTCGCGACGACGACGCGCTTGTCTTCGCATCGTGTGGACAGCTCGACCTTGCCGTCGGTGATCAAGAAGATGACGGGCTCACCCGCAAAGCCCTCGGAGTAGATGATTTCTCCGGGCGCCGCCGTACGCGTCCACGATTGCTGACGATTCAAGTCGATTCCCCTGCTGCGCTTGCTTTCTTGTGCGGCGGCGCGTCGCGCTGCATGCGCGATCATCGCCGCCGTTCCCCGTGCTCCCGTTTACGACATACGCGGTGGAGTTCTTTAACCTCGTCGCAGGGGTTCCTTGAGCAGAATTTGATGTAAATCGTTTGCGCGGCAGAATCGGCTTGATGCATTCGGGAAAACGACAGGCTGCGGCACGTTCGTCGAACCGGCCGAGCCCGCCGCGATCCTTACTTCCGGCCTTCAACACTCACCAAAAGGCGGCTCATTCGTGCAAGCCCCACGACACGACCACCGCATGAATGTTTCGCGCGTATTCGTCCCGATAGCGCGGCGTTTCCGAGTGATAGGCACCGATCGCCTGCCAGGTGTTCCCATAGCGGACCATCTTGCGTTTCAGCATCCACGCCGCGACGTAGATGTTCACGCACGCATCCTTCAGCGCGCGTGGCGGCACGCCATAGCGGCGCAGCTCGCCGAAGTGCACCGAGTTGATCTGGGTCTGGCCGACGTCGATGCTGCCGTCCGCGTTGCGATGCACGGCAGCCGGATTGCCCTTTGATTCGTACCAGGCGATCGCGCGCAGGATATGCGGGTTGACGCCCTGATAGCCGGCCGCGCGCTCGAAGCATTCGTTGCCGGGCGCGTCGTCGGCGGCACGCACCGGCGTGACGATGAGCGCGCTCAACACCAACATCGCGAACCACAGCCATGGCGTGCAACGTCGTTGCATCGACGCCGCTCCGGTTCGAGCCGTCACGTATCCGCCGCTTCGAATCCGCGCGCTCATGGCGTCATCGCCAGCGCTGCCGCGCCGGCCCCCGTCGTGCGCCGCTCGTGCGTGCTTTTCGCCAACGCGTCGTCGAGCTTCTTGTCCTCGGCGGCGAGCGCCGCGCGCGACTCGTCGGTCACGACGAGACGCACCTGCAATTCCGGCGCCTTCTTCACGGGCGATGCGTGGCGCAGCTTCTTCGCGTGACGGCCGCCCGTCGGTGCGGGTGCCTGCACTTCGTCGTCGCCGCCCGCTCCCGGCGGCAGCGACGCGAATGGCGGCAGCGGTGGAAACACCTGGTTGGATGCAGCAGGGGCAAACAGCACGCCATCGCCGGGCGTCGCCGCACACGCGGTGCCGCACACGAACACGGCGGCACAGATCGACAGTCGTAGCATCGCGGGATCTCCTGTTATTGGCTCGGTCCGACCTGGACGCTGTATGGCCGGCAACTGCCGGCCGCGACGTTCTCGACGCGCACCGCCGCAGCACGCGGCGTCGCAATGCCGCGTTTGATCGACTGGTTCAGGTAGCCGAAATCCTGCGGCAGCGCGGCCACGCGAATCGTCATCGGTTGCGACTGCTTCGATGCCAGCGCACCGACTTTCGCGAGCAACGCGGTCAACTGAGGATCGCGCGCACCAAGCGCATCGGCTGGTATGACGAAATCGACGAGCGACGTCGACGCAGACGGCGCATCGGTGTGCACATTCGCGTCCTGGTGTGCGGGTTGAAGTTGTGCGCAGCCGGCTGACGTGACGAGCGCAGCGGCAAAGACAAGCATGACGAACGGTTTCACGTGTTTCTCTTGCGGTCACTGGACCTGCGTTATCGGCACCGCGCCCGCGATGTTTACCCCGATAACGCACGTGGCCCGCCGCACGGGGCCTCACGCCGTGGCGGCGATTCGTCCGATTTAAGCGCGCTTTGATCAGACGCCATTCATCCGATATTTGAGCGCGTCATGCATGACGACGCGTGTGCCGCACGTGATCCGGCGCGTCAGAACTCCATGTCGAGTTCGTCGATGTCTTCGTGCTCCGCCTTCGCCGCATCGATCCACTCCGCGACGAACGGATGCGCGAGCACCTGCATGCAGTACTCGGCGATGTCGGGTTCCAGTTTCACGTCGTAGGTCAGGAAGCGCGTGACGACCGGCGCATACATCGCGTCGGCGATGCCGATCTCCGCGCCGAACAGCCAGGGGCCGCCGTATGCGGCCAGGCACTCGCGCCAGATCGTCACGATCCGCTCGATGTCGTGCTGCGCGCGCGACCAGATGCGGAAGCCGGGGAAATGCGCGCGCAGGTTCATCGGCAACGCGGAGCGCAATGCGCTGAAGCCTGAATGCATCTCACCGCAGATCGACCGGCAATGCGCGCGGGCTCTCCGGTCTTCCGGCAGCAATCGCGCCTGCGGCCGGATTTCGTTCAGGTATTCGGCGATCGCGAGCGTGTCCCACACCGTGTTGCCGTCGTGTGTGAGGCACGGCACGAGAATCGACGGCGACAACAGCAGCAACTCCGCGCGCGACGCGGCATCGATCGGCACGCTGACCGTCTCGAACGTGAGCCCGCTCAGCTTAGCGAGCAGCCAGCCGCGCATCGACCACGACGAGTAATTGCGGCTGCTGATGGTCAGCGTCGTCTGTCCTCCGGTGACTTCCATGTCGCTCCCCTGTTCAAGACCGTTCGTGCCCCTGCACCGAAACAGACGCCATGTGGCGCCACCCGCACCATGCCGGTGCCGCGCATTCGCCGAACTGGCGCAGCGCCGCACGCTGTCGCTACACATGTCGCACGTCCGGCCGGCCCGGCAACGCATCGCGCGCGGCTGCCGGCTGTCGCGCGCCGCCTGCGTCGCCGCGTTCCCGAACCGCGTGCAACGCGCGTGCCAGCCGCAAGCTGGCACATCGCTTGCCTCGTTCCTTGCAACGCGGCACAACGAGCGACAGCCATGAATCTGCTTGCCTATCCGTTCTATCAATGGTCTGCAGAATGCACGCGTCCGGCGCGCGCATGGGCCGCCGCTACCCGCGCGACGATGTCGCTGTGGCCGCCCGCCACCGCGACGCCGACCGGCCGCATGCTCGACGCGCTGTGCGAACTGCTCGAATGCTGCGCGTTCTCGCATCGGCGGCCGCCGTTCGGCATCGCGTCGATCGTCGTCGACGGCGAAACGGTGCCGATCGTCGAGGAAGCCGCCGCGGCCACACCGTTCGGCACGCTGCTGCATTTCCGCAAGGCGCGGCCGGTGGCGCGCCAGCCGCGCGTGCTGATCGTCGCGCCGATGTCCGGGCATTTCGCGACGCTGTTGCGCGGCACCGTGCATACGATGCTCGCCGACCACGACGTGTACATCACCGATTGGCACAACCCGCGCGACATCCCGCTGACGGCCGGACGGTTCGGCTTCGACGAATACGTCGCGCACGTGATCGACTTCATCCACCATATCGGCCCGGATGCGCACGTGCTCGCGATCTGCCAGCCAACCGTTGCCGCGCTCGCGGCGGTTGCGCTGATGGCCGCCGGCGGCGATCCGGCGCAGCCCGCGAGCCTGACGCTGATGGCGGGGCCGATCGATTGCCGCGTGAATCCGACGAAGGTCAACGCGCTCGCAACGAGCCAGCCGATCGAATGGTTCGCGCGCAACCTGATCAGCGTCGTGCCGGCGGGCTTCGTCGGCGCGCAACGACGCGTGTATCCGGGTTTCGTGCAGGTCGGCGCGTTCATGTCGATGAATCCCGATCGCCATGCGGCATCGTTCGCCGATCTGTATTACCAGCGCGCGAAAGGCGACCCGGCAAAAGCCGACACGCTGCGGCACTTCTACGACGAATACTTCGCCACCGCCGATCTCACCGCGGAGTTCTATCTGGAAACGGTCGAGAAGGTGTTCCAGCAATACGCGCTCGCGCGCGGCGAGCTGACGGTCGGCGACCGGCTCGTCGAACCGGCGGCGATTCATCGCACCGCGCTGTTGACGATCGAAGGCGAGAAGGACGATATCTGCGCAGTGGGCCAGACGGTGGCCGCGCAGGAACTGTGTTCGGGGTTGCCGCCGTACCTGAAGACGCATCACGTACAGACGGGCGCAGGCCACTACGGCGTGTTCAACGGCAGCCGCTGGGAAACGCAGATCTATCCGATCGTGCGGGCGACGATTCACGACAACGAGCCGTACGATCGCACCGCGGGTGCGGAAGGCAACGCGGACGGCACGCATTACGTGACGCTGCGCGCGCTGCTCGATGCGCGCGCAACCATGAGCGAGGTGGCGACCGACACACCGTCGCATCAAGCTCACTGAAGCCGGACGACGCTGAAAATGAAACGCCCCGCCGTTGATGGCGGGGCGTGCGTTGCTGCAGCGTGCGGACGACGCGCGAGGGAGCGGCTCGCGCGTCAGCCTGCGTTACGAACAGGCCTTGCCGTGCGACGCGTGGTAGCCCTTCGCCTTCGCGTCGGCTTCCGACATGTAGCTGCCGTGCTTCGTCTTGCCGTAGTACTTGTCGGTCGAGCAGTGGTAGACCTTCGTGCTGTCGTTCGCCCATACCTTGCCCGCGCCGCCGCCCGGCGCTGCCGCCGCGGTCGTTGCAGCCGCGCTCTTCGCCGGCGCGGTGCCGGACGCAGGGGCTGCTGCGGAAGCTGCCGTGGCCGGCGCTGCGGCCGGTGCGCTCGCGGCTGCCGCCGACGATGCGCCGTACCAGGTCTTCACACCCTTGTGGCCTGCGCATGCGCCCTTCTTCGATGCGCCCGAGTAGAACGAGCCGTCCTTGCACAGACCGGTCGTGCCGGCCGGCGCGCTGGCCGGAACCTGCGCGAATGCACCGATCGACATACCCATGCCGGCGACCAGCGCGGCGATCAACATCGTCTTTTTCATAGTCCTCTCCTGATTTGCCTGAATAAAGCCTGCGTTCCGGGTATCCCCGGGAAAGTCGCGGTTACCGCACCCAGCGGCACACGCGATGGTGGTGGTGATCGACATGACACACACGGTGCGAATGCGCTTCGGCCAGTGCCGGAGCGAGAACGGCACATGCCACTGCGGTGGCCGTCAGGATCTTCGCGATACGCTTCATGAAACTCTCCCGGGTAACTCAACCGGTGATCCGGCTGTACCTCCTTAACGCCGGTCGACGACAGGCCGTGCACCGCATCCCCCCGCAATTGACGATCTTTGACAACGTGGCGCCGTCAACGCATCGAAGCTGACGAATGTCTTTCTTTTCTTTCCGGATCTTCAGCATCGCGACCGTCAGGATCCGAAAGAATGTGACGAAGGGGAAAGCGGATCGCGGGTGCGCGCGGAACCAACGGAAGCGCTCGGCGCGCCATAACGAAAAAACCGCCCGAAGGCGGTTCGTCGCAAGCGTGCACATCATGCGCGGCAGCTACGCCCCCGCCTCTCCCCACGGCGTCGGCGGCGGTACCGCGCATGGCCCCTCGACATCGATCGACGTGAAATCGGCGGGCCCGACGATCTCCAGGTACTCCATGTCCGGCGAGTAGTCGAACAGGTAGTGAACGATTCCCGGCGCCTGATGCACGCAGTCGCCGGCGCTCACCAGCGTCTCCCGTTCACCGTACATGAAGCGCGCCCAGCCCTTCAGCATGATCACGATATGGAACTCGGCCTCGTGACGGTGCCAGCCGGTGCCCGCCTCCGGTGCATGATTCGCCCTGACGAGTTGCGCGACGACCTTGCCGTTCGTCGCGGCCGCGATACCGAGATCGCGATACAGGAAGAAGTCGCGCAGGCCTTCGCCGCGATACGCGGTGTCCTGCGGCTTCACATGGGAAAAGGCGGTGGTGGTCGGTGTGCTCATCGCGGTGCTCCTTCATTGAAAGGATCCCGCGTGACAAGCATTTAGCGTTCCAGTATGCGACGTCGCCGATGATGCGCGACGCCGCCTGCCCGCTTACTTCAACCGCCCCGACAGAAACTGCCCGAGCCGTTCGCTCTTCGGATTCACGAGAATCTCCTGCGGATTCCCCTCCTCCTCGATCTTCCCCTGATGCAGGAAGATCACGTGATTCGACACGTTGCGTGCGAAACCCATCTCGTGCGTAACGACGACCATCGTGCGGCCTTCCTCGGCGAGCTTCTGCATCACCTTCAGCACTTCGCCGACGAGCTCCGGGTCGAGCGCCGACGTCGGCTCGTCGAACAGCATCACTTCCGGTTCCATCGCAAGCGCGCGTGCAATCGCCACACGCTGCTGCTGGCCGCCCGACAGGTGCGACGGATACATGCCCTCGACGCGCGGCGCGAGGCCGACCTTCTCCAGGTACTTGCGCGCTCGCGCGATCGCCTCGTCCTTGCCGACGCCGAGCACGGCCATCGGCGCTTCGATGATGTTCTCGAGCACCGTCATGTGGGCCCACAGGTTGAAGTGCTGGAACACCATCGACAGCTTGGTGCGCATCCGCTGCAGCTGCTTCTGGTCGGCCACGCGCAGCGAGCCGTTGCGGTCGCGCGTGGTCTGGATCGGCTCGCTGCCGATCGTGATCTGCCCGGAGCACGGCTGCTCGAGGAAGTTGATGCAGCGCAGGAACGTGCTCTTGCCGGATCCGCTCGAACCGATGATGCTGATCACGTCGCCGGCCTTCGCCTTCATCGACACGCCCTTCAACACCTCGTTGTCGCCGAACTTCTTGTGCAGGTTGTCAACGGTAAGCTTGTACATGCTGGGTCCTTCCTTGCGAATCTTGCGAATGCGTTAGTGGCCGCGCGGCGAGAGGTACGCGAGCCAGCGCGTCTCGAGCTTGCGGAACGCCCAGATGAGCGTGAACACGACGGCGGCGTACAGCACGGCCGCGATGCCGTAGGCCTGGAACGACATGTAGGTCGCCGAATTGACGTCGCGCGTGACCTTCAGGATGTCGGGCACGGTCGCGGTGAACGCGAGCGTCGTTGCGTGCAGCATCAGGATCACTTCGTTGCTGTAGCTCGGCAGCGAGCGGCGCAGCGCGGAAGGCAGGATGATCCGCGTATAGAGCTTGAAGCGCGACATGCCGTACGCCATGCCGGCCTCGATCTCGCCGGCCGACGTCGCCTTGATCGCCCCCGCGAAGATCTCGGTGGCATACGCGCATTCGTTCAGCACGAACGCGAGCAGCGTACAGTTCATCGCGTTGCGGAAGAACGTGTCGAGCAGCACGTGGTTGTGCACGACCTGCAGGCTGTAGATGCCGGTGTAGCACATCAACAGCTGCACGTAGAGCGGCGTGCCGCGAAACACGTACGTATAGAGCCACACCGGGCCGGAGATCCAGCGGTTCGACGAAGCGCGCGCGATCGCGAGCGGCACGGCGAGCGCGAAGCCGAACGCGATCGACACCACCAGCAGCCACAGCGTGATCGCGAGGCCGCTGAAGCGGTAGCCGTCGGTGTAGAGATAGCTTTGCCAGTACTGGCTGACGAGTTCGATCACAGTGCGAGCCTCCGGACGCCGACGGAATAACGCTTCTCCAGGTGATGCAGCACGACGTTGGACACCGTCGTGATCGCGAGGTAGATCGCGCCTGCAGCCAGCGTGAAGAAGAAGAAATCGAGGGTGCTCTTGCCCGCGTCCTGCGACGCTTTCACCACGTCGGCAAGGCCGATGATCGACACGAGCGCGGTGGCCTTCACGAGCACCTGCCAGTTGTTGCCGATGCCGGGCAGCGCGAAGCGCATCATCTGCGGGAACAGGATGCGGCGGAACACGCGCCAGCCGCTCATCCCGTACGCGAAGCCCGCTTCGAGCTGGCCGCGCGGCACCGCGAGGAACGCGCCGCGGAACGTCTCGGTGAAGTACGCGCCGTAGATGAAGCCGAGCGTGATGACGCCGGCCACGAACGGGTCGATGTCGATCTGGTCCCAGCCGAGCATGTCGGTGACGTTGTTCAGCAGGATCTGGATCCCGTAAAACAGCAGCAGCATCAGCACGAGGTCCGGCACCGCGCGGATCAGCGTCGTGTAGAAGGTGCCGATCGACTTGAGCATGCGGTTCGTCGACAGTTTCGCGCTTGCGCCGATGAGGCCCAGCACGAGCGACGCCGCGAGCGACAGCACCGCGAGCTTCACGGTTTCCACCGTGCCGGCCCACAACAGCGGGCCAAATCCTTGGAAGATCATATGAGGGATCCAGAACGATGTGGCTGGATTGTCAATAGCCATTACCCGCGCATCAAACGATATCTGCGCACTACCTGATGCAGCCTGCTCATCAAGTCGGACGCATCGCGCGAAGCGGGTTGCACCCACGACAGGCGCGGCGCGCACCGCAACCGATGCGCGCCGCAGGGAGAATCAACCGCCGTAGACGTCGAACGCGAAGTACTTCTTCTCGAGCTTCTTGTACGTGCCGTCCTTGATGATGTCGGCGATCGCGTGGTCGATCTTCGCCTTCAGGTCGGCGTCGTCCTTGCGCAGCCCGATGCCGGCGCCGTTGCCGAGCGTCTTCGGATCGTCGATGTCCTTGCCGGCGAATTCGAAGTTCGCGCCGCGCGGCGTCTTCAGGAAGCCGATGTCGGCCTGCACCGCGTCCTGCAGCGCCGCGTCGAGGCGGCCCGACATCAGGTCCTGGTACACGCCGTCCTGGTTCTGGTAAGGCACGACCTGCACGCCCTTCGGCGCCCAGTAGGCCTTCGCGTAGGTTTCCTGGATGGTGCCCTGCTCGACACCGACCGACTTGCCCTTCAGCGATTCGGCCGTCGGCTGCAGGTTCGTGCCCTTCTTCGCGACGAGGCGCGTCGGCGTGTTGAACAGCTTGTCGGAGAACGCGATCTGCTCGGCACGCGCCGGCGTCATCGACATCGACGACAGCACGCCGTCGAACTTCTTCGCCTTCAGCGCGGGAATCATCCCGTCGAAGTCGTTCTCGATCCACACGCATTTCGCCTTCAGGCGGGCGCAGATCTCGTTGCCGAGATCGACGTCGAAGCCGACGACCTTGCCGCTTGCGTCCTTCGATTCGAACGGCGGATAGCTGGCGTCGACGCCGAACCGGATCGTCGACCAATCCTTGGCGTGGGCACCGACCGCGATGCAGGCAAGGGCAATACTGAGCGCGAGTTTCTTCATGGCGTTCCTGTCAGAGGCGAACTGGGCTGGGTCCCGTCGGGCGGCGCCGCCGTGAACCCTTCCAACCCGGAGTCCGCCCCTTCCGGCGACACCCCAAGTTGTACATACAACTTTGCCTTTTCAGAAGGTGCGCCAGCAATCCGTGTTTATCTCTAATTGTCGGTTCAATAGGATCGTGGGTCGCAAATTTCCTTATATTTCAATTAATTGCGAATTACATCGAGCTAAACAACAGCTTTCTTCGCGCGCCGGCGCACGGCCGGACGCGCGATTTCAGTTGTCTAGACCTGCCGATACCGCGCCGCGCGGCCCGTCCGCCATGCCGACCGTTTCCAGGCCGACCAGCCGGTAGCCGAACTGCAGCTCCGTCAGCAGGTGCCGCGGCCGCGCCGGCACCGGTTCGAGCTTCTGCCGCAGGTTCGTCATGTACACGCGCACGTAGTGCGCGCGGTCTGCATCGTGGATGCCCCAGACTTCCGCCAGCAATTGCCGCGCGGCAATCACGCCGCCGCGCGCGCGGATCAGCGCGGCGAGCAGCCGGAATTCGAGGCGCGTCAGATGGACCGGCTCGCCGCCGCGCGCAACCTCGTGGCGACCGAGATCGACGGTCACGTCGCCGAACCGCACGATCGACGACGATTGCCCGTCGGCCGACACGAACGCCGCGCGCCGCAACTGCGCGCGTGCCCGTGCGAGCAGTTCGGGCACGCCGAACGGCTTCGGCAGGTAGTCGTCCGCGCCCGCATCGAGCGCCGCGACCTTCTCCACTTCCTGCTGCCGCGCCGACAGCACGATCACCGGCACCGTCGACCATTCGCGCAACTCGCGGATGAAGGTCTTGCCGTCGTCGTCCGGCAGCCCGAGATCGACGATCACGAGATCGGGCTTGCTGCTCGACGCATACATCCGCGCCTCGCGGGCCGTCGACGCCTCGCAGGTGTCGAGCCCTTCCTGTTCCAGCGCCATCCGCACGAAGCGGCGGATGTCCGACTCGTCCTCGACGATAAGTACGCGCGATCTGATCATGTCCGGCTCTCGTGTTCGATATCGGGCGGCGCGCCCAGTGGCAGGCGAATCTCGAACCGCGCGCCGTGCGGATCGAGCGGCACCGCGCGGATCGAGCCGCCGTGCGCGTTGACGATGCTGCGGCACAGCGCGAGCCCGAGCCCGACGCCGCTGATCGACGATTCCTTGCGCTCTCGCTCGAACGGCTCGAACAGCGGCTCGGTGTTGCGCGCAATGAAGCCGGGCCCGTCGTCCTCGACGAATACGTACAGCGTTTCGCCGAACACGCGCGCACGCACCGCCACGGCCGCGTCCGTGCCCGCATACTTCGCCGCGTTGTCGAGCAGGTTCATCAGCACGCGCTCGATCAGCAGCGCGTCGACGTCGATCAGCGGCAGGTCGGCCGGCAAGTCGGCGCTCACGTCGCGGCCGGCCAGCACGCCGGCCGAATGCGCGAGCGCGCTGCCGACGATCTCGTCGAGCATGTGCCATTCGCGATTCAGCCGCACGCCCTCGCTCTGCATGCGCGCGAGGTCGAGCAGGTTCACGACGAGCCCGTGCAGCGCCTCGGCCTGGTTGCGGATGCCGTGCGCGAGTGCGGCCGGCTGCCCGTCGGCCAGCCGCTCGGGCCGCTCGAGTGTCTCGGCGAGCCCGCGGATCGCGGTCAGCGGCGTCTTCAGGTCGTGCGACACCGCGGCGAGCAGCGCGTTGCGCAGCCGCTCGCCTTCGATGCGGACCAGCGTATGCTGCGCGACACCGACGTAGTGCACGCGTTCGAGCGCCATCGCGATCGACGAGCACAATGCGTCGATCAGGCGGCGATCGTCGGGGTCGGTGGGCACCGGCTGCGCGTCGCCGAACAGCACGAGCACGCCGCGCACGCGCATCGGCGCCTTCAGCGGCAGGTACTGCGCGGCCGCGCGCTCGAACGGCGGCAGCCCGCACCCGGCGCCACGCGCATGCTCGTAGACCCAGCGGGCGATCGATGCTTCGACAAACCGGGCGTGCTGCGCCGGCATCAGATGGTCATTTGCATCCGGCAGCACGAGCGCGACGCGCACGCCGAGCAGCGGCGCGATCGTGCCGGTGCAGATCGATGCGATCTGCTCGGTCTCGATCGCCGCCGACAGGTCATGCGCGACCCGTGCCAGCGCCGCCGAGCGCTTCTCGTTCGCACTTGCGGCCCGCGCCTCCGCACGCAATCTCGCCGCAAGCTGGCCGATCGCGAGCGCGACAGCGAGCATCAACGCGAACGTGAACACGTACTGCGTATCGGACACCGCGAACGACAGCCTCGGCTCGACGAAGAAGAAGTCGAAGCAGCCGACGCACACGAACGCGGCCCACGCGCCGGCGAGCCGGCCGAGCCGCAGCGCGATCAGCACGACGGTCATCAGGAACAGCATCACGACGTTCGACAGGTCGAACACGCGCAGCAGCGCGCTCGCCGCGAGTGTCGCCAGCGCGCACACGAGCGTGGCGAGCAGCAGCGGCACCGCGTACTGCGACATCCATACGTGCGTGCGCGGTCGCGCTTCGCGCACGGCCAGCGCCGGCTGCGTGTCGGGCCCGGCGCCCGCGATGCGGTCGGCCAGTGCCGCGCATGCGCGCAGCATGCCGCGCCAGCGGTCGCGACCCACGCCGTCACCGCTGAGGCGGGCAGCGGTGTCACGCTGCCCCGTTGTCCGTCGATTCGCTTCGCTCACGTTCACATTCACATCCATGATCGCTTCCGGCAATTGAAACGCCGAACGGCCCCGCGCACGCCATGAAGGCATGAGCGGGGCCGCGACGGCGCGTTCGGTCAGATAAACGGCGTCAACAGCATGTCGATCAGCTTGATGCCGATGAACGGCGCGATGATGCCGCCCACGCCGTAGATCAGCAGGTTGCGCCCCAGCAGCTTCTCGGCCGGCTCCGCGCGATACTTCACGCCCTTCAGCGCGAGCGGGATCAACGCAACGATGATCAGCGCGTTGAAGATCACCGCCGACAGGATCGCCGACGTCGGGCTGTGCAGCCCCATCACGTTCAGCGCGCCGAGCGCCGGATAGGTCGCGACGAACGCGGCCGGGATGATCGCGAAATACTTCGCGAGATCGTTGGCCACGCTGAAGGTGGTCAGCGCGCCGCGCGTCATGATCATCTGCTTGCCGACCTCGACCACCTGCATCAGCTTGGTCGGGTTGCTGTCGAGGTCGACCATGTTGGCCGCCTCCTTCGCCGCCTGCGTGCCGCTGTGCATCGCGACGGCCACGTCGGCCTGCGCGAGCGCGGGCGCGTCGTTGGTGCCGTCGCCGGTCATCGCGACGAGATGGCCCTTCGCCTGGTGCTCGCGGATCAGCCGCAGCTTGTCCTCGGGTGTCGCTTCGGCGAGGTAGTCGTCGACGCCGGCTTCCGCCGCGATCGCGGCCGCGGTGAGCCGGTTGTCGCCGGTGATCATCACGGTCTTCACGCCGACCTTGCGCAGCTCGGCGAAACGCGCGGCGATCCCGTGCTTGACGATGTCCTTCAGCTCGATCGCACCGAGCACGCGCGAGCCGTCGGCCACGACGAGCGGCGTGCCGCCGCGTCGCGCGATGTCGTTGACGGCCGTCTCGACCGCTTGAGGAAACATACCGCCGAGCGCATCGACGTGCGCGCGGATTGCGGAGGCCGCGCCCTTGCGCACCTGCCGCTCGCCGATGTCGAGGCCGCTCATCCGCGTGCGTGCGCTGAACGGCACGGTGATGCTGCCGGCGGTGGCGACCACGTCCAGCGAGAAGCGCTGCTTCGCGAGCGCGACGATCGAGCGCCCTTCCGGTGTCTCGTCGGCGAGCGACGACAGTTGCGCGGCCTCGGCCAGCGCGCGCTCGTCCACGCCCGGCGCGGGGCGGAACTGCACGGCTTCGCGGTTGCCGAGCGTGATCGTGCCGGTCTTGTCGAGCAGCAGCACATCGACGTCGCCGGCCGCCTCGATCGCGCGGCCTGACGTCGCGAGCACGTTCGCGCGCATCATGCGGCTCATCCCCGCGATGCCGATCGCCGACAGCAGCGCACCGATCGTCGTCGGGATCAGGCACACGAGCAACGCGATCAGCACGGTCAGGCTCACCGCCGTGCCCGATGCGTTCAGCAACACGCTGAACTGCGAGAACGGCAGCAGCGTCACGCACACGAGCAGGAAGATGATCGTCAGCGCGACGAGCAGGATCGTCAGTGCGACCTCGTTCGGCGTCTTGCCGCGTTTCGCGCCTTCGACCATCGCGATCATCCGGTCGAGAAATGCCTCGCCCGGTTGCGCGGTGATCTTCACGATGATCCAGTCGGACAGCACGCGCGTGCCGCCCGTCACCGACGAGAAATCGCCGCCCGACTCGCGGATCACCGGCGCGGATTCGCCGGTGATCGCCGATTCGTCGACCGACGCGACGCCGTCGATCACTTCGCCGTCGGCCGGAATCGTGTCGCCGGCTTCGACTAGCACGATGCTGCCGGCCGCAAGCTCGTCGCTCGGCACGCGATGGCTGGTGCTGCCGAATTGCTTCGGCTCGTCGAGCACCTTCGCATACACGCGCTTGCGCGCCGCACGCAGCGCGTCGGCCTGCGCCTTGCCGCGCCCTTCGGCGAGCGCTTCGGCGGCATTCGCGAACAGCACGGTGAACCACAGCCAGCACGCGACCGCGAAGATGAAGCCGGCCGGCGCGTCGCCGGTGCCGGTCAGCGCCTGCAGCCACAGCACGGTCGTGACGATGCTGCCGAGATACACGACGAACATCACGGGGTTCTTCAACTGCACGCGCGGCGCGAGCTTGCGGAATGCCTCGCGCAGCACGGCCGTCCAGCGCATCGGCGGCACGCCGCCGGCCGGCATCGCCACTGGATTGATCGGGGTTTCGATATGGGACATGAGTGACTCCGTGGTTCCTGCTATTGCTTCGCGCCGGCCGCGTGACCGAATGCGCGGTCCAGCGCGAGGTTCAGGTCGAGCACGCGCACGCGCGGTTCGCCGAGCACGCCGAGCTGGCGCGGCAGGGCGATCCGGTCGACGAGCGCCGCAACCTGCGCGGCATCGACGCCGCGCGCGTGCGCAACCCGCGCCGCCTGCAGCCGCGCGTTCGCGACCGAGATCTCGGGATCGAGCCCCGACGCCGATGCGGTTACCGCATCCGCCGGCACCGGCGTGCCGGCGGCGAGCGCGTTCTCTTGCCGGTAGGCGCGCACCCGCTGTGCGATGTCGGCAAGCAGCTTCTTGCTGGTGGCGCCCTGGTTGCTCGCGCCGCTGCCGGCTGCGTTATACGGCTGGTCGACCGTCTTCGACGGATCGGCCGGATCGGTGCCGACCGTCGCGCTCGGCCGCCCGTGGAAGTAGCCGGCACGCGTGAAGTTCTGCCCGATCACGGCCGAGCCGACCGTCGTGCCGTTGCGCTGCACGAGACTGCCGCGCGCCTGCGACGGGAACAGCACGTTCGCGACGCCCGTGGTGAGCAGCGGATACGCGACACCCGTGACGAGCATGAACAGCACCGACGACGCGATCACGGGCCGCACGAGGCCGCGCGTCGCCGCGCCGAACGAAGAACCGGGTGCCGGCGCGGCGGCGGCCGCTGCCTGGCGATTGCCTTGCATCATGTTGTTTTCCTCAGAACAGTTGGCCGCCCGACATCATCAGGTGCTCGACGACCGGGCCGAGCGCGAGCGCCGGCAGGAACGTGAGGCCACCGACGACCAGGATCACGAAGACCAGCAGGCCGGCGAACAGGGCCGTCGACGTCGACAGCGTGCCCGCGCTTTCCGGCACGCGCTTCTTCGCGGCGAGGCTGCCCGCGACCGCGAGCATCGGCAGCAGCGTCAGGTAGCGGCCGATCAGCATCGCGAAGCCGATCGTCGTGTTGAAGAACGGCGTGTTCGCGTTCAGGCCCGCGAACGCGGAGCCGTTGTTGGCCGTGCCCGACGTGTACGCGTACAGCACTTCGCTGAAGCCGTGCGGGCCAAGGTTCGCGAGGCTGTCCATCGTCGAATGCAGCATCGACGCGACCGCGGTGAAGCCGAGGATGCTGAACGGATGCGCGAGCACCGCGAGCATCACGAGCTTCATCTCGCGCGCCTCGATCTTCTTGCCGAGGAATTCCGGCGTGCGCCCGATCATCATCCCGACCAGGAACACCGTGAGGATCGCGAACGTGAACAGGTTGATCAGCCCGACGCCGTCGCCGCCGAACACGTTGTTCAGCATCATCTGCGCGATCGGCACGAGCCCGCCGAGCGGTGTCAGCGAGTCATGCATCGCGTCGACCGACCCGGTGGTCGCGGCCGTCGTGACGGTGGCGAACAGGCTCGTCTGCGCGATGCCGAAGCGCATCTCCTTGCCTTCCATGTTGCCGCCCGGCTGCGTGGCGCTCGGTTGCTGGTCGACGCCGAGCCCGGCCACGAGCGGATTGCCGTGCTGCTCGGCCGAATGGATCACGGCCAGGAAGCCGACGAACATCACGACGAACGCGGCGAGGATCACCCAGCCCTGGCGGCGCCGGCCGATCATCGTGCCGAGCGCATAGGTGAGCGCGGACGGAATCAGCAGCATCGACAGCATGTGCAGCGTGTTGGTGAGCGGCGTCGGGTTTTCGAACGGATGCGCGGCGTTCATGCTGAAGAAGCCGCCGCCGTTCGTGCCGATGTGCTTGATCGATTCGAGGCTGGCCACGGGCCCCATCACGATCTGCTGGCGCGCGCCTTCGAGCGTGGTCGCCCATGCGTCGGACGCGAGCGTCTGCGGCATGCCCTGCCACACGTACACGAGCGCCATCACGAAGCTGAGCGGCAGCAGCACGCGATAGGTCACGCGCGTGAAGTCGACCCAGTAGTTGCCGATGTCCGCCGCGCTCTTGCGGCTCAGCCCGCGGATGAAGCCGCCCGCGGCCGCGACGCCGGTCGCCGCGCTGGCCACCATCAGGAACGTGATGACGGCCATCTGCGAGAAGTTCGACAGGCTGCTTTCGCCCGCATACGCCTGCCAGTTCGTGTTCGTGATGAACGACGCGGCGGTGTTGAACGCGAGGTCGGGGCTTTGCGACGCGCGCCGCAGCGCATCGAACGGCAGCGTGTCCTGGATGCGCAGCAGCAGGTAGCCGAGCAGCATCATCCCGGCATTGCTGAGCAGCAGCACCATCCCGTAGCGCTGCCACGACATCGCTTCGTCGGGGTTCACGCCGAGCAGCGCATAGGTACGGCGTTCGACCCACGCGTGGCGCGGGCTCGTAAAGGCGTGCGCGAGCCATTTCCCGACGACAGGCACCAGCGCCAGCATGATCGCGAGAACGATCGCGAATTGAATGAGATTGTTGAACATGTCGACGCTCGCTCAGATCCGGTCAAGGCCGGTGATGAAACCCGCCGTCAAGGCAAAGAACGCGAGCGTGAACAGAATGAAAAGCAGATCGCTCATGACATCCACCGATATTTTCGAATTCCTGTTGAATCGCGCCGATCAATACCGCTCGGGTTTGATCAACGCATGAAACAGATAGATAAAGAGCGCGAGCGACAACGCGCCGGTGATCCACAACATGGCTTTCCCCTTTTCTCTGTATGCGCGGCAACGCCGCGCGATCGTCGGCGCATCGGGCCTTGCGGTGTCGGCGCGGGCCCGTGTGACGCCCCCATGCTCAGTTGGCGAATGGGATGCGACAGTGTAGAAATCCGCGTATCAAAGCGGTGTTCAATTTCCTTACGCGGAATAAAAAAGCTGTAAAGACGAAAGCCGGTGGCGATGGCATTTTTATGCGTTCTTTTCAGGGCCAATACGAGTCTATACACCGTATCTTCACTGCAATTCCTAGAATGGGCGGCATGTCCAAGACGAGATCTCCGCAGTGCGGAGCACGATGCGACCCGGGGATGCCAGCATGAAACCGACCAGAACCGAATCCGCCGCTTCACGCGATCTCCCGCCCGTTCGTGCACGGCGCCGGCACCCTGCCGACGAGCTCGTGCTGCTGTCGATCCGCGTCGAATCGGACAACCTCGCCGTCGTGCGGCGCCTGCTGCACCAGGCGGTCGGGGCCGCGCTCAACTTCTACACGGCCGCGATCGACAACCGCACCGGGCGCGCGTGTATCGAGCTCGAAGTCGCACGGTCGCAGGCATCGCCCGCGATCCTGTCGATCCTCCGCCTGTTGCCGGCCGCCGAATTCGGCGCGATCCGCCTGCTGCAGCACTAGCCGGCATCCGATGCGGCCGCGCGTGACACGTGTCACGCGCCCGCTCCCCTTTCATCGATTCGAACGCGCGTCTGCGGTGCGAACGCGTGCGGTTCGTCACGAGCCGCGCCCGTACGCCACCGGTGCGCGCGCCGGATCGTCGTTCCCGTCGCCACGGGCCTTTCCAGGAAGCACTCACGATGAAAAAAGCAGTCGCCGGTACCCTCTCCCTCGCATTCCTCAGCGCCGCCGCGCATGCGCAAAGCAGCGTCACGCTCTACGGGATGCTCGATGCGGGTATCGCCTATACGAACAACCAGTCGGGTAAAAGCGCATGGCAGCAAGGCAGCGGCCTGCTGTCGAATACGGTCTTCGGCCTGAGCGGCAACGAGGATCTCGGCGGCGGCCTGCATGCGCTGTTCCGCCTCGAGAACGGCTTCAACCTGAACAACGGCACGCAGTCCTACAAGAACACGATGTTCGGCCGCCGCGCGTACGTCGGCCTGCAGAGCGACCGGTACGGCGCGCTGACGCTCGGCCGCCAGTACGATGCCGTGGTCGATTATCTCGGCCCGCTCGCGATGGCGAACAACGGCGACGGCAACAACCTCGCGTCGCATCCGTTCGACAACGACAACCTCGACGATTCGTTCTACATCGACAACGCGGTGAAATACACGAGCCCGACGCTTGCCGGCTGGCAGTTCGGCGGCCTGTACGGGTTCAGCAACGCGGCCGGCGGCTTCGCGAACAACCGCGCGTACAGCGCGGGCGTGTCGTACGCGAACGGGCCGGTCAGCCTCGGCGCCGCGTACCTGCAGCTCAACCGCGGCGGGCTGACGGCCGGCGGTGCGCTGTCGACCAACGACGGCCCGAACTTCCCGGCCGTGCGCCAGCGGGTGATGGGCGCGGGCGGCAGCTACGCGTTCGACCGGCTGACGGTCGGCGCGCTGTGGACACATTCGATGTTCGACGAAACGGCCGCGTCGTCGCTGCCCGGCGCGCTGAATGCGCTGCGCTTCGACAACTTCGAGGTCAATGCGCGCTATGCGCTGACGCCGGCCGTCTCGTTCGCAGGCGCCTATACGTTCACCGACGGCCGCTACGACGATGCAACCGGCAGCCATCGGCCGAAATGGCATCAGGTGACGCTGATGGCCGACTACGCGCTGAGCAAGCGCACCGACGTGTACGCGGAAACCGTCTACCAGCACCAGTTCGGCGTGCCGGCGGGTGCGACGCTCGGCTTTGCGAACGTCACGGGGCTCGCGGCCTCGTCGACCAACACGCAGGTGGTCGCAACGGTCGGCATCCGGCATCGGTTCTGACCGATCGCCAGCCGCCCACGGCCGGCCGCTCTGTGCAATCCCGCATGGACGCGCGCCGGCCGAACAGGGATCATTCGGGGAATCCGGGCCCGCGCGCCTGCGAAACCGGTACACTCGGCGCCGGGCGCGCGCCGGATCGGCATTCGGCGGCGGGCCGCTGCCGACTCTGGAATCGTGATCCCATGACCACACCGATCTATCAGGAAATCAAGGACTTCATCCTCGCGCGCATTCATGCCGGCGAATGGGCGGAAGGCGACCAGGTGCCGTCGGAGAACGAGCTCGCGCGCGAATTCAACGTCGCGCGGATGACCGTCAACCGCGCGCTGCGCGAGCTGACGGCCGAACAGGTGCTCACGCGCACGCGCGGCTCCGGCACGTACGTCGCGTCACCGAAGTACGAATCGACGCTCGTCGCGATCCGCAGCATCTCGGACGAAGTCGCCGCGCGCGGCCACGGCTACCGCGCACAGGTGCTGCAGGTGGGCGCGGCCGTCGCCGATGCGAAGCTCGCCGACGAGCTGCAGATCGACACGGGCAGCCCGATCTTCCATTCGCGCGTGCTGCACTTCGAGAACGACACGCCCGTGCAGCTCGAGGAACGCTGGGTCAATCCGGCCTGCGCGCCCGAGTATGCGTTACAGGACTTCACGACCACGACGCCGAACCAGTACCTGACGCGCGTCGCGCCGCTGCAGCGCGTCGAATACCGGATCGAGGCCGCGATGCCCGACACCGAAACGCGCCGCCACCTGACGATGGACGACCGCGAGCCGTGCCTGCTGCTGCATCGGCGCACGTGGTCGCAGGGGATGGTCGCGTCGGTCGCCAACCTGTGGCACCCGGGCAGCCGCTACCGGTTCACCGGGCATTTCTGACGTGGATGCGCGGGCTTACCGCGCGCCCGGTCGCCCCCATCGCTCGATCGCGCTGACGGCCCGCTTCAACCCTTCCTCTTGCGCGATGCGCGCGCCGAGTTCGATCGCGCGCGCCTGCGTTTCGGCCCGTTCGGCAAAGGCGATGGCCCGTGCAAGTGCAGCGGCGTCCACGCGTCGCCCCGCTACCGGCGCATCCGCGACGCCGAGCCGTTGCAGCCGGTCCGCCCAGAAGAACTGATCGCCCGCAAACGGCACGCCGACCGACGGAATGCCGGCGCGAGCCGCCGAATGCGTGGTGCCCGATCCGCCGTGATGGATCGCCATCGATACGCGCGGGAACAGCCGGTCATGCGGCGTATCGCCGATCACGTGAACGTTCTTCGGCAACATCGACGCATCGATACCGCTCCAGCCCGGATAGAACAACGCGCGCCGGCCGGCGAGCGCTTGAGTGAGCGCGGCGACCATCGCGGCACGGTCGAAACCGGCCATGCTGCCGAAGCCGATGTAGACGGGGCGATCGCCCGCTTCGAGAAATACCTGGAGTTCGGACGGTGGCGCCCAGGCGCTCGCATCGATCCGCCACTGGCCGCATGCCTGCACATTCGACGGCCAGTCGCCCGGGTCGGACAGCAGCGCCGGCGACACGCCGTACAGCATCGGATGATCGGTCCACACATGCTTGCGCGGCGACAACCCGCACACGCTCGAGCGCGCCGCATTCGTCGCCTTCTTGAACGCCTGCCACAACAGCGCGTTCACGAACCGGTGGCTCGCACGGTTCAGCCAGCGCGGCACCTTCCCCGGCGGCAGGAACGGCGACGCGAATTCAGCAGTGGGCGTGATCGGGATCATGCCGGCGCCGATCGCCGGCACGCCGCGATACTCGGCGACCGACAAACCGACGAACGACGCGAGCCCCGACACGAGGATCGCGTCGCAGCCTTCCGACGCATCCGCGATTTCGCGCATCCATGCTGCCGTGTTCGCATTGGCAATCGCCGCGAGCGCCTTCGACGTGTCGTTGAAGCCGCCGCGCCCGCGCACCGCATCGGCCAATGCGCCGTCCGGCGCAATTGCCCGCCGGATATCGCCGGACAACGACGCCGACGGTACGCCAAGCATCGCGGCCGACCCGAGCGTCGCCGCATCGGCCAGCAGCCGGACCTCGTGGCCGGCGTCGATCAGCGCACGGCCAAGCGCAGCGAGCGGGCGCGTGTCGCCTTCGGTGCCGTAGGTGGCGATGACGAGTTTCATGCGTGGCTCCTCGTGCCCAACGGCAATGGGTGGATCCAAAAAAATGCACGTCGTATACTAATGCAACTCGTACACTTTCAGTCAACCCCCCGCCATGACGATGCCGACCGACGATCCGGGCCGCCGCGCACGCAAACGCATCCAGATGCTCGCGCATCTCGCCGCCACCGGTGCACGCCTGTTCGACGCGCACGGCTATGAAGCCGTCACGATGGAACAGATCGCCGCGCAAGCCGATGTCGCGAAGCGCACGCTGTACAACCACTTTGCAACGAAGGAAGCCGTGCTCGCGCACTGGCTGGAGGGTGAGCTCGCACGCGATCTCGCGCATCTGCAGCATGACGTCGCGCGGCGCAAGACCTTCGCGTCGCGCATCGGCTGCGTGCTCGATGCGTCGGCTGCGTGGTGCGAGCAGCATCCCGCTTACCTGCTCGCGTATCTGCGCCATCGCTTCCTGAGCATCGGCGCGGTCGAATCGGCAAGCGGCGGAGAGAATGGCAGCGATATCGCGCTCGTGTGGCAGCAACTGATCGCGGCCGGGCAGCAATCCGGCGAACTGAACGCCACGCTGCGGGCCGACCAGCTCGCGACGTGGTTCCATCACCTGTATCTCGCGGCGATGCTGCGCTGGCTGACCGTGTCGGGGTTATCGCTGAAACGGGAGTTCCAGGCGGTGGCGAAGCTGTTCGTCGAAGGCGCTCAAGCGAAAGGCTGAGCGGCGCCGGCAAGCGATGGCCGGTGGCCGGTCGGGCGCTCGCCGGGTGCAAGCGCCCGGGCACGGCCGCAAGGCGCGAGCGCCACTGAGGCGGCCGGCGCCGCGCATCCGGCGAATACGGTGCGATAAAGGCATCGCGCGGCGCAGATGCATTTTTACGACGAACGCACGCATCGCATGCCAAATTTCCCGCGCAGCAGTATGCTGATGTCGTACGGCCGCGCACGACGCTTCGGGTAATCCCTTCGTTTGCACGTTGTCGCGCCGCCGTCGCGACCGCAATCATGCGTTGCAAGGAGGGATTCGTGATGGCCACCACGCATCAGCATTTCCACCTCGAGCTACGGCACGCCACCGCGCCGACCTATTTCATCAGCTACCTGTTTCCCGCGTTGCTGTTCGTGTACGAACTGCTGCGCGTCGGCCAATGGATCCGCGATCACGGGATGCAATTCGCCGCGTTCAAGCAGATGGGTTACGAGTATCTGCTGATGCTGCTGTTCGTCGGGCTGCAGATCGTCGTCGAGGCGATCTTCCTGCTCGGCGCCGCGATGCGCCGCGACAATCGCGACTTCGAGCACCGGCTGCCGAACGTGATTCTCGGCATCGGTCTCTCGATCGCGCTGCTGGCGATCGATCTCGCGATCCAGCTCGCGTTCTGAATGCCCGTTGCCCGCTCGGGGGCTCAGGCGCCCGAGCGGTGCAGGAGCTCGCAGACCGCGGCGAGCACGTCGACCGTCCGCCCGCATCGTCGCTCGATGACTTGTGTCAGCGAGTCTTGGACTCGTTCATGACAGGCTTGCTTCTAGAACGCATTTGCCCTTCCAGCCAGTATGGCGGGATACGGGACATCAAGCCGCTCTGCCACGTGAGCGGCGTCCATGTCTTGCCACCATCCTCCGAATACACGATCTCGGGATTGTCCTTGTCCGCCATATGCGCATAATTGGCTGCGAGCCAGACATGGTTCGGATCGGCAACGTACGCACTGACAACCTGGGAAATCGTATCGGGCAATTGGGTCGTGGCCCACGTGATGCCATCATCGGAGCGGATCAACGTTCCCTCGGTCGTGCCCGTTATCCACCAATGTCCGTTCGGTGTCCAGCCGAGTTCAAACAGATAATCCGGGTTGCCGAGATCGGTCGATTTTACGGCGCATGTCTCGGGCGAAATACTGACGGCCAGATAACGGGTATCGCCGGCCTGATTGCCGCCCAACGTTACCAGGCCGACCAGCGGCCCGTCCGCATCAACGAAGCGGACGACACCGCGCAGAAACTCGCTGGCACTTCCGTCTGCCGGATCAAGGCCCAGTTTCCTGACATCGACTTCGCACTCGTGCCCACCACGCCGGACCTTCACCGAATGACGAACATCGTCAGCAGACACGGTGTAATGAGCGCCGAGGACGATGGCTCGTCGATCTGCGTCGGTTTTTACCACACGACCATTGGCGCTATCGACGACCCTGTTGCCGATGTAGAAGCGCCCCTGCGTGTCGGCGCTCACCAATGGCCAATAGAAACCCGCCGTATCGGTCACGGCGATTTGCCTGTCATCAGCCAAGACGAACCGCAGGTACTCCGAGTACTTCTGGAAAATCGTCAGCCGACCGATCTCCAGCTTGTGTACCGGATTGTCTGCGCCTGAATTCGCCGCATCAGCGACGCTTGCCGCGCCCCCGAATGCAAACAAGGCTGCAGCGAGCGTAGTCTTGATCCATTTAGCGCACTGCATCGGATTCTTCCTTACCCAATTCCGAAAGCCAAAACTTTGAGTTGCCGATAATCGTGCCACTATGACGCGACGAGCGGGATCTGAAGTTATCGTATATATATTTCGAGTTCGGCCCACCTGCAATGAAAGCCTTCACTGCGTCGATCGATTCCTGCAAGTCAGAACACTCGCTCTTTCCCAACGCCTTATACTTCGGATTTCCAGAATTAATGAATTTCGGCCTCGGCTTCGGCTGCAACGAGTCAAATTGACCAGCAGCATTGCAAACCATGGAAAACGTCTTGGCAATGTAATCGTTTCTTGGATATCCCTTTCGATTCAATCTGAAATAGAAGACGTTCAACAGAGCCTCTTTCTCGATCCGGCGATCGCTTTCATCGGGCAGTATCCCTGCTCCGCTCGACTCCGCATACAACACACGGGCCAGGTAATTAAGATCTGCCCCAGAGAACGTCAGATTTGCCGTACGCGGAGGACTGTTGGCGATCTTGAACGTTTCTTGCTCATCGATCCATTGGGGTTGACAAATATTGACCTCAACGCCTGCCGAATCATTTTTAGGGGTGACCTTTCCTTGTGCCTGGGCCATTGCCTGTTTCTCCTGATGCACTTGCAGAACTGTAAGCCGTTCGTCGTACGATTTTTTGATTTGCAGCGATAGTTAGCGGGCCGGACTCGAAATAACCAGAATCGATAAATTCGCATCCGAATCGTCGATCCGGCCTGTTGCAGGAAGCGACGCACCGTCGCGCGGGGTCAAGCCGCACGTGAGCGACAACAACGGTCGTCCGCCCATCCAGTCGGGGCTTGGCTGCGACAGGCTCACTTTGACCGGTGCCCTGTTCATGAAGGAAACGGGCACCACGTATCGCTGAACCAGAATCTGTCCGGATCCCGCATCCATCGCTTGCAGCCTTTGTGTCACTTGCGCGACGTCGCCGCAGTGCTGCTCGACGAGACGGGAAAAACGCGCGCTCGTCACCTCATCGAGACTGAACTGCGGCAGCGCCTGATAGCGGATGGTCAATACGCCCGTCGAATCAGCCGGCACCGGAACGACCCAGGAGTACGACACGAAACCTTCCCAATCGCGGCCATCGCTCAGTTTCATTCCCAACTGAGGTTTGATTCGAGCAACTTTCGCGAGATCGCTCTCTTCACTCGGAAGCGGATCCAGGCCTGCCGCCCTTACCTCACCGGTCACGTCCTTGCCGAGAAAAAACGCGCGCCGCCCGGTGACGAGCGGAATCGCTTTTCCGTCGAAGGTCACCTTCAAATCGGAAAAGCTTTTGTCATAATTCTCCTCGCCAGCGCCAAGACGGTGAAACAGTGGTGTGTATGCGTAATACCCCCTCTTCACCAAAGCATGCGTTTCATTACTCAATCGCGCGGAAACGGTGACTGTTTTCCCATCCAGCGACACCTCGACGTCAGATGGCCGGGCGTTGCCCTGTATCCCGCCGATCGTCAGCGGCACCGCATCTTCGAACTCGAAGGCCTGTGTGCATGTGGCCGCCATCGTCATAACCGCCCCGATCAAAAATCGCTTCGCACTCTTCATCATTTGCAATCGTCGGCAGACGGTAGGATGTAGTATCGATACACCGTGTACGGATCGCTCCGAAATACCTCGATGTTGTACGGCCCGTATGGGTGGTGAGTCCGGCCATTGAACGCAGTGTACATGTTGTTGTACTTTTTCTGCCCGCGCTTGTACAGGTTTCCGTCATATTTCGGGCTGTCGGGCGTAAACGGCGCATAGATTGCCATATGGCCATCCCAGAGCAACACGTCTCCCGCCTGCAACTTCTGTTTCGCCGGATCAATTTTACGAAAGCGATTCGTGGTTCGCGCAAAAGCCGCAAATGACGCAGTCGTCTGATATGGATAGGGAAACCCGGCCTCCACATAAATCTTGTTCGTCGACCCCGAACAGTCTCCGAGAACGGACTTTTCCGACGCAGCGCCAACCATGCGATATGGCGTACCTTCCCATGTGGCCGCCACGTTCACGACCTTCCAACCTTCATCTTCGGTGATGAATCTGCCAGCCGTGCAATCCTTGCCCGCTGTGATAGTCGTATCACTCGTCGCGGATGAGCTCAATGTAACTGGATCCATTAGTTCACTCCGGTATCTGCGGGATAGTCATCATGATTGCCGGGCCTGTAGAGCAAATCCACTTTTACGATCTTCTCGCTGGTAAACAATGAAGTTTTGCCTTCGTCATCGGTCATGCCCTCGATGAGGCGACCGTCCTCCGCACGTATCTGATAGGGCATGTTCGCGATCGGCTCGCCAAAAGCATCTCGCACGACGAAATGCTCGTCGTAGACGTCATCCACGATTTCAAAGTGGACGGGCTGTCCGACGTAGCCTTCCACGACTTGCGTTTTTCCGCTCGCATCGGTCGTGCCTTCGATTACGTCATCGCCGATCGACATTCGGTATTTCTGATTCGGGACGGGCTTGCCGTCATGCGATCGAAGCACAAAGTGTTGGTCGCCGGATTCCTGCTTTGTTATCGGCATGACGGGCAGGGGCACCGTTGCGCTTGCTGCGCCAGTCTTTTCCCACGACGCACACTTCTCCAGGATCTGCCCGGGCGTGCCGTTTTCGATCCCGCTACCGCTGATCTTGATGTATGAGCCGCCCGCTCCGACCCAGATCTCCTTTTCAGCTGACAGCACTACTCTTCCATTGCTGCTTGTGATCGTGACGTCCTTGAGGGCAGCGAGTGCCATGGCATTTCCCTGCGCCTGGAGTTCCACCTTCCCGTGGGCCGCAAACAGCTTCATGCCAGCGTTCTGAACAAAGATACTGAGCTTTTCACCGATGGTCGCAAGCAGGGATTTGCCGGCCACAACGTGCGTACTCTCGCCGCTGACGAGGTTAACGTGCTGATCTGCTGCAACTTGCGTTGACTGTTGAGTGGACAACGCAATGCCCGCCGGGCTCGCCATCAGCAATATCGGCTTCGAGAATCCATTTGCATTGCCCATTCCGCCACCCGCAGTTCGACCGCCCGCCGAAGTGCCGGCGGTATTCTGCTCCATCGCAGCACTGAAGGCCTTGAGCGCACCATACCCCTCTTTCGTGCCTTCCGCGCGAGCCTGGACACTGGCATCCGATAAAGTCTCCATCAAACTCTCGGCGTTCACGAGTTGTCCTCGCGATTCGCCTGCATCCAATGCCTGGCTGCTCATTTCCTTCGAGTGCGTGCTCACGTAAAGCCCACGATTCGCTCGCACAGCACCGTAATGGTCCGTCTTCAAGTCAAAGCCGCTGCCGAGATACGAGCCGCGCATATTGCCGCTCTGCTCAACCAGGTACCCGAGATGCAACAGGCTGTTGCCGGTGCTGCTCATCAGCCGAACGCGGTTTTGTCCAGTAGCGTCGTCCAACGCTAGTTCGTTAAAGCCGGCCCCGGCGTATTCCTTAGTCCGGTAACCCGACAGAATGCCGTTGCTGTGCCACTGAGGCCGGACGGCGCCATTGAATACGCGATGCAAGACAATTGGGCGATCACAGTCCCCCCCGACATGCCCTACGATGACCTCTTCGCCGACACGCGGAACGTGAATACCGCCGTAACCTCCGCCCGTATCCGATTGCGCAACGCGCACCCAGCAAGAGGCCTTCTCGTCGCCAGGGTTGAGACGATCCCAAATGAACTGGATCTTGATCCGGTTGAGCGCATCCGTATAAACCTCTTCGCCCTTTGGTCCAACCACCATCGCCGTCTCCAGATGCATCACCGGCTTCGTGTGCTCAAACGGACTGCGGTACGGGACCGTGACACGCTGCGCTTCGACCTGTACCAGGAAGAAACCTTCGCTGCCGTCGGAATGGCGAATCGTGAGCGACGCGTCGCCCGAGTAGCCGGCCATGGCTTCATCGACCCGCCCCTTCAGGCTATGCGGAAAGTTCTTTTCTTGTCCGGAAAGCGGCAGATTATTCTCGATATACCGGGAAACCTTGATCGCAACGAATTCCCGGTGGCTCTCCGAATCGCTGTCGTGCTCGGGGTGATTCTCCAGACGGAAACGAAGCCCGGCATCAATGCCACGGACACCGCCCGCGCCATGGAAGCGCTTTGCGCGCGATTCCCATTCTTCAAGATGGATTTGGGTCAAATGATCGCCACGATCCTGATCCGAATAGGTGTACGCGCCCGTGTACGAATAGATCTCGAGCTGGCTGGGCAAGTCCCCTTGATCCAGCCGCGACGGCAACGACGTGCCTTTCGGGCTGAACGACGACGCGGGGGCCTTGTAGTCGAATGTTCGGGTCGTGTAGGTCACGCTTTGCAGCGTGCGCGATCCGGACCACTGGGTGAACGCGTTGGCTTCGCTATTCGCGCCTGAGCGGTAGAACCGCACGGTCTCCGGCGACATCTTGTCCAGATTGTGGATATCGTCGACGATCACGAACGTATGCGACTTGCCGTCGTTCGCCTGTCGCCAGAAGCCGTACAACCCCTCGGACTCCAGCAGCCGATGCACGAAATTCCAGTCCGTTTCGCTTTGCCGGCAATATGAGCGCGATGGCAGCGGCTTGGACAACATGAACTGGAATTGCCCTTGCGCCTGAGGATGCGCGTTGAACACATCCGTGACGATCTCGTCGACCGGTTTGTCCTGCCAATGCCGCATATCGCTGCGGAACTTCAGGAAATGCATCCACGACGCAAAACTAACCTGATAGGCAGTCAAGCCGCCATCGGCGCCCAATCGGCGGCCCGTGTGGATATAGCCGTTGATCGGCAGATAAGATTTGTCCTCTTGCTGAATCCACAACGTCATCTGTTGTGCGATAAGCGTCTTCAGTTCGATGTCGCCAGCCGTTGATACCATGTCAAGCTCGACGGCGAAATCCCGGCCTAATTCGACATGGGTAACCGCCCTGCGGGGTAATAACGTATTGCTGGGTAGACTCGGAATTTCAGATTTCAGCAGCCGGTCTTGCTGAATCAGGCCGCCGCGAATGGCCTGTGCCAGTTCGATCATGTTCATGCGTCACTCGTTCGACATTCTTATTGGATACGCCCGCGCCCATGCCCGCACTTTGCTGCGAACAAATGGTTCCCCGACGTCACGTGCCGCCGCAGAACCACCCCGGAAAGACTGGGAATTTACTACATGTTGATTCTTAAAGAAACGTTCGAGCGACATCTCCGGCCCATTTTCATTGGAGATTTAGCCCTAACTGCTCACAGCAAGGTAAAAACACCATCCGCTCAATATCGATTCAGAAAAAATACCGACACAGCGCGGTCACATACTCAACTCGGCGTCCGTGAGGTCGCCATTTCTTGTTTCAACCCGATGGTTGTCGTCTCATGCAGTCCCCCTCGTCGGTCTCGCGCGGGCCAATATACGCTGCGCAGGCGCGAACGATTCCTCTGTTTTCAGGCGAGGACGGCGGATCACCAGCTCATCGCACGCCATCCTGCGCTCACACCCCATGCCGCGTCAGGAAATCCTTCACCGTGTCGAGCACGTCGTCCGTTCGCTCGCGGTGCGGCATGTGCCCGCACTGGCCGAGCAGCAGATACGACGACGGCCCCGCGACGCGCGCGGCGATCCGCTTCGGATGCACGTCGGACCCGTATTCGTCGTCTTCGCCGTGAATCGCGAGCGTCGCGCATTGCACGCGCGGCAAGTCGTCGTCGAGATTCCAGTCGCGAAACGCCGGCGACAGCCACGTGTCGACCCACGCGCGCAGCACCCATTCGGCCTTGTCGCCGTGATAGCGCGCGAGCCGGTCGAGCTGGCCCGGTTCGTCGAACTGCTGCCCTGCGTCGCGGATGCCGGCCAGCGTACGATCCTCGACGAACGCCTGCGCGGCGATCGTCACGAGCGCACGGCAACGCGCCGGATGCGCGGCCGCACACCCGACCGCCATCCCGCCGCCGACGCTGTGCCCGAGCGCGACGAACGCGTCGACATCGAGTTGTTCGAGCAGTGCCGCGAACGCATGATCGGCCTCGTCGCGCACGAACGTCGTGCCGAGTGCCCCCGGATGGCGATCGGAACGGCCGAAGCCGAGGCGATCGTAGGCGATCACGTCGCGCTGCGTGGCGCGCGCGAGTTGCGCGGGGAAGTCGCGCCACAGGTCGACGCAGCCGAGCGAATCGTGCAGCAGCACGATCGGTGCGGCCGGCTCAGGTGCGACCGGCTCAGGTACATTCGCCTTCGACGCCCCCGCCGCGTGTTGCGCCAAGCCACCGCGCCAGCGTTTCGCAAAGAGGCGCCCTTGCGGCGTCTCGACGGTAGTCTCCTCGATCGGGATATCGGTCATGTGTGTGTCGTCTGCATGAAAGCGGCCGCCCCTCGGCGGCCGGATCGGATCCTGCGATGGTGGCCGTCACGCGCACATAGCGTCAAGCCCCCCCCACCGCCCGCGCGTTCATTCGGGCTGCGGCGGCAGATACTCCATCTGCGCCTCGTCGTACAGCCGGTAGATCAGCGCCTGCATCGCGCGGATATCCTCCGATTCGTCGAGCATCCGCATGCTCATGATGATCGGCGACACGAGGTTCGGATCGTCGAGCGGCTTGTAGCTGATGTCGTCGCGCTTCAGCCCGTACACGCTGTGCGGCACGACCGACACGCCCTCGCCCATCGCGACGAGGCCGAGCGCGATCTGCAGTTCGCGCGTCTCGTAGATCTTGCGCGGCTGCAACGCGCGATCGTGAAACGCCGCGAGCACCTGGTCCGCATAGCTCGGGCGCGGCGCCTTCGGAAAGATGATCAGCGTGTCGTTCACGAGATCGTGCAGCGACAGCACGGGCTTCGCGCTGTCGAGCAGATGGCCGACCGGCAGCGCGACGATCATCCGCTCCTCGCGCAGCACGACGCGCCGCACGCTCGGATCCTCGTGGCGGATGCGCCCGAACCCGACGTCGATGCGCCCTTCCTTCAGCGCCTTGATCTGGTCCATCGTCGACATCTCGTGCAGGCTCAGCTCGACCGCCGGATACTCGCTGCGAAAGCGCCGGATGATCTTCGGCAGCATCCCGTACAGCGTCGAGCCGACGAAACCGACCGACATGCTGCGCTCGATCTTGCCGACCCGCTTCGTCATCGATTCGAGTTCGGTCGTCTGCGCGAGCAGCTGCACCGCGTGCGAATAGAAGAAGCGGCCGGCATCGGTCAGCTTCAGCGGCCGCGCATTGCGCTCGAACAGCGGCACGCCGAGCGCTTCCTCGAGCTGCTGGATCTGCCGGCTCAGCGGCGGCTGCGCGATATGCAGCCGTTCGGCCGCCCGCGTGAAATTCCGCTCTTCGGCGACCGCGACGAAGTAGCGGAGATGTCTCAACTCCATGTTCGAATCCTCCCGGGCAGGCGACGGATGTTCATTCGGCACCGCGCACCGCGCGAGCGCCGGTCGTCCACACCGGCCCTGTCGGTCACCTGCTTCCCGATCCCGTCACGATACCTCAGCCGGCACCGATCCCGGCGCGAACCGCATTGCGCTCGCAGCGGCGGTCGGCGCCGCGCAAAGCAAAACGGGAAGCGGCAACGCTTCCCGTTCGTTCACCGATACCGCGCCGCGGCACCGTGTGGGCCGAGCATCACCCCTCGGTCGCGTACAGCGCGTCGCGCTGCGCGTCGCTCAGCGAGTCGAGCGGCACGTCCGGCAATTGGTAGCAGATCATCGTGCCGTACAGCTCGGCGAGGCAATTGCTGCCGGCGTCGAGCGCGTAGCCGTCCTCGCCGTCCGGCGCCGGCGGGTACACTTCGCGCCACGCGTTGATCGCGGCTTCGAGTCGCACGATGGAAACGGGTCCGGCCTTCCGCTCGGCGGGTGATGCGCTCATGGATTCCTCTCGGTTGCGCGCTCCGCGGGCCGTATCGGCCCGGATGGAACGATGAAAACGCCGGGCATCGCGCCGGCCGCCGCATGTCGCGCGCGCCGGATGCCGATCCGCGCTGCGCGCCTCGCGCCGGCCGGGCCGTGGCCCGGTAGGGTCGGGCAATATAACCGGCTTTGACCCCGTGCAGGCAAAAGCCGGGCAAAAAAAACGGGAAGCGCGAGGCTTCCCGTTTCGTCGTACGTCACGCGGCCACGCGCCGCGCCCGCGTCAGCCCGCGGTTTCGCGGTTCGCCACCGGCTGGCGCTGCGCGCCGCGGCTCGCGGCGATCCACGGCGCGATCTCCATGTCTTCGTAGCGCACGAAGCGGCTCTTCTTCAGGAACCGGAAGCCGAGCCACACGACCAGGAACAGCGGAATGCCGACATAGGTCGCGGCCACGCCCGCCCAGTCGATCCGGTTCGCGAGGAACGCCTGATAGTCCTGGCCGAGCGCGATCACGAGGCACAGCACGAACGCGAACAGCGGGCCGAACGGGAACCACTTCGACTGGTACGGCAGCTGGTCGAGCGCGTACCCCTGCTTCACGTAGCCCTTGCGGAACCGGTAGTGGCTGACCGCGATGCCGAGCCACGCGATGAAACCGGTCATCCCGGACGTGTTCAGCAGCCACAGGTACACGGTCTTGTCGCCGTACAGCGACGTGAAGAAGCACAGGGCGCCGACGGCCGTCGTCGCGTACAGCGCGTTGCGCGGCACGCCGCCGCGCGACAGCTTCGCGAAGATCTTCGGCGCACGGCCTTCGGTCGCGAGGTTGTAGAGCATCCGCGTGGACGCGTACATGCCCGAGTTGCCGGCCGACAGCACGGCCGTCAGGATCACCGCGTTCATCACGCCGGCCGCGAACGCGAGGCCCGCGTGGCGGAACACGAGCGTGAACGGGCTCACGCCGATGTCGGTCACGTCCGTTTTCAGCAGGTTCGGGTCGGTATAGGGAATCAGCACGCCGATCACGAAGATCGCGAATACGTAGAACAGCAGGATCCGCCAGAACACCTGGCGCACCGCGCGCGGGATCGTCGTGCGCGGGTTTTCCGATTCGCCGGCCGCGACGCCGATCAGCTCGGTGCCCTGGAACGAGAAGCCGGCGATCATCGCGACGCCCATCAACGCCGGCAGGCCGCCCGCGAACGGCGCGTCGCCGATCGTCAGGTTGCCCCAGCCGTTGCTCGGCGCGCCCTTCAGAATGCCGAAGATCATCAGCAGGCCCACGCCGATGAACGCAACCACGGTGACGACCTTGATCAGCGCGAACCAGTATTCGGCTTCGCCGAAGCCGCGCACGGTCAGCGCGTTGAGCAGGAACATCACGCCGAGGAACGCCGCGCTCCACCACACGCCCGGCACGTCCGGAAACCAGTAATGCATCACGAGCTGCGCGGCGACCAGCTCCACCGCGATCGTCACGGCCCAGTTGTACCAGTAGTTCCAGCCGAGCGCGAAGCCGAAGCCTTCGTCCACGTATTTCGCGCCGTAGGTCGCGAACGAGCCGGACACCGGCATGAACGCGGCCATTTCGCCGAGGCTCGTCATCAGGAAGTAGACCATCAGGCCGATCGCCATGTACGCGACCATCGCGCCGCCGGGGCCGGCCTGCGAGATCGACGCGCCGGACGCGACGAACAGGCCCGTGCCGATCGAGCCGCCGATGGCGATCATCGTCAGGTGGCGCGCCTTCAGCGCGCGATGAAGCTTGGGTGGGTTCGCTGGCGAACCGGATGGGTCGGATTTCGGAAGTGCGGACATAAACGAGACGAACGTTGAGCGGGCCGGCATCCGTAGCCGGCGCATGCGAAATCGGAGCGCGGTGCGCGTCCTGCGATGCATTCGATGCGGCCCCGATACGCGTTGCGCGGCGGGCGCCTGCGGCGAAGCGCGGATTCTACCTGATTCGTCACGGGGGCCGCTCAGGTAGCGCCGCCTGGCGCCGCGCGGCGCTGCCGCCGCGGAGATTCAGCAGAATCAAGGAGTTGGCCGCGCCGGAGCGAGCCGGGGCCGCGTGCCCGCGTAAAGAGCACGCGACGCGGGCAGTCATCCGGTTCTCCTGCCCACCCGTCGTTTCGCCGTTTTCCTGTCGCCATCCGCCCGATACCGCGCCGACAGACTTAATCGCCGGGTAATCGCGATATTATTCAGACAATAGAACCGGTCGCGGCGATTGATTCAAATCAAATCATCCGGAGTAAAGCAGTAACGATGCGTAACAGATCGGAATCGCCGTATCTGCATGCATGTTTTGCATGCAACACGCGAATGTCCGGAATTCGCGAGATAATGCGGCCCGATTCGAAATAATCAGCGTACGGAATCGCCGACGACGCGAAAATCCGCCGCCCGCCAGCCCCTCGAGGATGAATTCATTCACGCTGCCCGCCACGCTGCGCCGCTATACCGCGTCGATCGTGGCACGCATTCTGTCGCCCCGCGGCGTGCTCGTTGCGGGGATCGTACTGCTGATGTTCAGCTGGGGGCTTTCCACGTCGCTTTTAATCGAGGCGCGGCGCGATGCATATGACCATGCGGTAGAAAATGCGCGCAACCTGATGCTGCTGATCGAACGCGATATCGCGCGCAATATCGAGCTCTACGATTTGTCGCTGCAGAACGTCGTCGACGGCATTGCCGACCCCGAACTGATGGCCTTGCCGCCGCGCCAGCGCCACCGGCTGCTGTTCGACCGCGCGGCCACCGGCGAATTTCTCGGGTCGATCTTCGTGATGGACGCGCACGGCAACATCGTGATCGATTCGAGCGCATCGCCCGCGCGGCAAGGCAATTTCGGCGACCGCGACTACTTCGCCGTGCATCGCGACGGGCTCGCGCAGGGCCTCTACATCAGCAAGCCGTATGCGGCGCGGCTGCGCGGCGGCGCACTGACGATCGCGCTCAGCCGCCGGATCAACCGGCCCGACGGCACGTTCGCCGGCATCGTCGTCGGCACGCTCAGCATCGACTACTTCCGCGCGCTGCTCGACGGCCTTGCGGTCGGCAAGCACGGCAGCGCGGCGATCGTCGAGGACAACGGCGCGCTCGTGTCGCGCCTGCCGTACGACCCGCACGTGGTCGGCCTCGACCTGCACAACTCGCCGCTGTTCATCGAATCGCAGCGCGCCCGCGACGGCGTGCTGACCGGGGTCGGCGCGATCGACGGCATCCGGCGCATCTATGTTTACAAGCATCTCGCCGCGTTGCCGCTGATCGTCGACGTCGCGCCCGCCGAGATCGACATCTACGCGCCGTGGCACCACCGCGCGATCTGGACCGTCGTGCTGATGTGCCTGTTCACCGGGTTCATCGCGTGGGGGTCGCTGGCGCTGTCGCGCGAGCTGAAGCGCCGGCAGGTCGCCGAATCGAAGCTGTACCGGCTCGCGCACACCGATGCGCTGACGGGCCTCGACAACCGCGGCACGTTCGACACGGTGCTCGCGAAGGAGACGCAGCGTGCGTCGCGCAGCGGCCGCCCGCTGTCGGTGCTGTTCGTCGACGTGGATCACTTCAAGGCGTTCAACGATTACTACGGCCACCCGGCCGGCGACGACGTGCTCCGGCGCGTCGCGCAAACCGCATCGCAGTGCCTGCGCCGCGACAGCGATCACGTCGCGCGCTACGGCGGCGAGGAATTCGTCGTCACGCTGCCCGACACCGATGCGCAAGGCGCGTTGACCGTCGCCGAGGGCATCCGGCGCGCGATCGCGGCGCTCGACATCGAGCACGTGCAAAGCCCGTACGGGCGTGTCACGGCGAGCATCGGCGCGGCGACCGCCACCGACGGCCGCGTGAACGCCGCGACGCTGCTGCGGCGGGCCGACGAGGCGCTGTACCGCGCGAAGTCCGGCGGCCGCAACCGCGTGCTGGAGGCGCACCCGAGCGCCGCCGGCGCATGACGTCGCCGTGACGTGACGTGCAGCCTCGTGGCGGCCGGCCGGGCCGGATGACCGCGCCGTGGACAGCCCTCCCGTGTTCGGCTAGCGTTACACCTGCTGCGCACGCGGCGCGGCGCCGGCCCGCGCAGGCCGCCGTGCGCGTTCCGGCCACTCCAGCTCCACCATGACCACCCCACTCCCTACCCGGCTTCCGCCACTCCTGCGCAACGCGCTCCGCCCGCTGCTCGACCCGTATCGCCGCTACCGGCACGCGAAGCTGATCCATGCGGCGCGCGTCTCGCTCGCGATTCTCGTGTCGATCGCGCTGTCCACCGGCCTGAACGTGCCGCACGGCGAGTGGTCGACGATCACCGTGCTGATCGTCGTCGGCGGGCTCCAGCACCACGGCAACATCCGCAAGAAGGCGGCCGAGCGCGCGCTCGGCACGTCGATCGGCGCGCTCGCCGGGCTCGGGCTGATCCTGCTCTATTCGTTCCTGCACGCGCCGTTCGCGATCTACCTGCTGATGGCCGTCGGGTGCGGTATCTGCGCGTATCACGCGATCGGCAAGGCCGGCTACATCGCGCTGTTGTCGGCGATCACGATGGTGATCGTCGCCGGGCACGGCGACAACGAGATCGTCGACGGCCTGTGGCGCGCGGTGAACGTGCTGGTCGGCATCGCGATCGCGCTGGCGTTCTCGTTCGCGTTGCCGCTCTACGCGACCTATTCGTGGCGCTACAAGCTCGCCGACGCGCTGCGCGCGTGCGCGGCCGTGCATGCGCGGCTCGCGGGCGACCGCCAGGTCAGCGACGACGCGCACCTGAAGGAAATGGCCGCGCTGAGCGCGCTGCTCGTGCAACTGCGCTCGCTGATGCCGTCGGTGTCGAAGGAATGCGATATCCCGGTCACGCAGCTCGAGGCGATCCAGCGCGGCCTGCGCCTGTGCATCGGTTATCTGGAGATCCTGTCGAGCGCGGTACCGGCCCGCGACGACCTGGCCGCCCGCGAATACATGCGGATCGAAATGAAGGCGGTGAACCGGCGCATCCGCGACACGCTGGTCGGCGCGAGCCGCGCGCTCAAGTTCGGTACGCCGAGCCGGCTCTCGCCGCGCCGCCAGCCGGTCGACCCGCCGCATGACGCGCCGCCGCCGCAGTTGTCCGGCTACGTGTCGATCACGGCCAAGCTGGCCGGGGAAGTCGACCAGTTGCGCGAGAAGCTGCTCGATACCGCGCAGTCGTGGAACATCTGACGGTCGCGGGAATCCGGGTTTCGCGCACGATGCTTTCATATGCCTTTCGGCGCGGCACATCGGCGTCCTGACGGCGGGCCACCCCGCCCCTCAGTCGATCCGGCCCCGGAAACATGGCTCGCGGCCGCGCATGTCGGCGCCCTCTTTTACTGCGATTTCGCGCCGGCAGGCGGGGCGTTCTCCACCCGGTTAACCGCCCGCCAGGCCCGCCGCAACAGGCCCGACGACGGTTCCGCGCAAAATTCACCCCTTGCCCCAACCTCCCGGACAGCCGATACTCGCATATTCCGCGAAATACGATCCCACCGGCTTCAATCCACGGTAATTCCTATGAGCACGATTCTCGAAAGCCTCCCGACCGGCCAGAAGGTCGGTATCGCCTTCTCCGGCGGCCTGGACACCAGCGCTGCACTGCACTGGATGAAACTCAAGGGCGCCGTCCCGTACGCATACACGGCGAACCTCGGCCAGCCCGACGAAGACGATTACGACGCGATCCCGAAACGCGCGATCGAATACGGCGCAGCCGGCGCCCGCCTGATCGACTGCCGCGCGCAGCTCGTCGCCGAAGGCATCGCGGCGCTGCAAAGCGGCGCGTTCCACATCACGACGGCCGGCGTCACGTACTTCAACACCACGCCGATCGGCCGTGCCGTGACGGGCACGATGCTCGTCGCCGCGATGAAGGAAGACGGCGTCAACATCTGGGGCGACGGCAGCACGTACAAGGGCAACGACATCGAGCGCTTCTACCGCTACGGCCTGCTCGTGAACCCGGATCTGAAGATCTACAAGCCGTGGCTCGACCAGACGTTCATCGACGAGCTCGGCGGCCGCGCCGAAATGTCCGAATTCATGAACCAGGCCGGTTTCGCGTACAAGATGTCGGCCGAGAAGGCCTACTCGACCGATTCGAACCTGCTCGGCGCGACGCACGAAGCGAAGGATCTGGAAAGCCTCGAAAGCGGCATCAAGATCGTGAACCCGATCATGGGCGTCGCGTTCTGGCGCGACGACGTGAAGATCGCCGCCGAAGAAGTGACGGTGCGCTTCGAAGCCGGCCAGCCGGTCGCGCTGAACGGTGTCGAGTTCAAGGATCAGGTTGAGCTGCTGCTGGAAGCGAACCGCATCGGCGGCCGCCACGGCCTCGGCATGAGCGACCAGATCGAAAACCGCATCATCGAAGCGAAGAGCCGCGGCATCTACGAAGCCCCGGGCCTCGCGCTGCTGTACATCGCGTACGAGCGTCTCGTCACCGGCATCCACAACGAAGACACGATCGAGCAGTACCGCGAGAACGGCCGCCGCCTCGGCCGCCTGCTGTATCAGGGCCGCTGGTTCGACCCGCAGGCGATCATGCTGCGCGAAACCGCGCAACGCTGGGTCGCACGCGCGATCACCGGCGAAGTGAAGATCGAACTGCGCCGCGGCAACGACTACTCGATCCTGAGCACGAAGTCGCCGAACCTCACGTACCAGCCGGAACGCCTGTCGATGGAGAAGGTGGCGTCGACGTTCTCGCCGCGCGACCGGATCGGCCAGCTGACGATGCGCAACCTCGACATCACCGATACGCGCGACAAGCTGCGCGTGTATTCGCAAGTCGGGCTGCTGACGCCGGGTGAATCGTCTGCGCTGCCGCAGATCAAGGGCGATAGCGACAAGTAAGCCAGTCGCTTTCGCGAGCAGCCGGGCGGCGTGACAACCGCCCGGCTGCGTGCAGTACTCCCCTTCCCGCTTTTTCTCTCAAGCACTGCCGGATTCGCGGCGCGTACCGCGACGATCCTGCAGGCGCGTCAAAGTTTTTTCGACGCCGTGGCCGTCGCAGTGGCTGCGGGCGTCATCATCGTCGTGGAAGCAGCAGCATTGGCCGGCGCCGGCGTACGTGCCAGATCCTGACCGATCATGTCCGCGACCGACTTCTCGCACGACTTGATCCCCTCCACCGACTTGTCGAAATTCTTCTCGAGATTGCTGAAGCTGCCGTACGTGTAAGCGAAATCGCTGTCGATGTGCACACTGTTCGCCTTGATGTCGTAGCCGCACGCGAACGTCTTGTAATAGATGTCCTGCTTCGTCTTCGCGTCGACAATGCGCGCGCGGATGACGACCCACGGGATGTAGTCGGGCTGGTTGGGCGGCGAGATATAGCCGAACGACGTGAACCACACGTTCATGATCGCATCCGCGTCGGTCTGGATCGCGGAGTAGTCGTCCGACTTTCCGTCATCGGCAAGCTTCACCTTCTGGCCGTCCAGCTTCACGACCTGATAGCCGTTGCCGGTGAGGCGGCCCGTGACACCGTCCGCGATGTCCGGTGCGAACACGATCTTGCTGGCCGCCACGTGATCCGTGTACGTGCTCGTATGGCTCGCGTTGACGGCCGCTTGCGCGAGCGCGCCGATCAGGCCGAACCCGCCTGCCGCGCCGCCGAGATTGAGGACCGCGACACGCTTCGGCTCGATGACGTCGAGCATCGCGATCGAATGCAGCTTCTGACGCGCCTCGGGTTTCATGTCGGTATTCGGCAACGTGGTGCAGCCGGACAGCAGCGTCACGAGCAGGCCGCAACCGACCAGGATGGCTTTGGAGGAGTTCTTCATTGGATCAGGGCTTTCGTTGTTGACGGAACGTGTTCACCGGGCCGCCGCCCGCGGCGCGTCGACGCGCCGCGGGCGGTGCGGCCGTGCGTTTATTGTTTGATCACCTGACCGTACGCGACGAAGCTGTAGTCAGCCGCGCGCAGCACGTAGAGGATCGAGCGCTTGAAGCCATTGGTTCCCGTGATCGGCACGAACATGATCGCGGCGCTGCCCGACAGCGGAACCCCGGCCGGCAGCTTGCAGCCCGTCGATGCGGAGGCCGTCACCGTCATGTCGTACATGTTCTGGTTCGAGCCGGGCGTAGAAAGCAGCAGCGTGCCGCTCAGGTTGCAACCGCTCAGCGTGCCGGTCAGCGTACCGCCCGATGCAATCGCGAACGACGCATTGGTCGTCGCCCACGTGCCCACCACGCTGTCCTGCGTGACCGCAAGTGCGTTCGCGGCGTTGTAGGTCCACGTGAAATTCGACGCCGTACCGTTGCGGCTGATCGTGCCGGACAACGTCTGCTGCGGGCTGTATGCGCCCGAGCCCGAATCGATCTTCGTGACGATGCCGCTCGTTCCTGCGAAGTTGATACCCGGCGCGAGCGACCACGTCGAACCGTTGACGGTCAGGGTCGTGAAATCGTCGGACATCACGAACGATCCGAGCAGATTGAGCGTGCTCAGGTTGTTGCGCGGGTCGACCAAGGCGATGGTCGAGTAGCCGAGGCTGCCGGATGCCGACCAGATCCCGACCGGGCCGGTTGCCGTTGCGGCCGTCGAACCGGCTTGCGGGGTCGTCAGGCTGGGCAGTGCCTCGCCGACCGTCACCGGCTGCGACGATGCGACGGGTGCGCTTGCGGGGGCAGCCGCGAGCGGCGTGGACGCGACGGTCGGTGCGCTGGCTGCGTTATTGGCGCCGCCGGTGTTGGCGGGCGTGCCGCTGCTTGCGTTCGACGAGCCGTCGCCGCCGCCGCAACCCGCGACGACGAATACCGAGATCGCGGCTGCTGCGAGCAGATAAAGAGAGCTCTTCTTCAATTCAATCCCCGATTTACGATGCATCTTTATTAATTAAAATTCGAATCATTTTTTATTGCATTCATCACAAAGCCGTTTGGTTCTCTGTTTTTTAACGCCCCCCCAAAACGTTTATTTTCAAAACTTCAGTGCAACTGAGGATTTGTGCGTGGTCGCCTCGACGATGCGTCAGGCATGACAACAGCCGACGATCCTGACTGGATGCCGTCGCGGAATCGACGTCACGCCTTCGACGACGATGCCTTTTCGGATTCGTTACGCAATTGACGATCGTGCGTGCGATCTTGATGATTCGCGGGCAATGCGACGCGCTGAAATCGCCGGCAGCGCACGGCGAGAGGCTTGCGGCGGCAAGCACATGCAGACAGTGCGCAGTCGGCCAATGCCTGCGCACCAGATCGGAAAACGAAGGGCCATTCGATTGTCATCCGCGCGGCTGCTCAGCCCGCGCGATCCTCGGTTGTTGGTCGTGTAGTTGCTACGGCAATGCTTTTATTACGTTCTATTGCGAAGTAACGGCAGCTGGCCCGGGTTCTTTAGGGTGACAGATCGATGAATTTTCTTTCTAAATTCATTCGTATTATTACAAATCACTTTCATATGCGCTTCCGGGTCGATCCAGTGCGAAGCAATCTAGCGATCGGTGTCCGCTCGCGACCGCGTCCGGTCGGCACGGGCCAACCTGGAGGCTGTCTCGGCTCACGAAGATCGGGCGGTTTCCCCCACGAGTCATCGGTGTATTCCAGATAGCCCATACGCAAGCGTATTGGCGTTCTACAGACTGATTGCCAGAAATCCCTCGCTTGCAATCAAATCTCGCGCCGTATGACGTGGCATTTTCACCATATCCAGCGCACCTGCCCTCACAAACGTCGCCAGCCTGTCGCCTTCAGGTGCGCAAAGAACAGAAGTCGCTCCTTCCGCTCATTGGCTGCGCAATTCCGGGCATGCCCATGAACGGCTGATTTCATTTGCGGTCAGACACTTCGCTCCGGCGACACCTGCACCGGCTTGACCTGCAACGGCGCGAAGACGTCCCACGCTCGAGGCACCGCTTCTTTCAGATACCATTGCCAATACGACCGGCGGCTTGCAGCACCTCCCTTGGCCTCCCAAACCGCACTGCCCGAAATCGCCAGCGAGCCGTAATAACCGACATCCCAATCGTCCGGACGCACGCTTTTTTCGTTTTCGCCGACCAGGTCGAAATTCGTGTCATACAAGATCGTATTGATCGCCGCAAAAACAGTCATGCCGGCGTAAACCGGGACAAACGCCGCTTCGCCGTATTCAAACAGGTCGATGACCTTGGTGTGGTACTCGCCGTTATCTCTTTCCAGACCGGCGAGCTCATATTCTCCGACCAGCGCAGCAGCGCCATTCGTCAGAATCGTCCGCGCCGCCGTCAGCACGTTCACGTATGGACTCAGCCGATCGATCGCCTCTTCGGCGCACAACATCGCAAGCCGCGCACGCCGCAAGTATCCTGCATCAGCATGTTCGGCAGCCGACAACCCTTCGATCAATCGAAGCAGGTCCCGTCGTGCGCTAGCCGGAAGCTCTCCGTCCGGAGTGATTGCTGCAAGCGATAACGACAGAGCAGTTGTCAATTCGTTCGGATTATTCGTCATCTACGCGGATTCGTAATAAGGACAATTTGAATGATTTTCCTAGCCGGTTCGACGGAAAATACTCACATATCCATTTCACATCAATGCACGGTTCGGAGTGGCCTGTGGCTCATCACCTCCGGTCGCAAGTGAAGACCCAACGACGCTGCTGCAACAACTCCTCGATTCCGAACACGAAGTCGCCGAACCTCACGTATCAGCCGGAACGCCTGCCGATGGAGAAGGTCACGTCGACGTTCTCGCCGCGCGACCGGATCGGCCAGCTGACGATGCGCAACCTCGACATCACCGATATGCACGACAAGCCGCGCGTGTATTCGCAGGTCGGGCTGCTGACGCCAGGTGAAGCGTCGGCGCTGCCGCGGATCAAGGGCGACGAGAAGTAACGCGCGCTGTGGATTGCGACCGAGCGCCGGGTTCTGCCGCCCGGCTATGTTGCACCATCTCCGTTCCTCAGTGAAGCGCCCGGCTGGCTTCCTTCACGTCGTCAAGCAACGTCGATGTTGGTCGCCGGCGTTCAACCTGCAAGTTCTTGCAGACACTCGCCGCTGAATTTCTCGGCCGCCGTACGTGCAGGCAATCACTTGCCTGCCCTTTTGTCTAGATATCCGATCGTTACAAATACTTCCCCGAGTTCATCGTCACATAAGACCCGCGCCGGCACTGACACATCGCCAAACTCCCTCTGCAGTTTCGCATTCCAGCCATCGGCGATCAATTTTGCGAGCTCGGCAGCCTGGTCGGTATCAATGTCATCAAACATCCCCGTTATTTCAAGCAGATTTATCCAGAATTGAATTTCGTGAGAAGCCTTTCCGTCACTCAGCAGCCTTTTGTACTCTTCGTCACGGAACAATTCCGAGACAAATATCGCCCCGTCCACGACCTTGAAATTCGGTAGAAATAATTTCCCAAAATGGAAAAGGAAATCATAAACCAGGCCGCGATCCTTATAGACAACATGAACATAGTCAAGCCCGGAAAAGCTACCATGCTGATTAACAGACAAAAACGACGCGAAGTCGAATGGTTTGGAATTATTCATTATTTTTCATTTTATAATTTATCTGGGATGAGGTAGTTCTACCTTGCGCTTGCCTACGTGCTCGCGCCCACCATCGAGGACGCCATACATGACGGTGCTCGGCGCAACAGGTCGGCACTGTCAAGCCTCGCCATCACGAGTCGTCCAAATTTCGAGAGAGTCTGTCAGTGGCTTTGATCAGATCCGGAATTCTGAATTTCCCGATCATTTTCACAATATTGCTCTTTGCCAACTCCAAATCGATACCGGCAGCAGTAACAAACAGCGGCTTCAAACTGCCTCCGCGCAGAATTTCTGCGTTTTTTGGCGTTCCCAGGAATTTGGTCTTTGCGACGCCCACTACCGGAACCTTGCCATCAAGGTGTTGCCACAACCGCATACCGAGGCCTGGACATTCGTCGGCGCCAAGCGTCACATAGCCATCGACGACGATACATTCAAGCGGATGTTCGACGTGCTTCAGCAACTCGACGATGCACGGTAATTCACGCAAATAGAATTTCCCGGGAATGTAGCTCGCCCGACTATCGACTTTGACCGTCAGTCTCTCGACCACTACGTTGCTTTCCCAGGATTCGATCACCATTCCTGCGGCAAGCGCGCTGTCATCGGAGTAGGACACGTCGACGATTAAAATCACGTTACCTGACGCCCGCCCACAAAAACCTTAACAGAGGAGTTGCCTCCCTTGACAAATGACTCAATATCAAGGTACTCGCCACTTCCATGCTTGATTCCCGTTAACTCGAATCCGTCGACGTGCAATTCTCTCAAATTCGGAAGATCCGCCAAGCTCAACAATTTCACACCCACATTGACCAATTTGAGCACTGCAACATCCCTCAACATCCCGCAATCGCTCAAATATCCAAAGAAATCATCTCCAACATCTCCTCCAAAGAGAGTCAGATCATCTGATATCTCGAGCTTTTCGACATCGCGAACTGTAGCAACGGGAAAAAATCGAGCCTTCCTTGCTATTCGCGGAATAGCCTCAAGAAAACCGTTGCACGCACTCAAGAACACGAGTCGCCCACCCTCAGAAAAGCGCACCCCCCCATAAAACTCGAGATTGGTCGTTATATCTACACTCTTCAACCCACCAGATGAATACCACTCATAAACCTCGCCAAATTCATCATTAGGAACATCGAAATAAACCATCCTTCCGGCCTCGGTCCACCAAGCCTCTGAATACACTATGCCGTTCCGCAGAAAGACTTCCCGCGTACAGGCACCGTCATCGAATTCATATCCGATTCCGCTGAATGGTCGCCCCTGGTACAACGGTACCTCATAGTCAGACAACATTCCAGTCAGATCAACCTGATCGAATCCATCATCTGGGCTCGCGCAAATTGGACGGTAGCTCCCCACTTCGACACCATCCACCAGTTCTATCGCGCGCACCCTTTGATCTTGCCCAATTTCAAAGGCAATTCCAGAAAACCTCTTTCCGGAAAGAAAATATCGCCCATCTTTCCGCTCCATCAACTCGATATTTACCCGGTTCAACTCTATTGCCTCCCGGTAATGACATTAACCTTGGGTGGAATGATCCCACTACAATTCTGACATGCCGTGAACGCGCCTCCTTGAGTTCCGGCCGCACTGCTCCGCCCCAGCTTTATGGTCGCAATACTGATATCGGCCAGGTTCAGCGTGGCCGGATTCGGCACTGCGTTGTAGATGTAGTTCAATGACTGAACCTCCGCGTGCAAGCCAGGTATCCCTGCCATGGTCGGAAACGAGTCGTGACTCGCAATATAGCCCTCGATCTGCCGAACTGTCTGGCCATTAAGCTTCTGACCGGACCTGCCATACTCGCCAGCAATCGCATCCATAAATTTACCCTGATCGACAATCACAAACGTATCGCCATCTGCAGACATCTTGACTCCCGGAAACGTCGGCACCTTTGCAAGAATGTTGCTGAACGGGGGAGTTTGAATGCCAAGCGCGGCAGCCCCCCCTACCGAGACTGCAGGATTTTTGCTTCCCTCCGCGATGAGCAACCGAGCCTCGCCTAGCGCTCGCGCCTCGACACTGACAGCAGATCCCATTGCGGCTGGCGACGACACACCCGTCAGGACTGAGGCCCCCGTCCCTACAGGCATACCATTCAGACCGGCATAGACCTCCGCCGCGAGTATAGTCAGTTCGTTTGCACAAAGGACGGCATTTGCTACACATCCAGCGGCGATTCCCGGACCGAACAGCACACCACCCAGCACACCACCGAGCGCACCTCCGACATAAGGGGCGGCGGCATTCATCATCGCCGACGCTTGATCGGCATTAGCGCCCTGCGCCTGCATCAACGTTTGCAGTAACTTGGGGTCGCATGGCTTGGTACCGCCGCCGCACGCTATATCGAGTGCCTTACGCAGCGGATTCGCGGGCATACCGTGATCCGCCAACCCGTTGTTCAGCGCTTCATTCTGCGCCGCCGCAGCCCCGCCCTGCGCATTCTCCCCGGCAAGCCCGGCTGTCAAACCGCCCAGCAACGTCGATACGCCGGCGATCGCCGCACGCTGGCCACTTGTCAAGGTCGCGGCGCCGCCTGCCTGATCAACCAGGGTTGACGTAGCAACCGCGCTAACAGCCCCGCCAATTGCCCCTCCTCCACACCCCTCACCGGTCGCGGCGCCTGCAGCGCAGCCGAGCGCGGCATGCGAGGCCATATGAACCAGTGTTTCTGAAAGTCCGTCACCAAAGTCGCCGGCAACCTTTGCATTACCGATCGCGTATGCACCAGCCGCCGCCGCATCCCTGACGAAGCTGTCTCGCAAACTGTCAAGGAAACTCCCCCCGCCGATCAGCGTCTGCGTGCCGGCCTGAATCGCCGCATTGGCAGACATCGCCAACGCTGCGGTCGGCAGTGATCCAGCCGCCGCACCAGCCTGCGGCACCAACGCATTACCCGTCGTCTGCACACCGGCTAGCGCTGAAAGAGACGGCGCACTTCCTTCGACCGCCGCATTCGCGCTGAACCCGAACGAACCACTGTCAAACGTGATGCCGTTCGTCAGCCCGGCAGTTACCGCGCCGATCAGGCCATTCTTCAAACTCGCGCCGAAATCGACCTTTCCGCTGGCGACGACCTGGCCGAGCGCGCTCGATGCAAACGAACTCAACCCGACTGCAATCATCGTGTTGGCCAACCCGCCAACGGCCAGCGAACCGCCTGCGGCACTTGCCGCCGCAGTGATGGCGGCACCCGTCAACCCCTGCTGAGCCGCCATGAACGCGGCCGTGGTTGCCGCTTCGGCAGCGCCCGACATCGATGCGATCGCAGCAGATATCTCTGGCTGCATCATGATCGCGGCAGCAACAGCAACGACCATCGAGAAGATCTGCGTCATCCCGAACGAGCCGCCTTCCTTCACGAAATCCTGATGAAGGTTGTCGCTCACTGCCGTCTGCGTGAAATTGCCGCCGAGTTGCTGTTGAAGCGCCGCAAGCGCTTGCTGGGTCCCGGCCTGATCGATGGTTCCGTCGGCCGTGAGCTTCTGCAGCGCCCCACCGATCTGGTTCAGCGCCTGAACATTCAGCTCCATGTTCGCCGCGCTCATGAACCCGCCCGGCTGCACCACCGTGCCCGTCGTGTTCAGATACCCGCCATCAACCTTCTGCCAGATCTCGCCGACGTTGACCTGATTCGCCTGGTTCGTCAGCGTGTGCGTGTCGACGCTCAGCGTCCCCGACGCCGTGATGCTCCCCGTATTGAGGATGCTGCCGTTGCCGTCCTGGTTGAACTTCAGCGCGACGTCCGTGCCGGCAATGTTCCCGCCGGCCGACATCGCCGTCGTGTTCGGCGACAGATAAACCTGCGGCATCAACGCGGTGATCGTCGGGCACGATGCCGTGCCCGTCGCGTGACACGTCGGGTCCGGCACCGTCTGCTCGACGTACCACAGCATCGGCTTGTCGAGCGTGTTGATCTGCTCCTGCGTCAGCGCCGCGCCAAGCTGCAGCCCATGCGACTTCGAATAGTCGAGTGCGTTTCCGTACAGGTACTCCTTTTCCTGCTCCGTCACCGACTTGTTGTGCTTGCTGTCGTACGACAAACCGTCGACGAAGCTCGACTTGCCCGTCTGCTGGAGTGCGGCCTGCTGCAGCAGCAGGTTCTCTTCCTGCGGATTGAAATAGAACAACGTCGACGACGGCTGGAGATTCGGCGGCAGGTTGTTCAGCAGATCCTGCGCCCCCAGCAGCCCGCTCCCGCCGAGCGACTCGTTGACATACGACGCCTTGCCGGCGACCGGTGTCGGCAGCGTACCCATCCCGACCGCGCGCGGAATCGACAGGTTCAACCCCGGCAGCGTCACCGGGCTCAGCGTGATCACGCGCTGCGGCGCGCCGACCTGCGGCGTGTACGTATTCGGCGTCGTGATGCCGTTGATCAGCTTCTGCCCGCTCAACGACACCGACGTGCCGAGCACGTTGCCGACGTTCTGGATCTGCCCGCCCGACGAGATCGACAGGTTCGGCGCCTGGATCGTCGCCGCGATGTTGCCGACCGGCATCGGCGGATCGATCGTACCGCCGGTGCCCGTATAAGCGCTCCCGTACAGCGTCTTGCACTGCTCCGGCGTGCCGCATGCCCAGATGTCGTGGCGCTTGTCGCTGCTGAACATCCCGGTTTCCTGCACCCAGTGCGAGTGCCAGTACGCGTTCAGCACCTGCGCCTCGTTGACGACCGGCCCCGCGACGGAAATCGTCGCGTTGTTGCCGGCCGCGATCAGGCTGCCGATGTTCGTCAGGCTGCCCGCGCTCACCTGCAGGTTGTTGCCCGCGCTGATCACCGACGAACTGCCCGACTGCTGGTCGACGTACCCTTCGCAGTAGCTCTCTTTGTAACCACCGGCGGTCATGCAGCCGGAATACTTCTCCTGTTTGCCGTAATTCTCGTGGACCGGAACCGGCGGCGGGAGGTTGTTGGTGATCGCGCCCGAGACGTTCAGCTTGATGTCGTTGCCCGCGACGATGTTGCCCGACGTGTTGTTCAGGCTCTGCGCCGGCGTGGTCGAGCCCGCGGTCGAGCCGACGCCGCCGATGACGATGTCGTGGCCCGCCAGCAGGTTGCCGTACGTGTTGTTGATCTGGCCGGCAGCGATGACGAGATCGTGACCGGCGTAGATCGTCGCGTTGTTCTGCGCATAGCTGAACGTCGTCGTGGTCGGATTGTTGCCGCGCGGCTGGCCTGCGTTGCCGCATGCGGAGTTCGGCACGCCCGACGCGCAACCGACCTGGCTCGCGTAGTTCTGTTGGTTGCCGCCCTGGTTAGTCAGCGTTCCGGACGCAATGCCGACGTTGTTGCCGGCATACAGCAGACCCTGGTTGATCAGATTGCCGCCGCCGATCGTCAGATTGCTGCCCGCCGCGATCATGCCCGTCGGCGTCGTGAAGGTCACCGTGCCGGTAGCAGCAGGCGCGGCCGTGCCCTTGTTGATCTGGAACGTCGTCGGCAGGTAAGGCGAACCCACCTGGCAATAGTTACCGCCGTCGCAATTGAACGCGCCGGTCGGGTTGCCGGTGCCCTGGACCCCGATCGTTCCGAGCGCCGCAAGCTGCGCCAGAAAGTTCGCGTACTGGGCCTGATCGACATAAGTCGAGTTGTTGACCGTCATGGTCGGTGCAACCGCGCCGTTGCTCAGCGACTGGACGTTGAGTGCGATGTCGCCTTGCGCTGCGATCTGGCCGCCCTTATTGGACAAGTTACCGGCAGTCAGCGAGATCGAACCGCCGGCGGAAATCACGCCCGACGTTCCGGCTTGCTGGGTAGTCGTCGTTTGATAGACCGTCGGCAATGTGAATGTCGCCGATTTGAGTGCACCGGCCCCAGGCCCGGTTCCAACGAACCAGTAGTTTGAAGACTGCGAAACACCATGGTCATTGGTGCCGGTCTGTACGTAGTATTGATAGAACGTCACGGTGCCGGATGTCGCGACCGGAGCGGAAGCCGTCATCAAACTGCTGTTCGTGGTCGAGCCAGTCGGCGCCAACAGGCCACCGAGCGTCGCAGGCAGCGTTTTATACGCAGCCTGAACGTAACCATGGTCTCCATTTTTGACATTCTCGTAGCCAACCGTCACCGTGCCGACCGACCCTGACATCAGGAGCGCGGGGTCGCTGACTTGCGTGGTGGTCGTGACTGCTCCCTGCGGAGCAGTCTGGTCGTTGATCACCTGCGTAGCAGAGACGCCGATGTTCCGGCCGGCGAATATCGAACCGCCCGTATTGAACAGCGAACCGCCTAGATTGAAATTCGCATCCCCCCTCGACTGCGTCGTCGCCCCCTGGTTGTCGTAGTCCCAGCCGCTGACGTTGAGTACGCTCCCCGCCTCGACCGTCCCGCGGTTCGTCGTATTGCCGTTCAGCGTCAACACATTGTCGGCATGCATCACCGCGCCGGCCGCGTTGTTCAGCGTGCCGTTGAAGGTCACATCACGACCGCTGACCTGCCCGTGGTTCTCGAATGTCCCGCCGCCGGACGACAGCGTCAGCGCCGCGGTGCCGGTCATCGTGCCGTAGTTCGCGATGCCGTTCAGGCCGGTCAGCGCCACGCTCTGCCCGCCGTAGTTCCAGGTGCCGCCGATGTTCACGTAGCCGGCGGTGATCGACAGATTCCCGCCCTGGCTGATCGTCCCCTGCAGCGGATCGAACGTCATGTTGGCGACGTTGATGCCCATGTTCCGTTGCGCGAGCAACTGCCCGCCCGCGTTGTAGAACGCACCGTTGCCGCCATTGACCGTCAGCGACACATCGCCGGTCGCCCCCGTTCCGACGCTCGGATTCCCCGCAAAGATGATCCCGCTCTGGTTGTTCAGCGAACCCGCGTTGATGCCGAGCGCATCCACCGCCATCAGCGACCCGCCGACGTTCGTCAGCCCGCCGCCCACGGTCACGTTGGTCGTCGTGCCGTTCACCAGCCCCGCGTTCGTGAAGTTCGACGCGTTGATCGTCGTCGCGCCGATCGACGCAAGCGACGCACCCGCCGCGTTCGTCAGGTTCGGCGCGGACACGTTGAGCGACCCGGCCAGCACATGCGCTGCGTTATACAGCCCGTTCTGCGACGTCAGCGCCGCATTGCCGACCACGTTCACCGCGTGCCCGCCGGCCAGCGTGAGCTGGTTCGATGCCTGTGCGGTCAGCGCGCCGCCCACCGTCGCATCGCCGAGCGTGACGTTCGCGCCGTTCATCTGCAGGTTCTGCGACGCGACGATCGTCGCGTTGCCTGCGTCCACCGTCCCCTGCGCGGAAACGGTCACGTTCTTCGAACCGGTCACCGTCCCGTTGAGCGTCACGTTGCCGCCCGACACCCCCAGTTGACCGGCCACGACGCTCGAGCCGCCGAGCGTGAGGTTCTGCCCGGCATGCAGCGTCGTGTCGCCGTTCGACGACACGCCCGCGAGCGTCACGTTGCCGTTGACGCCGTTGACGTTCACCGTGCCCATCGACGACACCGCGCCCGTCACCTGCGCATTGTTCGCCGCCTGGATCTGCACGTTCCCGCCGGACTGCAGCGCGCCGTTGACGGCGACGCTGCCCGCCTGCGACGTCGCGGACACACCGCCGACCGCGGTTGTCGCACCGAGCGACAGGTCGCCGGTCGACGTCGCCGTGAACTTCCCTGCCCCCTGGATCGCGCCCAGCGTGACGCCCGCGCCGGACGTGACGCCGATATCCTTGCCGAACGTCAGTGCGCTGCCGCCCGTGATCGCGCCGCCCGCGTCAAGATTCGCGCCGCCGAGGCCGAACAGTGCGCCGCCGAGCGTCATCGCGCCGCCGGAAGTCAACGTGGTGTCGCCGTTGGCGAGCCCGCCCGTCAGCAGCGCCAGCGTGCCGCCGGCACGCGCACCGAAATTGCCGACGGAAACGAAGTCGCCGCCCACGACGAGATTGCCGTGCGTCGCGCTTAGCGACGTATCGGCGTTCGAACGAATTGCGCCGGCGATGCCGAGGCTCCGTCCCGCGCCGGCCGTCAGGCTTGCGCCGCTGCCGACGCCACCGGCGATCACCACGTCGCGCACGGCGGCGATCGTCGTCGCCTTGCCGGACGTCATGCCGCCGTTCACGACCACGTCGCCGGCACCGTTGTGCCCCTGCGCGCGCAAGTCGATCGCCCCGCCCGCCTGCGCACTGCCGATCGCGAGGTCGTTGCCCGCCGTCATCGCCAGGTCGCCGTCGGTCGCGACGCCACCCTTCACGGCGATGCCGTTCGCCGCGCTGACCGTGGCCTGCTTGCCGAACGCGATCGACGCCGCGTCGATCGAGCCGCCCGCCGTCAGCGTGCCGGCCTGCTGCGCGGCGATGCTGCCGACCAGCGTCATGTCGCCGCCGGACGCCAGCGTCGCATTGCCGCCAGACACGGTTTGACCCGACAGCGTGATCGCCTGCCCGGCCGTCACGTTCAGGTTGCCGCGCGCGGTCACGTTCGCCGCGCCGGCGCTACCGTTCGACGCTGTGACGCTCAGGTCGCCGGCCGTGTTCACGTCGGCGAGGGCGACGTTGCGTGCGGCCTTGATGTCCGTCGCCGCGCCCGCATTGATCGCGTGATTCACGTTGACGTCGCGCGCCGCCTGCAGCGAGAACGCGCCCAGCGCGGTCACCGCGCCGCCGAGCGTCACGTCGCCGCCGCCCGCATTGCCGTTCGCGGCGACCGACAGGTCGCCCGACACTGCCTGCACGCCGGCGAGGCCGACATTGTTGCCGCCCGTCACCGACACGCTCGCGCCCTGCAGCGCCCCCGACAACGCGATGTCGTGCGACGCGGCGAGCGTCGCGGCCTGCCCGAACGCCACCGATCCCGCGCCGGTGATGTCCCGTGCCGCCGTCAGCGCACCGCCCGCCTGGCCTGCCAGACTGCCGCCGATGCCGATATCGCGGCCGGCCTGGACCGTCGTCGTGCCGGCCGCGGCGATCGTGCCGTTCAATTGCGCATCGACGCCGGCGCGCACATCGAGCGCGCCGCCGGACGTCGTCATGCCGTTCAATTGCACGTTGCCGCCCGATGCGGCCACCTTCATGTCGCCGGCAGACTGCGACGTGCCGCTCACGACGACATCGTTGCCCGCACTCAAGGTTTGCGCCGCACCGTTCGCCAGCGTGCCCGTCACCCGCACGTCGTGCGCGGCGGTCACGCTCGCGGCGCCGGCCGCCTGCGCGGTGCCGCGCACCACGGCATCGCCGCCGCCGGCGTTGCCGAGCGCCTTCAGGTCGAGGGTGGTCGCCGAGACGACATCGTTGACCGATGCGTCGTTGCCGCCCTGCACACGCACGCCCTTCGCCTGGACGAGACCGTCCACCGTCGCATTGCGCTGCGCGGCGGCGTCGAACGCGCCTTGCAGGAACGACTGCTTGCCAGCGCCGACGATATCGCGCGCCGCGCGCAGCGTGCCGTTCGCGTCGCCGATCAGCAGCCCGCTGCCGGCGTTCAGATCGCGCCCGGCAGTGAGCGCCATGTCGCCGACCGCGCTCGTCGTCGCGCCGAGCAACAGATCGCGTCCGGTCGTCACGTCGAGCGTCGCGCCGCTGTTTATCCCGCCGGTTGCGGCCAGATCGCCGGCATGTGCGGCGATCGTCATCGCGCCGCCCGACTGGACCGCACCGCCGATCACGGCGTTGCGCCCCGCGTCGATGCCGACCGAGGTTGCTCCTTGCAGCTTGCCGGGCACCGACACATCCTGCGCCGCGACCGCGTCGATGCGCCCGCCGGCGGCGGCCGTGCCGTTGATCGTCAGGTTGCCGGGCCCGGTGTCCGTGCGCGTGCCGTTCGCGCGCAACGACAACGTGTCGTCCGCCTGCACGTTCGTCACGCTGGCGTTGCCTGCCGCCGTGACTGCAACCGTGTGCCCCTGCACCAGCCCGCCCTGCACGACATCGCGGCCCGCATCGAGCGTCGCGGCCTGCGCGAACGCAATCGTGCCCGCGCCGGTCAGGTCTCGGCCTGCGCCGAGCGTGCCGGCCCCGTGGCCCTCGAGCTTGCCGGTCACGTCGATATCGTTGGCCGCGCCGACATGCGTGTCACCGATCGCCAGCACCGTGCCGGCGATGCCCGCATTCCCGCCGGCCGTCGCATCGAACGCGCCGCCGCTCGTCAGCGAGCCGCCGAGCGCGATGTCGCGGCCGGCGGTCAGGGCGATGTCCAGCGCCGAGGCCGTCTTGCCGCCGAGCGCGATATCCGTGCCTGCCTTTACCGCGAGCGCGCCGTTCGTCGCGATCGAGCCCGTCGACGCGACATGCCCGCCGCGCGCGTCGAACGTCGCGTTGCCGATGGCCTGCAACACCCCGCCGTGATCGATGTCGCCGCCCGCGCGCAGCAGCACGTCCGCGTTGCCGGTCACCGCGCCGGTCGTGCGCAGGTTGCCGGCCGATGCGAGCGTCATCGATGCGCCCGCCGTCACGTCGTGCAGCGTCGCGTGGCCGCCCGCGTTCACGTCGACCTTGTCGCCGCGCAGCGAACCGGTGAGCAGCGTGTCGCCACCCGACTGCAGGGTCGCCGCGCCGCCGAACGCCAGCGCCCCCGCCCCGCCGATCGCGCCGCCGGCCGTCAGCGTACCGCGGCCCTGTGCGATCACCGTGCCGTCCGCGCGCAGATCCCGGCCCGCGTTCGCGGTCAGATCGCCAAGTGCCGTCGTGCGCCCCTGGCCGAGATCGATCGTGCCGGCCGCGTCGGCCGACAGGTTGCCGCCCGATTGCAGGGTGCCGGTGCTCGTCAGCGTGCCCGCGGCATTGCGCAGCGTCATGTCGCCCGACGACACCAGCGCGCCGGCGACCGTCGTGTTGCCGCCGCCGATCACGTCGAGCGGCCCCGCCGCCTGCAGCGTGCCGTTGACCGTGATGTCACCGTCCGAGCGCAGCACGCCCGCCCCTGCCGCGTTGACCACACCGCGCAGCGTCGCCGGGCCGCCGCTCGTCATGTCGAGCTGGCGGCCGGCGTTGACGGTGCCGTCGACCACGAGGCCGCGCGCCGCGCTCAACGCCGCATCGGTAGCCGCGTCGAGCTTGCCGCCGACCGACAGCGCGCCATTGCTCGATGCCGCCAGCGGGCCGCCCGCGTGGAGCGTGCCGTTCACGTTCAGGTCCGCGCCCGAATGCAAGGTCGCATCGGCAAGGGCATTGACGGCCCCGTTGATCGCGAGAGTGCCGCCGCTCGCCGCATTCAGCGATCCGGCCGCCTGCAATGCGCCGTTGACCGTCAGGTCGCCGGCTGCGTTCAGCGTGCCGCCTGCGAGCGAGTTGACGGTGCCGTCGATCGTCAGTGCGCCGCCCTTCGCGTTGACGGTCAGCGCCGCATTCGATTGCACGTCCTTCAGCGCGATCGAGCGCGCGGCGCTCAGCGACACCGCCTGCCCCTGCAGCGCGCCGGTGACCGCGAGGTCGTTGTCGGCCTTGGCCGTGACGTCGTTCGCAAAGACGGTGCTACCGCCGATCGCCACATCGTGGCCCGCGTTCAGCGTCGCGCCGCCCTTGCCCACGACCGATCCGTCAAGCGTCAGGTCGTGCCCGGCCGTCAACGCAGCATCGCCGCCGATGCTGGTCTTGCCGGTCAGCGACACGTCCGTGGCCGCCGTCAGCACGACATTGCGTTCGGCCGCGAGCGTGCCCTGCGACGTCACGTTGCCTGCGCCGGCCGCGAGCGTCATGTCGCCGGCCGCCTGGACCTGACCGGCGTTGCCGATCGTCACGTCGCGCGCGGCGTTGACGCCGAGCGTTGCGCCGCCCGCGAGCATGCCCGTCACCTGGACGTCGCGCCCGGCCTGCACGGACGTCGGCGCATGCGTCGCGCTCGTGCCGTCGCCGCCACCGGCGAGCGTGCCGCGCACGACCACGTCGCGCCCCGCGGTCACGGTGGTTTCGCCGAGCGCCGCAGCCGTACCGTTGAACGCCGCGTCGCCGTTCCGGGCGGTGACGGACAACGCCCCGCCCGCCTGCACATCGGCCACGCCGGCGTTGTTGCCGGCCGTGATCCGCAGGTCGTTCGCCAGCACGTTCAAGGCCTGCGTCGTCGAAACGTCACGAGCCGCATTCAGCGACATGCCGCGCGCCGCACCGACCGTTCCGTTCAGCAGGATGTCGGTACCCGCCTGCATGTCGATCGCGCCGTTGCCGGCGATCGGTCCGCTGGTCGACACGCTTCCGCTCGTCGCGGTCAGCGCGATATCGCCGACCGCCTGCATCACGCCGCCGATGCCCAGGTTCCCGCCGGCCTGAAGCGCCGCCGTCGAGCCGGCCACCACGGTACCCGTCGTCGCGAGATCCTGCGCGGCCGTGAGCGACATCGTCGCTGCGGCCGTCACGTCGTGCAGCGACGCCGCCCCGCCTGCCTGTATCTGCACCGTGTCGCCGCGCAGCGAACCCGTCAGGCGCGTATCGCCGCCCGATTGAAGCGTCGCCGCCTGCCCGAATGCGATCGCTGCCGCGCCGCCCATCGCGCCGCCGGCGTTCAGCACGCCGTTGCGCTGGCCGATCACCGTGCCGTTCGCGATGAGGTCGCCGCCCGCGCGTACCGTCAGGTCGCGTTGCGCCGTGGTTTGCTGCGTGCCGAGATCGACCGCGTGCGCGGCGTCGATCAGCAGATCGCGGCCCGCCTGGATCGTGCCGGTGCTCGTCAGCGCGCCCGCCGCGTTCTTGAGGGTGACGTCACCCGTCGACAGCACCGCGCCGCCGATCGACGTGTTCGCGCCGCTCGTCAGCGTCAACGGGCCCGCGCTTTGCAACAGTCCGTTCACGCTCGCCGCGCCGCTCGACGTGACGGCCGCATCGGACAACGCGCTGACGGTGCCGCCGATCCCGAGATTGCCGCCGCTCGTCAGATCGAGATGGCCCGCGCTTTGCAGCGTGCCGGTCACGGTCGTATCGCTGCCCGATTTGAGCTGCGCGGTCGACAACGACGTGACCGTGCCGTCGACGGTCAGCGTCCCGTTTTGTGCATTGGCCTGCAACGCACTCGACGACTGCACGTCATGCAGCGTCATCGACTGGCCGCTGCCCAGCGTCACGTTCGTGCCGGCGAGCGAACCCGTCATCGACAGGTTGCGTCCCGCCTGCGCCTGCACATCCTTCAGGAATCCTGCACTACCACCCAGCGCGATGTCGCGCCCCGCGTCGACGCGTGCACCGCCACGACCTGCCAGAGTTCCGCCGACCGTCACGTCATGCCCCGCCGTCACGGTGGTGTCGCCGGTGAACACGGTCGTGCCGGTCAGCGCGACGTCCTGCGCCGCATTCGCGGTCAGCGCGCCTGCGCCGTTCAATGTGCCGGCCGACGCGATGCTGCCGGTCGTCGCGGTGAGCGCAAGATCGCCGATCGCACGGACGGCGCCACTGCCGTTGACGCCGATGTCTCGCTGCGCCGACAGCGCCACCTGCGTGGCGCCGGTGAGCGAACCGTTCACGACGATGTCGCGCGCCGCCTGCACGTTCGTCACGCCTGCGACGACCGCGTTGCCGTTGAGCGTCACGTCGCCGCCGCCCGCCGTGCCTTGCGACTTCACGTCAAGCACGGTGCCGACCTGCATGTCGCCGATCGCCGCGTTGTTGCCCGCATGAACGTGCAGATCCTGGTCGGTCCGCAGTGCGCCCGTGGTTGCGACATCGCGACCGGCTGCCAGCGTCAGCGTCTGCGACGACTGAACCGCGCCGCTGACGCCGAGATCGCGCCCGGCCTGCAATGTCGTCGTTGCGTTGCCGATCAGGTTGCCCGTCGTCGCGAGATCCTGCGTCGCGGCAAGCGACATCGACGACACGGCCTGCACGTCGTGCAGCAACGCCGAGCCGCCCGCCTGCGTCTGCACCGTGTCGCCGCGCAACGAGCCCGTCAGGCGCGTGTCGCCGCCCGACTGCAGCGTCGCCGCCTGACCGAACGCGATCGATGCCGCACCGCCCAGCGTGCCGCCGGCGTTCAGCATGCCGTTGCGTTGGCTGACCACCGCGCCGTTCGCGGTCAGGTCACCGCCCGCGCGCACCGTCAGGTCGCGTTGCGCGATCGTCTGCTGTTTGCCGAGATCGACTGCGTGTGCGGCGTCGATCAACAGATCGCGGCCCGCCTGGATCGTGCCGGTGCTCGTCAGCGAGCCCGCGGCATTCGTGAGGGTCACGTCATCCGTCGACAGCACCGTCCCGCCGATCGACGTGTTCGCGCCGCCCGTCAGCGCCAACGGGCCCGCGCTCTGCAGCAAGCCGTTGACCGTGGCGCCGCCGCTCGACGCGAGCACGGCATCCGACAGCGCGTTCACCGTGCCGGCGATCGAGGCGTCCCCGCCGTTTGCGATATCGAGCGATCCGGTGGTCTGCAGCGTGCCGTCGACGCTGAACCGGTTTCCTGCGCGGAAGGTTCCGGTCGACAACGTATTGACCTGCCCCGCGATCGCGACGTTGCCGCCACTCACGACATCGAGGCGGCTCTTGCTTTGCAGCGTGCCGGTCACCGCCGTGTCGCCGCCCGATCCGAGTTGGGTGGTCGACAACGACGTCACGGTGCCGTCGATCGTCAGCGCGCCGTTTTGCGCGTTCGCCTGCAACGCCGCGGACGACTGCACGTCGTGCAGCGTCATCGACTGGCCGCTGCCCAACGTCACGTTCGTCGCGGCAAGTGAACCCGTCATCGACAGGTTGCGGCCCGCCTGCGCCTGCACGTCCTTCACGAAACCCGTGCTGCCGCCCAGGACGATGTCGCGCCCTGCGTCGATCCGCGCGCCGCCGCGCCCGGACAACGTGCCGCCCACCGTCACGTCGCGGCCGGCGCTTACCGCCGCGTCGCCCGCGGCGCCGGTCGTGCCGAGCAGCGCGACGTCCTGCGCGCCCTGCACCGACAGGTTCGATGCGCCCGTCAACGTGCCGTTCGATGTCACGCTGCCGGTGCGCGCCGTCAGCGCGAGGTCGCCCGCCGACTGCACGGTGCCTTCCGCATCGACCGTCACGTCGCGACGTGCGTCGAGCGCCAGCGTCGAACCGCCCGTCAACGTGCCGTTCACCGTGATGTCGCGCGCCGATGCGATGCGCGTGGCGCCGGTCGCCTGCGTATTGCCGTTGAACGCCAGGTCGCCGCCCCCGGCCGCGCCTTGCGCGCTCAGCTCGATCGCGCCGCCCGCATGGATATCCCCCACACTCGCGCTGTTTCCGGCCCGCACGCTCACGTCGCCATTCGCCAGCAGCGCACCGCTCGCCGCGACATCGTGCCCTGCGCTGGCGGACAGATTCCCGCCGCTGGCGACGCGCGCGGTCGTGGCGAGGTCGCCGTCCCGCGCTGTGAGCGTCAGGTCGCCGGATGCATTGACGGGCCCGGCCAATGCGATGCTGCGTTGCGCGCTTGCATCGATCGTGCTGCTATCCAGCCGGCCGTTGACGCGGATGTCGCGCGACGCGCGCAGCGACGTGCCGGCCACGGCCAGCGCCGTGCCGTTCAGCGTGACGTCGCCGCCCGTGCCGCCCTGCGCCGCAACCGCCAGCGCACCGCCCGTCTGCACATCGCCCAGCGTCACGTTCGGGCCGCCTGCAATCGACACGTCGCCGTTGGCTTGCGCGTTCGCGACGTTCACGTTGCCGCCGGCGGTGATCGCGAGCTTCCCGCCCGACTGGATCGCCCCGGTCGACGTCACATCTCCGCTCGCGCTGATCGCATACCCGCCGACACCCAGATGCGCGCCCGTCATCGATACGTTGCCCGAACTTTGCACGGTGGCCTGCCGCTGCGCGGCCGAGCCAGCGACCGACACGTCGCCGTTCGACGACATCGTCAGGTCGCCTGCGTTCGCGGCCAGTTGCGCGTCGGCCCGCACGCCCATCCCCGCCGCGGTGCTGATCACCTGGATCTGGCCGGCGGTCATCGCACCGAATGCGGTCGCGTCGATCGCGAGCGAGCGATTCGCGCCGCCGTTCGCTGCGTTGATCGCCGCGGCGGAATTCGCCGCGCCATTCGACGCGGTGCCGTACGTGGTGCCGTACGCATCCGCGGCCGTCGGCGCCACGAACTGCCGCCCGGCAATCGCGTTGATGCGCGTGCCCGCATACAGCGGCGCGTTGATGCCGATCGTCTCGCCGATCAGGTCGATCGTGCCGACCGTCCCCTCGATCCCCGCGCCCGGCCCGTTGACGCCGGCATTGCCCTCGATCTGCAGGTGGCCGCCGGTCACGTTGTAGCCGATCGCCTTCGCGTTCGCGAAGTCGGTCGCCGTGCCGCCCACGCTGCCCAGGAACTGCGGCGCGCCGGTCGACAGCGTGACGCCGATGGTATTGGTGAATCCCGTGCCGCGCGTCGTGATGCCGTTCGGGTTCGCGATGACGACAGTCGCCGGCGCGCCGAACACTTCGAGCGGGCCGTTCAGCATGCTCGCGTAGGCATTGCCCGTCGACGTCACCTGGTTGACGATCACGCTCGCCGTGCGACCGTTCAGGTTCGCATTCGCCTGCACGTTGCCGCCCGTCAGCGACGTCCCCGACATCAGGCTGTTGTTGAGGATCAGGCCGACCGGGTCGATATTGAACTGTTGATACTGGTTCAGCGAAATGCCGGCCGCGTTGGGCGCGGTGATATTGACGACCGGCACGCCGCCGCCCGCGCCCGTCGATTGCGTGATCGCGGGCTGGAATGAGATGGGCGCAGTCGGGTCGACGATCGGCGCGGCAGCGGCAATCCGCATCGACAGCCGCACGCGCAGCGATGCCAGGTCGAGCACGCGCTGCCACGTTTCGTCATCCATACGGCGATTGCCGGCACCCAGCACGCCGGCCGCGCCGCGCCCCTGCTCGACCGTCACCGTGATCGGTCCGATGAACATCGCCAGCGCGACGATCGCGCAGGTCGCCCGCTGCCACCAGCGATACGGGTGAACGACCGGTGCGACCGCCAGGAAACGCGGCGCATCTGCCGCGGACCGCGCGCGCGCGCCGATTCGCGCCGCACCGGCGGCGGCGAGCTGCTGCAGGACCTTACGCTTGGACGTATTCATCTATTTTTTGCTTCGTTCTTATTGGGCTTGCGCCGTGCGTCTCGCGCCATCGGCCGGCCGACCGTGGCATCGCGCGATGCCGGGATTTCCCCGCCCGGTATCGCGTGTGTAATCGCCGGGTGTCGGCCCGGCACAACTGCTTGCCGTTTACTGCTGAATGCGCGCGTTGCGGATCAGGTCCACGACGACCTGCGCCGTGGCCTTCTCCATCGCGACCTGCTCGAGCTGCTGCCGCAGCATGTCCTTCGCCTGGTCGAACGTCGGCACCTGCGTCACGCGCTTGTCGTCGACACGCAGAATCCAGTACGCATCGCCGACCTGGACGGGCTCGCGCGTCAGGCCGCCCTGCGGCAGCTTCACGAGCGCCTCGGCGAGCGGCTGCGGCCAGTTCTGCGTATTGCCCGCCTCGATCGGCGTCTTGAACGAGATCCAGTTCAGCGCACCGCCTTGCGCGGCAGCCGGCCCCTTGCTGAACTGCTGCGCCAGCGTGCCGAAGTCCTCGCCTTTCCTGAGGCGCGCGATGATCTGCTTCGCGGTGTCCGCGTCGTTGACCGCAATCGCGCTCGGCTTGTATTCGTTCTCGCCGAGCCCCGCGACGATCGCGTCGTAGCGTGCCCGGATGTCCGTCTCCGGGACCGGTGCCGGCTTGACCTGGTCGTGCAGGTACGCCTGCGTCATCGCAAGCGTCTTCGCCTGCTCGACCGCGGCAACGACTTGCGGGCGGGTGTCGTAGTGCTGCTTCAGCGCCGCCTGCCGGAACAGTTCTCGCGCGATCAGTTGATTCTTCATCGCCGCCCGCAGCGCCGGCGTATCGGCCGCCTTCGACGCGCGCACCGCTTCGTCGACTTGCGTTTGCGTGACGGGCACGCCGTTCACGCTCGCGACGGCATCGGCGGGCATCGCGGCGACCGTATCCGCCGGCTTCTTCGCCGCCTTGTTCAGTGCATGCGCTTGCGGCGCGACCGTACCGCAAAGCATGGCGGCGGCGAGCGCAACGCCGGTCCGGCGCAGGCGCGCCCGCAGATTCCATTGCGTCGCGATCGCGCGACCGTTCGACAGACGATTCATGAGGTTCTCCTTCATTCAGTCCGACCAGTTGAGTGTTGCCAGCAGCACGGTGGCCTTCCTGCCGAGCGCCGCCGGCTGCGCGAGCGCCTGCCCGACCAGCACTTCGGCCGAGACCGTTCCGCTCCGCAGGCGCCATTGCGCGCGCGTGCCCACGCCGGCGCCGACGAGCGTCGGCCAGCCGCCCTGCGCATTCAGGTGGGCCTTGCCGCCATCGAGAAACACATACGGTTCGATTCGCGCGTCGCGCCAGGCAGGCACGTTCTGCCACGCGGCCTCGTTGCGCACGAAGATGCCGCTGTCGCCCGCGATCCCGCCTTCGGTGAACCCGCGGACCGAACTCATGCCGCCCAGGAAGATCTGCTCGTTGCCGAACAGCGCCACGCGGCTGTATTGCGCCCGCAGCGTGCCGCGATAGGCCCACGCGCTTCCTGCGAGACTGCCGAGCGCAAACTGCAGCGTGCCGGTCGCGTCGAGCTTGGTGAACTGGCTGTGCGCGTCGTCGATGCCGATGTCCGATGCATCATGGTTGGCCGCGAGCCACGGCAGCCCCTGCGACACGCCGACGTCCCAGGTCGCCGCGGCGCCCTGGCCGCGCGCCGCGAAGCGCACGAGCCCATTCAGCGCGACACGCAGCACCGTGAGGCTCTGCGGCGACAGCGGCAGGCCGTTCACATCGCGCTCGGTGCGCAGCTTGTTGAGCGTCACGTCGACGCTCATGCGCCCGCTCGACGAGCGCACGAGCACATCGTTCCAGCCGAGCATCTGGCTGAACGTGCGGCCTTCGAGCAGCGCGACGTCGCCGATCGCCTGCTGGTACTCGGACATCGACACCGTGTAGCTGAAGGTCTGATACCCGTACGGCACCGCCGCGGAAAACACGAGCGCGTTCGTTTCGGTCGTTCCCACGTAGTTGAACGACAGCGATTCCTGCAGCCCGATCACGTTGTCGGCCTCGACGCCCGCGCGATAGCGCGTCTTGCCGGTCTGCGAGCTGCCGTAGTTGTCGACGCCGAAGTCGTAATGAAGACGGTCGCCAGAGCGGTTCGAAATCGCGACGACCGAATCCCCCGGCGCTTCGCCCGGCAGGATGCGGATCTCGGCCTGGTTGCGCCGCAACCGGTTGATCTGGTCGACGCCCTGCTCGAGATCGGGCAGGCGCAGCGGATCGCCCGGCGCGCTCGCGAACGCCCACGCCGTGCCGGCTTCGGTCAGCAGGCCGCCGCCGCGCACCTCGTACCATTTCTCGTCCGGGTCGCGCGGACGCAGCGGCTTGCCGTTCAGCGTCAGCGCGGCCACGCGGCCGGGTACGAGATTGATCTTCAGCGTGCCGGACGCGAGGTTCTGCGGGCCCAGATAGGCGCGCGTCGTGATGTAGCCGCGCGAGATGAAGGCTTCGGTCAGCCGGCGCAGCAACAGGTTGATCCGGTTGCGCCCGAGCTGCTTGCCGACAAACGGCGCCGCGATACGGTCGAGCGCGGGCTGCCCCAGAATCGTGTCGCCCGTGAATTCGACGCGCTCGATCAGGAACATCGGCGCCACGTCCGGCAGCGTTTCGACATCGGCGCCCGGCGGCAAGTCGGGCATGGCCGGCTGTTCGGGCAATGCGATCTGCGCCGGCGGCTGCGCGATTTCGTCGCGGCGCTGCCGGTCGCGCTGTTCCTGGAGCAGGCGCTGCGCAGGGTCCTGCTCGGCGCGCGGCACCGCGAGCCCCGGCGGTATCGCGCCGAGACCCGGCGGTGCGCCAGGCGGCAATCCGCCGGCGAGCTGCGCGCGCACGCACAACGGCGTCGCGCCGATCACCAGCGCGAGCACCCGGACCATTGCCGACGACATGCCGCCCGTCACAGACCGAACCACGACACGAGGCCCAGATGATTGCGGTTGCCGATCGTCACGAGATCCCGGTGCGGCGGCCGAATCGTCACCACGCCGCCGGCCGCCAGCACGCCTTCGGGCGCACCGTACGCGCCGCCGTCGATATCCGCCTCGCCCGTCAGGCGCACCTTGCCGGTTCCGCCGCTGAACAGGCCGCCGGTATCGCTCCGATAGATGGCCGCCCAGCGATTGCCGAACCATGCCTTCAAATCGTGATCGCGGTTGATCACCGTATAGCCCGTCACGCCCTGTGCGAGGGTCCTGGGCGCATCGAGCGTCAACCCGCCGAGCGCGCGCACGATACCGCCCGTATTGGTAATCTGCGTGCCGGCCTTCAACAGGATGTCCGTGTTGGCCTCGATGGCGCCGCCGAAAGCCTGCACGCTCGACGATGCACTCGAGCGGCAGAAGACGAAGCACGAACGCCGCAACGAAGCCTGGCCGGTGAAGATCGCCTGTGTCAGCAGGCTGTCGCGCGCGGTGATGTCGATCGCGCCGCCGTTCGAGAGAATCGATCCGCCGATGTTCCTGACGTTCGCGGCACGCACGGACACATTTCCCGCGTCGGCAGTGATGTACGCAAGCTTGGAAGCGTCCGCGAGCGCGCCGTAGTCGACCGTGAAGCCGTCGCTGCGATGCCGGAAGAACAGGAATCGGCCGCCTTGCTCCGCAAACCCGATCACCGCGCCGTCCTGCACGCCCGTACTGTGATCGACGACGTTCTCCAGATCGCCGCCGGCCGCGATCGAGACGCTCCGGTTCGACAGGATCCGCGCGTTCTGGTTGACGATGTCCGCGCCCGCGGTCAGCGATACGTCGCCCTGCACGCCGAACAGGATGCCGATCCGCGTCTGCGGCTGCGACTGGTTCAGGATGCGGCCGGCTGCGTTCAGCGTCACCGCGCCTGCCGAGTCGGCATCCGCGTCGATCGCGGCCTGCCCCTGCACGAGCGAGCCGACGTTCACGATGTCCGCGCCGCTCTTCAGCACCACGCCGCTCTGGGACGACGCCACCGTCGAGCCGGCCATCGCATCGTCGGGCTGCAGTGCGATACCCGTGCCATTCAGCTTGATGCCGCCCGACGCCAGCAGGCTGCTGCCGTTGAGCGTGATCGCGTCCGCGGCCGACACGCCGGCGCGGCCGCCGTTGACCTTCACCTCCGTGTCCGTCAACGTCACGCTGCCCTGCGCCGTCACCGCGAAATCCCTCGCGACGCCAAGCTTCGTGTGCGAAAACTCGACGTTCCCATTGGACGTCAGCGTGAAATCGCCCAGCGACGCATTCATCGGGCCGGCGCTGCGCACGCCGGGCCCGCGGTCGGTCACGATCAGCTGCACGCGCCCGCTGGTCACGCTGCCGGCAGCGGTGATATCGATCGCGTAGGACGACGCCGTATCGGGATTCGTCGTCGCGCCGCGCGCCAGCCAGTCGTTGGCGTTGTCGGTCGGCGACAGTCCCGTGTTCAGTTCGACCCGGCTGCGGCCGGCCAGCAGGCGCACGCCGGCGGTCGCCGACGAGAACGTGTTGTCGATCGGTCCGTCGACGCGAATCGTCTTCGCAATCATGTCCAGGCCGACCAGTGCGCCGGCCAGACCGCCCGGGCCGACGACGATCGTGCCGGTCGACGTATCGAGCACGATGTTGCGCTGGATCACGCCCGGTGCGATCTGCAGGTCGTTGAAGCTCACGTTGCCGGTGGCAAGCGCGACATGCCCCGTATTGACGAACGATCCGCCGTTGATCGTGATGCCGTTCGGGTTCGCCAGCACCACGTTCGCGCGCGGCCCGGCCACGGCGATCTCGCCTTCGATCAGGCTGCGGTTCGTGCTCGTCACCTGGTTGACGATCGTGCGCGCGTTGATGCCGACGTTGTTCAGCGTCGCACCGGCTGTCGTCACGTTGAACGACGAGTAGGTGTTGCTGGAGACGCCGGCGACAGCCGGCGCAAGATTCACGAGCTGCCGGCCGTTCGGCCCCGCCGACACGCTCGTCGGCGTACCGCCGTCCGGCACGATCCCGGCGGCGACCGCGCAATGCGGCAGCCCCCCTGCCGTCGCCAGGCAAAGGAAGATCACGCGCAGGCCCCCGATGCCTGCGCACCGATGCAAATCGATGCGTTCCATCTTCGAATCACACGCACGGCTTCGCCGGCCGCGCGCCCCTCGGTTAATCTGGTCGTGTAGTTGTACGGATGTAGTGCTTCCGTAATGCTTTTGTGAGTTACCGAGGCGAACTAACGGCACACACGCGACCTTTCTTTAGGGTATCTCCCTAATAATTTTTCATTTCCAGTTCGCCAGCGAAATATTACAAATACATTTCAATCGGTCGCGCCGGATCGGCGCCGCCTCCCGCCCCCCTCCTCGTCAATCACGAGCC
>NZ_SCNZ01000041.1:0-74165 GCF_005502655.1 Burkholderia sp. 4NA327C6 | reverse complement strand
TTGCAGAGGCTTCTGGGTGGGTGGGGCGGCGCGCTGGGAGGGAATCGGGGTGATACGTTGCGCTCGGCGATTCTGTACACGATGCCGAATTCGAATATCTCGACATTATAGAAATAATGTCAAATTAACTCGCCACTATGATTAAATATCAAACGGTTTACGTTATATTATTTACGAAATCACCAGCCAAACCCCACCATGTCCGATCTCGCTGCCGACGAATCCCGCCTGACCGCCGAAATCGAGCGCCTCAAGGCCGACTTCCCGAAAACCCGCGAGCTGTATCGCGAAGCCTGCGCGCTGCTGTTCTTCCGCTTCGGCATCACGCCCACCGCGAACCGCCTGTACCAGCTCGTCCGCAAGGGCAGCATGAGCACGCCGACGGCCGTCCTTGGCGAGTTCTGGGCCGAGTTGCGGGAAAAGAGTCGCGTGCGTATCGAGCATCCCGATCTGCCGGCCGATCTGCAGGCGGCCGCCGGTGAACTGGTCGCGGCGCTATGGAATCGGTCGAGTGCGGACGCGGCCGGTGCGCTCGATGCATTGCGCGCGGAGGTCGAAGCCGAGCGGGTGGCGGCGAAGGCGGAAGTCGCGGCGCTACAGGCCGATCTGGCCCGCACCGAAACCGCGCTGGAGCAACGCACGGCCGCGCTGCTGGCCGCGCAGGTGCGCATTCAGGAACTGGAGCAGGCGAGGGCGGCGGACGACGCATCGCGGCAAGCGCTGCAAGCGGAGATCGAGCGCCTCACGGCCGACAACGCGGAAGGCGACCGCGCACTTGCGCAGGCGCGTGCGGACTTCACCACCCAGCTCGACCGGTTGCGCGACGATGCCGGCCGGGCCGAGGAGCGCTTGCGCGCGTCGGAGAAGCGGGCGCTTCAGGAGATCGATCGCGAGCGGCTCGCGGCCGCACGGCTGCAGAAGGAACTCGACGCAGCGGCATTGCGCGCGGAGCAGCGCGATGCGCAGCAGCGGAGGGAGGTGGCCGCGCTGCAGGCGCATCTCGGCGACGCACTGCATCGATGCGGCGTGCTTCAAGGGCAGCTTGACGGCGCGCAGGCGGCCGATGCGGCACGGGGCAAGGAGCTCGATGCGCTGCGGCGCGAAATGACGGCGCTCTCGCGCCGGTCGGCGCTGCGTGGCGCCAAGGCAGCGCCAGCCGCACAACGGGACGAGCGGAGGGCGCGCACACGAAAGCGCGCAGACGAAGCGCCGCCTCGTTGACGGCGAAACCACGAGCGTGCGTCAGCCAAAGGCGACGCACGCCGGACGCCTGAAGCGGGCAGGCAAGCGACCGAGCTCCTTACACCCGCGATCGCCCACCCACTCGCAAATACCAATCAGCTCGACACATACCGCGACGGCAACGCCGGCGCATCCGCCGGAATCGTGACGAGCGACGTGTTGAGCCACCCCTGCGGCGAGCCGTTCGACTGCGCATAGGCGCCGACGTACGGCATCATCCGCGTCGTCTGATAGACCTGCGGCGTCCACCCGGCCGGCGCGAGGAAGATCGACGTCGCGCGCTTCTCGCTGTACGCGGACGCACCGTACGTCGAGATGTTCCACAGCGTCTGCTGATACGTCGCATAGTCGGCGTTGTGCCGCGATCCGCCAGCCTGCCAGCCTTCGAGCTGGATGAACGTGTTGTACGTACCGGCGCCCGCGAGCAGGTTGTTCACCGTGCGCCCGTACAGGAACGACAGGATCAGCCCGCAGTTCGCCGGCGCGAAATCGCTGCCGACGCTCAGGTAATAGCGGCCCGTCGTGTTCAGGACCGACGCGTAGTGCGAGTTGCCGATGTCCGTCGACGTCGTCAGCCCGCTCGCACCCATGAAGCTGTCGAACGCCTGCATCGTGACGCCCGTCGGCAGGTCGCTGGTCGCGCTGATCGCGACGATATGCGAGCCGGCCGCCAGCAGCGTCAGGAACGCGGACAGCGTGCCCGTATTCCAATTGCCCTGCGCATCGACGAACGGAAACGCGCGATAACCCGTCAGCGCGAACACCGCCGGATCGGAACCGGCCTGCCACGCGATCTGCGGCACCCACATCGTCAGCGGGCCGGCGTTCGACGCGCCGGACACGTACTGCTTCAGCGCGTCGATGAGTTGCGCATCGGCAACTGGCAGCACGCCGTAGGCCGCGCCGGTCTGCCAGCGCTGCACCCATTGCGCGACGAAGCCGGCAAGCTGGCCGCCGGTGAAGTCGGCGGGCGGCACGTAGCCGAGCGGCCCGGTGCTTTGGTAGGCCGACTGGATCGCCGCGGCCGTGCGCACGTTGCTGCCGAACATGCTGTTCGCGAAATCCTGGCAGTTGTTGGCCGGCGGCGTCGCGAGCTGCGCGAGCGGGACGACCCACGCGCCGTTCGCAGTCGCGACGCCTCGATACAGCGTGAGGTTCGCGACCGAATCGTGACCGGGGAACGTGGCGGCGTCGGCGCCCGACACGTAGCCGGCCGACGGCGTGACGCTGACGGTGGTCGGCTGCGACCCGAACGGATGGGTGTACGAAATGGCAAACGATGCGTCACCGCCGACGAGGCCGAACGATCCGGTGCAGTCGCCCCAGCTGTTCGACGCGCTGACGGCGGTCGATTGCCCGGTTGCAACCTGCGCTTGCGACGCCTGCGGCAGCGAGCCGCTCTGGCTCGCCGCGTTGCCGTACGCGAGCGTCGTCGACGGAATCGCGTTGACGACGTTGATCGTGATCGAGCGGTCGGCGATGCCGTAGCTGCGCGCGGATGCGTCCGCAGCGCCGGTGGCAGCGAACGACGACGCGGACGTCGGGTTGCCGTCGCCGCCGCAGGCGGCCAGCGTGCCGACGAGCGGCGACAGGGTCAGCGCGGCGCCGCGCTGGATGAAGCGCCGGCGGTTCGGCGCGGACGGGCGTTCGGGTTTCGAAGCGGTCATGGGCGTTCCTGGTCACGGGTTGGGGGGACGACAGAGGACGATCCGGCGCATTGCACACGTGTGCAATGCCGGTCGAAACAGATCGATCGCCGGCACATGCGCCGCGCGTATTTATGCGGGAGCTCGATGAAACGCCCGCGACGAAACCGAGTCGTGCGTGTGACGCCGCGCGCTCGAAGGAGCGGGAAAGGAGGGAGGCATGCCGGCGCGACGTTTGGGCGCCCGGCGGGGATCGGGTAAAGTGCCGCTCAACATGCCGGTTCGACGTTACTAGACGACCGGTCTAATCGTTGCTAACATACGCCATCATGAATGCATCTTCAGGCGCGGAAGTCCGCCAGCACATCCTGAATATCGCCAAGCCGATCATGCTCCACAAGGGGTTTTCGGCGGTCGGCCTGAACGAGATTCTCGCTGCGGCGGGTATCCCGAAGGGCTCGTTCTACCATTACTTCGGCTCGAAAGAGGCATTCGGCGAAGCGCTGCTCGAATCGTATTTCGACGGCTATCTCGCGCATCTCGACAACCTGTTCAAGCATCAGGCCGGCACGGGCGCCGAGCGCCTGATGACGTACTGGCGCAACTGGCTGCACACGCAATGCGCGGACGATCCGGAAGGCAAGTGCCTCGCGGTGAAGCTCGGCGCGGAAGTGTCGGACCTGTCGGAAGCGATGCGCACGGTGCTGCGGCACGGCACGAGCCAGATCATCGAGCGGCTCGCGGGTGGCATCGAGGCCGGGCTGGCCGACGGTTCGCTGAGCGGAGTCGCCGATCCGTCGCATACGGCCGCGATCCTGTACGAGCTGTGGCTGGGTGCGACGCTGCTGGAAAAGATTCACCGCAACCGCCAGCCGCTCGAACGGGCGATGGTCGAAACGCGGCGCATGCTCAACCTGCCGCCGCTCGAGCCGAGCGGGGCGGAGTCGTAACCCGGGCGCGCATCGGCGCGCCTTGTTTTTACCCTGACTCTAGACGACTGGTCTACTCAAACCTGCTCAAACCTGCTCAAACCCGCATGACGAACGTGCCACGCCTCGTTACGCTGCCCCGATTGACTCAACCGAATGCACGCAGGCGCAGCGGCCTGAGCGCCGATGCAGCCGTCTGCCGTTGGTCCATCCCTGATCCGATCGTGCCCACGAAGCACGTCCATTCCTGTTGAAGGAGACTCACATGCCGCAAAGCAAGACCACCAATCGCCAGATCGTCCTGAACTCGCGCCCGGTCGGCGCGCCGACGCCGGACAACTTCCGCGCCGAATCCGCTGACGTGCCGACGCCCGGCGCCGGCCAGGTGCTGCTGCGCACGGTCTGGTTGTCGCTCGACCCGTACATGCGCGGCCGGATGAGCGACGCACCGTCCTATGCGCCGCCGGCCGAACTCGGCCGGCCGATGGTCGGCGGCACGGTCAGCCAGGTCGTGTCGTCGAACCTGCCGGCGTTCCGCGAAGGCGACCTGGTGGTGGCAGGCGCCGGCTGGCAGGACTATGCGTTGTCCGACGGCACCGGCCTGATTCCGCTCGGCCGCGACTTCGCGCATCCGTCGTACGCGCTCGGCGTGCTCGGCATGCCGGGCTTCACCGCCTATACCGGCCTGCTGAAGATCGGCGAGCCGAAGGCCGGCGAAACCGTGGTGGTCGCGGCGGCGAGCGGTGCGGTCGGCGCGGTGGTCGGCCAGATCGCCAAGCTGAAGGGCTGCCGCGTGGTCGGCATCGCGGGTGGTGCCGACAAGTGTGCGTACGTGACCGACACGCTCGGCTTCGACGTGTGCGTCGACCACCGCGATCCGGCCTTTGCCGCGAAGCTGAAGGACGCGTGCCCGAACGGCATCGACATCTATTTCGAGAACGTCGGCGGGGCCGTGTTCGACGCGGTGTGGCCGCTGTTCAACGACCATGCGCGCGTGCCCGTGTGCGGGATCATCGCGCACTACAACGACGCGGCCTACGACGACAAGGCCGTGTCGACCGGCCGCGACCGCGTGCCGGCACTGATGGGCACGATCCTGCGCAAGCGCATCCGGATGCAGGGTTTCATCATCATGGATCACTATGCAACCGGCTATGCGACGTTCATGAAGGAAATGAGCGAATGGGTCGCGCAGGGCAAGGTGAAGACGCTCGAGGACGTCGTCCCCGATCTCGCCGATGCGCCGGAAGCGCTGATCGGCCTGCTGGCCGGCAAGAACTTCGGCAAGGTCGTCGTGCGCGTGGGCCCCGACGAACTGGCCTGATGCATCGGCACGACGACACACGACGATTGCACGCCGGCGTCATGCGACGCCGGCTTGTGGCATGCTCGACCCCACCATCGACGACTAGGAGAGTGACAAGATGGCGCTCCACGTAATTGCTTCCCTGTTCCTGAAACCCGAACACGCGGCGGCCGCCGAGGCCGAACTGCGCAGCATGGTCGCGAAGACGCGCACCGAGCCGGGCAACCGGCGCTACGACCTGTTCCGTGAGCAGGACGGTTCGCCGAACCTCCACCTGTACGAGATCTACGACGACCAGGCCGCGTTCGACGCGCACCTGGCGAGCCCGTATTTCGGCGAATTCCGCGCGAAGTCGGCCGACTGGTTCACCGCGCCGCCGGTCATCAAGGTGCTGGCGGGCATCGACGTCGCCGAGTAACCACGCAGCACCCTCGTTGCGGCCCGCTCCCACCCGGGCCGCACGACACCCGCCGCACGGCACGCGGCGGCGATGACGACACCACGCGGCGCATCGTTCGCGCCGCTTCCCCAATACACCGGCCCCGGAGGCTGAATGATCACCCTCAACATCAACGGCGAAACCCGCTCGGTCGACGCCCCCGACGACATGCCCTTGCTCTGGGTGCTGCGCGACGTCGTCGGTCTCACCGGCACGAAGTTCGGCTGCGGGATCGCGCAGTGCGGCGCGTGCACGGTGCATCTCGACGGCGTTGCCGCGCGCTCGTGCGTGCTGCCGGTCGCGGCTGTCGCCGGCCGCAAGATCACGACGATCGAAGCCGTCGGCGCGACGCCGGCCGGCCACAAGGTCCAGCAGGCATGGCGCGAACTCGATGTCGTGCAGTGCGGCTACTGCCAGTCGGGGCAGGTGATGGCTGCCACCGCGCTGATCGCATCGAACCCGAACCCGAGCGACGCCGACATCGACGCGGCAATGGCCGGCAACATCTGCCGCTGCGGCACGTACAACCGGATTCGCGCGGCCGTGAAGCAAGCCGCCAAGGAGGCCTGACATGTCACGAGGACTGATCGAAGCCGGTCGGGCCGGCGCGGGCGTGTCGCGCCGTTCGTTCCTCAAGCTCGGCATGTCGCTGGGCGCGGCGGCCGGCGGCGGATTGCTGCTCGGCTTCAGCATGCCGGCCGCGGGCGACGATGCGCGCCGTTCGGTGATCGGCGGCGACGCCGCCGAACCGGCTCAACCCGGCGTGTTCGCACCGAACGCGTTCGTGCAGATCGACCGCGCCGGCAAGGTCACGCTGGTGATGCCGAAGGTCGAGATGGGGCAAGGCGTCTATACGGCGCTGCCGATGCTGATCGCGGAAGAACTCGAAGTGCCGCTGTCGAGCGTGACGCTCGACCATGCGCCGCCGAACGAGAAACTGTTCCTCGATCCGCTGCTCGGCGGCCAGCTCACCGGCGGGTCGACGTCGGTGCGCTACGCATGGGAACCGCTGCGCCGCGCGGGCGCGACCGCGCGCACGCTGCTGGTCGCGGCCGCCGCGAAGCAATGGAACGTCGATCCGGCAGCCTGCCGCGCCGCGACCGGCGAAGTGCAGCATCCGCCGAGCGGTCGGCGCGCGTCGTACGGCCAGCTCGCCGATGCGGCGGCGAAGCTGCCGGTGCCGAAGGACGTCGCGCTGAAGCAGCCGGCGGATTTCAAGCTGATCGGCACGCCCGCGAAGCGGCTCGATTCACCGGAGAAGGTCGACGGCACCGCGCAGTTCGGGCTCGACGTGCGCCTGCCCGGCATGCTGTACGCGGTGATCGTGAACAGCCCGGTGTTCGGCGGCACGGTCGCGAGCGTCGACGACACGGCCGCGAAGAAGATCCCCGGCGTGCGCCAGGTCGTGCGCGTCGACAACGCGGTGGCGGTGGTCGGCGATCACACGTGGGCCGCGAAGCGCGGCGCGTCGGCGCTGGTCGTGAAGTGGAACGAGGGCGCGGGCGCGAAAGTCTCGACGAAGGATCTGTTCGCGGATCTCGCGCAGGCGGCGGCGAACGGCAAGGGCGCGGTCGCACGCAAGGACGGCGACATCGACAAGGCATTCGCGAATGCGAAGACGCGCGTCGACGCCGTCTACGAACAGCCGTTGCTCGCCCACGCGACGATGGAACCGGTGAACTGCACGGTGCACGTGCGCGGCGACGGCTGCGAGATCTGGGTCGGCACGCAGGTGCCGACGCGGGCGCGCGATACCGTGCAGCAGCTCACGGGCCTCGCACCCGACCGGATCGTCGTGCACAACCACCTGCTCGGCGGCGGCTTCGGCCGGCGGCTCGAGACGGACATGATCGGCCAGGCCGTGAAGGTCGGCAAACAGGTCAACGCGCCGGTGAAGGTGGTCTGGACGCGCGAGGAAGATGTGCAGCACGACATGTACCGGCCGTGCTACCACGACAGGATTTCGGCGGGCCTCGACGCGAACGGCAAGCCGGTCGCGTGGCAGCACCGGATCGTCGGCTCGTCGATCATGGCGCGCTTCGCGCCGCCGGCGTTCCAGCACGGCGTCGATCCCGATGCGGTCGAAGTCGCGGCCGAGCTGCCGTACGACCTGCCGAACCAGTTGGTCGACTACGTGCGCCAGGAGCCGCGCCACGTGCCGACCGCGTTCTGGCGCGGCGTCGGCCCGACGCGCGGCACGTTCGTGGTCGAGAGCTTCATCGACGAACTGGCCGCGCAGACCAAGACCGACCCGGTGCAATACCGCCGCGCGCTGCTCGGCAAGACGCCGCGCGCGCTCAACGTGCTCGACGTCGCGACGAAGGCGGCCGGCTGGGGCGGCCCGGCGCTGCCGACGGGGCAAGGGCGCGGCGTCTCGGTGATGCACGCGTTCGGCAGCTTCTTCTCGATCGTCGTCGATGTCGCGGTGGATAACGGCGAAGTGCTGGTGAAGCGTGTCGTGTGCGCGGTCGATTGCGGCATGGTCGTCAACCCGAACACGATCGAGGCGCAGGTGCAGGGCGGCATCATCTTCGGGATCACCGGCGCGCTGTATGGCGAGATCACGATCGAGGAGGGCCGCGTCGTGCAGAGCAATTTCACCGACTACCGGATGCTGCGGATCAACGAGACGCCGCCGATCGAGGTCCATCTCGTGAAAAGCGGCGAGGCGCCGGGCGGGATCGGCGAGCCGGGTACGGCCGCCACCGCCGCGGCGGTGGCGAACGCGATCTTCGCGGCAACCGGCAAGCGGCTGCGCAAGCTGCCGGTCGGCGACCAGCTGAAGACGGCTTGAGGGGAGGAGACGACCATGCAAAACCTCACCCTGAAGATGCTCGGCACGTCGTTGCTCGCCGTGTCTGCCCTGCTGGCCGGCACGGCCGCACACGCCGCGCAGGCGGCGCCGGCCGACAGCGCACTCGTCGCGCGCGGCGCGTATCTCGCGAAAGCGGGCGACTGCGTCGCGTGCCACACCGCGCCGCGCGGCACGCCGTTCGCCGGCGGCCTGAAGATGGTCACGCCGATGGGCGCGATCTACACGACCAACATCACGCCCGATCCGGAGACGGGCATCGGCGGCTATACCGAAGCCGAGTTTGCCGGCGCGTTGCGCAAGGGCGTCGCGAAGGACGGTCACAACCTGTATCCGGCAATGCCGTACCCGTCGTACGCGAAGCTGAAGGACGACGACGTGAAGGCGCTGTATGCGTATTTCATGCACGGTGTCGAACCGGTGAAACAGGCGAACCGGCCGTCGGACATCCCGTGGCCGCTCAACATGCGCTGGCCGCTCGCGTTGTGGAACATGGTGTTCCTCGACACGACGCCTTACGCCGACAAACCGGCCAAGGACGTGGTGTGGAACCGCGGCGCGTATCTCGTGCAGGGGCTCGGGCACTGCGGGTCGTGCCACACGCCGCGCGGCATCGGCTTCCAGGAGAAGGCGCTCGACGAAGGCGGCGCGGCGTTCCTGTCGGGTGCGTCGATCGACAACTGGTTCGCGTCGAACCTGACCGGCGAGCCCAACACGGGGCTCGGCCGCTGGAACGAGGCCGAGGTCGCGCAGTTCCTGAAGACCGGCGCGAACCGCCATGCGACCGCGTTCGGCTCGATGGTCAGCGTCATCAACCACAGCACGCAGGCGCTCTCCGACGACGACCTGACGGCGATTTCGCGTTACCTGAAATCGCTGCCGGCGGCGGGCGGCACGGGCGCGCCGCCGTACAGCTATGATCCGAAGGCGACGCAGGTCGTGCTGGGCCGGCCGGCGGCCGATCCGGGCGCGAAGGTGTATAACGCTTACTGCCTGCATTGCCACGGTGCGGACGGGCGCGGTTACGCGCCGCTGCTCGCGCCGCTCGCCGGCAATCCGAACGTGCTCGAAGCCGATGCCGCGTCGCTGATCAACGTGACGCTGAACGGCAGCGAGACGCTCGTGATCGATGGCGTGCCGTCCGCGTATCCGATGCCGGCGTTCTCGAACCAGCTGAACGACCGGCAGATCGCCGACGTGCTGACGTTCATGCGCGCCGGCTGGAACAACGGCGCGCCGGCCGTGCAGGCGGCGGACGTCGCGAAACTCCGCAAGGCGACGGCGGCCGCGCGCTGAGCGCGGCTCCATGCGGAACGAGGGCGGGCCGGCGTGCCCGCTGTCACCGCCGCCGGGTGCGTGCCTGCCCCGGCGGCCTGGCTTTTTCTGTCAACCGGCGCGCGGCCGTTCGCGGCAGCGCGCGTTTATCGACGCAATGTAGGGGTGTCTGGATGGCTAACGTGACTTATACGGATACGCAACTGCTGATCGACGGCGAGTGGGTCGACGCCGCGAGCGGCAAGACGATCGACGTCGTGAACCCGGCGACCGGCAAGCCGATCGGCAAGGTGGCCCATGCGGGCATCGCCGATCTCGACCGTGCGCTTGCCGCCGCGCAACGCGGCTTCGAGGCATGGCGCAAGGTGCCCGCGCACGAGCGCGCGGCGACGATGCGCAAGGCGGCCGCGCTGGTGCGTGAACGCGCCGACGCGATCGCGCAGCTGATGACGCAGGAGCAGGGCAAGCCGCTCACCGAAGCGCGTGTCGAAGTGCTGTCGGCGGCGGACATCATCGAATGGTTCGCGGACGAAGGCCGCCGCGTGTACGGCCGGATCGTGCCGCCGCGCAACCTCGGCGCACAGCAGACGGTCGTGAAGGAGCCGGTCGGCCCGGTCGCCGCGTTCACGCCGTGGAACTTCCCGGTCAACCAGGTCGTGCGCAAGCTGAGCGCCGCGCTGGCAACCGGCTGTTCGTTCCTCGTGAAAGCGCCGGAAGAAACCCCCGCGTCGCCGGCCGCGCTGCTGCGCGCCTTCGTCGACGCAGGCGTGCCGGCCGGCGTGATCGGCCTCGTGTACGGCGATCCGGCCGAAATCTCGTCGTACCTGATCCCGCACCCGGTGATCCGCAAGGTCACGTTCACGGGTTCGACGCCGGTCGGCAAGCAGCTCGCCTCGCTGGCGGGCCTGCACATGAAGCGCGCGACGATGGAGCTGGGCGGGCACGCACCTGTCATCGTGGCCGAAGACGCCGACGTCGCGCTCGCGGTGAAAGCGGCCGGCGGCGCGAAGTTCCGCAACGCGGGGCAGGTCTGCATCTCGCCGACGCGCTTCCTCGTGCACAACAGCATCCGCGACGAATTCACGCGCGCGCTGGTCAAGCATGCCGAAGGGCTGAAGGTCGGCAACGGCCTCGAGGAAGGCACGACGCTCGGCGCGCTCGCGAACCCGCGCCGCCTGACCGCGATGGCGTCGGTCATCGACAACGCGCGCAAGGTCGGTGCGAGCATCGAAACCGGCGGCGAGCGGATCGGCTCGGAAGGCAACTTCTTCGCGCCGACCGTGATCGCGAACGTGCCGCTCGAAGCGGACGTGTTCAACAACGAGCCGTTCGGCCCGGTCGCGGCGATTCGCGGTTTCGACAAGCTCGAAGAGGCGATCGCGGAAGCGAACCGTTTGCCGTTCGGTCTTGCCGGCTACGCGTTCACGCGTTCGTTCGCGAACGTGCACCTGCTCACGCAGCGCCTCGAAGTCGGGATGCTGTGGATCAACCAGCCGGCGACGCCGTGGCCGGAAATGCCGTTCGGCGGCGTGAAGGACTCGGGCTACGGTTCGGAAGGCGGCCCGGAAGCGCTCGAGCCGTACCTGGTCACGAAGTCGGTGACGGTGATGGCCGTCTGACGGTCGTCGTTCGATCGCGTGCGCGGCGCGTTTGGCGTCGCGCACGCGATCGGCGTGGGCCGGGCAGTGCGCCCGGTCTCTTGCCCGCTTCTCGCTCCAGCCGTGCATTCGAACGGCAACCCCCTCGGTATTTCAATATGCGCGTCACTGCGGGCGGATTGTTTCAATTCCGTCACCGGCAACGACTCGCACCGCATCCCCTCGTGAATTCACGCCGGCGCCTTCCGCCCGATACCGTTCAGCTCACGTGACCGGCACGCTGGCAAGTCCGGACTGCACCTCGTACCCGGACGTCACACTTTTTGGTATAGCTTATTCACAAGAAACCATACCAACCGGTGCGTCGGCATCGGCCCAACCTGAGAGGAAACGGATGCATTCGCGCTCGGCAGCGCCGTACTACGTTGTGCTGGCGGGGACCTTGATCGCGTGCGCGCTGATGGGCCTCTGCGTGTTGCAGCTGTTTCAGAGCCGTCACGACGCGCTCGACCGCGCACGCGAGACGTCGCGAAACCTGGCGCTCGTCGCCGAGCGCGACATCGAACGCAATATCGAGCTGTACGGCCTGTCCCTGGAAGCCGTGATCCAGGGCCTGCAGCGGCCGGACGTCATGGCGGCCACGCCGGCCCTGCGGCGCGGCGTCCTGTTCGACCACGCGATGACGGCGCAATTTCTCGGCTCGATGCTCGTGCTGGATTCGGCCGGCAACATCATCCTGGATTCGGCGAATGACACGCCGCGCCAGGGCAACTTCGGCGACCGCAAATACTTTACGGTTCACCGGGACAATCCGAACGCCGGGCTTTACATCAGCGATCCCTATGCGTCTCGCCTGCGGGGCGGCTCGCTCAGCGTGGCGCTGACGCGCCGCGTGTCGAATCCGGACGGCTCGTTCGGCGGCATCGTGATGATCGCGGTCAATCTCGAGTATTTCCACACGCTGTTCGCCGGCCTCGCGCTCGGCTCTCACGGCGCGATCTCGCTGGTCGGCCGGGACGGCATCATGTTCATGCGCCAGCCGTACGACGTGCGCACCATCGGCCGCGACATCAGCAAGGCGGCGACGTTTCGCCACTTCATGACGGCGCCGGAGGGCTCGTTCGTCGAGACCTCGACGATCGACAACGTGCGCCGCCTGTACTACTTCAAGACGCTGCCGCACCTGCCGCTGATCATCATGGTCGCCGAAGCGGAGCAGGACATCTATGCAGCGTGGCGGCGCCGGGCGATCACGATCGGCGCGCTGGTGGCGACCTTCGGCGCGGCGTTCATCGTGCTGTCCTTTTTGCTGGGCACCCAGCTGCGGCGCAGGATACGGGCCGAATCCGAGCTGGTGATGCTCGCGCGCACCGACGGCCTCACCGGGCTCAACAATCGCCGCTCGTTCGGGGAAGTGCTGGACCTCGAATGGCGCCGCGCACGCCGTGCCCGTTCGGTGTTTTCGCTGCTGTTCGTCGACGTCGACCGCTTCAAGGCCTTCAACGACACGTATGGTCACCAGGCCGGCGACGACGCGCTGGCGGCGGTTGCGCGATGCATCGGCGACAACATCCGGCGCCCCGCGGACACCGCGGCCCGCTATGGCGGCGAGGAATTCGTCGTGATCCTGCCCGATACGCCGGCCACGGGCGCGACCGAGATCGCCGAGCGGATTCGCGCGGCGATCGACGGGCTCGCGATCGAACATGCGGAAAGCGAATTCGGGCGCGTCACCGCGAGCATCGGCGTGGCAAGCTGGGCCCCCGGGCAGGAAGGCGAGGTCGAGTCGGTGATCAAGGCGGCCGACGAGGCGTTGTACCACGCGAAGGAAATGGGGCGAAACAAGGTTGCCTCGCATGAAACGGGCACCTGACACCACCGCCGGCACGCACCGCCCGCTACCGACGGCGGGCGCCTGTTCGACGCTCAATGCCGGCCGCTGCCGCGGTAGCTTTCCACTTCCGCGTCGTACGCCGCCAGGAACGCCTTGCCGAACACCGACGCGAAATCGTCCTCGATCGCGAACACCGTGTCGCGATGGGTCGCCGCGTAGCGATCCCACATCCTCGCCTTGTACAGCAGGGGCACGCGCTTCTCGTACCAGCGCATCGCGTCGTCGCGCTCGCGCAGCCGTTGCGGCGAAAAGCGCGTCAACAGGTCCATCAACGCGGCGCGCATGCCGGCGACCATGCCGATCTGGTGCGCATGCAGATCCTGGAATGCGTCGCTGACCGCGCTCTGCGGCGACATGAAGCCCGGCAGCGGCAGCCCGAACATCTGCCGCAGCACGGCACCGCCGTCCGGCAGCAATTTCAGCGGATTGTTCTCGCGATCGAGCAGCATCGTCATGTGCGCCTTCACCTCGCGCTTCAGGATGCTGCGCGACGACAGCAGCTCGACCGTGCCGTTCGCGAACAGCGCGAGCAACTGGCCCGCGATGTACAACTGCTCGGCCGACCACTGATGCGACTCGGCAGCCGTATCGAGCCCCGCGCCTTCGAAGAACGCGCTCAGCAGTTCATCGGGCGTCGGCGCGCGCGCGGCATGCGGCGCCGGTTCATCGGCCGGAGGCGGATCGGCGGCGCGCGCGGCGGCTGGCTGCACACGCACGTGTTGCGTCCACTCGGGCGCATGGTCTGCCTGGGTCGCGGACGACGCTTCGCGTTCCGTGTGGCCGCGATCGGCATGCGGTGCCGTGCCTGAAGTGCCTGATGTGCCGATATCGCCCGACGACTGCGCGAACAGGTCGAGCGGATCGGTCGACAACTGGTTCAGGTCGCGCTGTGAAGGGGCGGGCGGTACGGCCTGCGCCGCGCGGTTCGCCGGCTGTGCAGTATCCGCCCGTGCAGGGCCACCCGGTCGCGTACCGGTGTCCGTCGCCGTGCCGCGCGGCGCGAGACGATCCTGGAGAAGCCCCCACAGCCGGTTGCCGGCGCCTTTCGTATCGATCCGCGAAGACGATGCGGGCGAGGTTGCCGCTGACGTTCGCGCCTGCGGCTGCGGATCGACGTGCACGCCGGTGTCGGTCGCCATGTCGATGACCGGTGCATCGTCGCCATGGCCGCCGTCGTCGCGTTCGGCGCGCAGCACGTACGGCCCGATGCGGATGATGTCGCCGGTGTTCAGCGGGCGCTCCTGCGCATAGCCGACCGGCTCGCGGTTCACCTCGATCGTCGATACGCTGCTCAGGTTCTTCAGCAGGCACGCGTCGTCGCCGACCTGCAGCAGTGCCTGCAGGCGCGATATCTGCCGCGTGTCGTCGCGCAACACGAGATGGTTGTCGCTGGCCCGGCCGATGGTGCCGCCGGGCGGATGAAACACGACGGCGTCGCAGGAGGCGTTTTCGACGGGCTCGCCGGCATGTTCGATCACGATCAGTTGCATGTCATACGTCGCTCGTTGAAGCGCTCGCGTGGAAGCCGGTTCGGTCAGGATGACGACGCATGCCTGCGGCGCGCGAATTCGAACGCGGGCCCCCAGATCGGATGCCCCTTCTCGGCAGGGGACAAGTCGAAGCGCGGGTTGAGGTCGAGAATTTTCGAGAACTCGGCGCGGCACGGCGTAATGCGGTTCGTCACGCAATAGCTGAACGCGAGGAGCTTGTGCGCGGCCACCTGCGTGTCGGCGTCGGCGCCGTCGATCTCCTTCGCATGGCTCAGCAGTGCGATCGTGCGCCCGTAGTCGCCGCTGTCGTACGCGGCGCGCGCGCTGTCGACCGTCGCGCGTGCAGCCGACCGTGTCGGGGACGTACTGCACCCGCCGGCCCCCAGCAACAATGCGCCGAGGAAAAGAACGAGCGATGAACGACCTTTCATTATTGAAATTAAAAATTGGCGTAATTGGAAGGTGGCACACAAGCGCTGTTGGATTCTAGTGCCAATCATCAGTGCCAAACCAGCTGTTACGTTTTGTTTCATTTGATCAATCCATTTCCACCTGAATACAGAATCGACTACGAATTTCAGTCCTTGTGAAACCGGAAAAACGGCCTATAGTTCGCTGTGTTTTTCGGATTCGTCAGTTGTTTGGCCGGCGCACGTCAATGCACGAAAAACGGGGCCATCCGTTCGTGCGAAACGAATAGCCTGGCATACCCCCAGCGTCGCGGGCGCCCATTGCCCGGCGGCCGACTGGCTTGCGCCCGCGCCCATCCGACAGGTATCCACGCCATGGAACCGGGCCGCCCGCGCGCACCGGCCGGATTAAATTTTGCCGTTTATTTACCAATCTCAATTTAATTTCCCATCATCTCGCAAAATCGAATTTCAAAAACCATTAATGATACGACCCGGCTTTTTACAAGAAGAATTTGCCGACACGGATTGCAATGAATGGATATACCGATTACACAATTACCGATCACTTAATTGTCCCTTTTTCAATCAGATCATCCGGTTTCGAAGTCGGAAACCGGCGCGCGGCTATTGGGTGGCGAGGGTGAAATATGCAATGGCGGTCAAGCAGTTTCATCGTATGGGGATGCGTGATGCTGTTGCCGGGATGCGGCGCGACGGAGCACGCCGCGGCGGTGCCGTATGCGATCACGGTTGACGTTGCACCCGACGTCAACCCCGACATGAACCGCAAGCCTGCGCCGATCGTGCTGAAGGTGTTCCAGCTCCGCGCGGCATCGTCGTTCGACAGCGCGGATTTCTTCTCGCTGCAGGACAAGCCGGAGAACGTGCTCGGCGCGGACCTGCTCGGCACCGATCGCGTGATCCTGCGGCCGGGCGAGTCGCGCACGTTGCACTATCGCGGCAACGTCGAGGCCGGCGCGATCGGCGTGGTCGCCGAATACCGGATGCTCGACAAGAACCGCTGGCGGCTGACGGTACCGCTGCCGCGCGCGAAGCAGCTCAATCTCTACAAGTTCTGGCAGACGTCGCCGGGCGAGCTGAAGCTGTCGATCGCCGTGCGCAATGGCGGCATCGCGCTGAACGATGCGAAGGGGCGCTCATGACCGAACCGACGATGTCCGCGACGCCGGTCGCGGCGCTCCGCCAGCGGGTGGTGTGGACCGAGGGGATGTTCCTGCGGCCGCAGCATTTCCAGCAGCTCGAACGGCACTGGGAACGCTACGTCGCACTGCGCTGCCTGCCGCTGCAAGGCTTCTACTGGGGCTTCGACACGCTGGCGCTCGATCGCGAGCAACTGGCGCTCGGCAAGGTCGCGCTGAGCACCGCGTCGGGCGTGATGCGCGACGGTACGCCGTTCGACCTGTCCCATCCGGACGATCTCCCCGAGCCGCTCGATGTGCCGGCCGATGCGAAGGACCAGCTCGTCGTGCTCGCGCTGCCGCTGTGGCGCGGCGGCGGCGAGGAGGTGTCGTTCGGTGCGGGTGCAGGCAGCGGCCATGCGGCGAACGGCTCGAACGGTAGTGCGGACGTCGCGCGCTACGTCGTCCGCGAATATGAGGTGGCCGACGCGAACGCGGTCGCGCTCGGCCCCGCGCTGCTGCAGACGGGCCGCCTGAACGTGCGGCTGATGCTCGAAGCCGAGCTGACCGGAGACTGGCACGCGCTCGGCGTCGCACGTGTCGTCGAGCGGCGCACCGATGCGCGGCTGCTCGTCGACGACGGCTACATTCCGCCGCGCCTCGTCGCGCAGCACGACGCCGTGCTGCTGGCGTATGCACGCGAGCTGCACGGGCTGCTCACGCAACGCAGCGAAGCGCTCGCGGCGCGGTTGTCCGAGCCCGGGCGCGGCGGCGTGTCGGAAGTCGCGGATTTCCTGCTGCTGCAGCTCGTGAACCGCTATCTCGCGCTGACCTGGCATGCGCAACAGCACGTGTCGACGCACCCGGAGGCGCTGTTCTGCGACTGGCTGAAGCTCGCGTGCGACCTGAGCACGTTCACGGCGGCCAGCCGGCGCCCGCAGTCGCTCGCGGTCTACGTGCACGACGACCTGCGCACGAGCTTCGCGGCGCTGATGACCGAGCTGCGCCGGTCGCTGTCGACGGTGCTCGAGCAAAACGCGATCCAGATCGAGCTGCGCGATGCGGGTAACGGCATCCGCGTCGCGACGCTGGCCGATCCGGCGTTGCGCGACACGGCCGGCTTCGTGCTCGCGGTGCGCGCGGACGTGCCGGCCGACAGCCTGCGCGCGCGGTTTCCCGCGCAGGCGAAGCTCGGGCCGGTCGAACGGATCCGCGATCTCGTGCAGCTGCAGCTGCCGGGGATCACGATGCGCCAGTTGCCGGTCGCGCCGCGGCAGATCCCGTATCACGCGGGTCATACGTACTTCGAGATCGACAAGGGCAGCGACCTGTGGAAGCAGCTGGCACGCTCCGGCGGTCTCGCTTTTCATTTCGCCGGCGAATTCCCTGGGCTCTCGATGGAATTCTGGGCAATACGCGGGTAAGGGCGGGGCGACGCGATGAATACCTCCTCCGATTCGATCTCTGCCGGCACCGGTGGATTCGTGCCGCCGAATCCGGGCGGCATGCATCCGGCCGCGGCGGGCGCGGCCGGCCCGACCGCGACGCAGCCGCGCCCCGGGCGCTGGGCCGCAAGCGGCACGAACCCGCTCGTCGCGGCCGCGAATCCGTTGCTCAACCTGGTGCCGCAGATCCGCTCGACCGTCCATCACCCGAATCCGGCGTGGCTGCGCGAGCATCTGGTGGTCGAAATCCGGCAGTTCGAGGCGCGTGCGCAGGAAGCGGGCGTGCCGTCGGAAGCGATCATCGGCGCACGCTACTGCCTGTGCACGGCGCTCGACGAGGCGGCCGCGCTGACGCCGTGGGGCGGCAGCGTGTGGTCGTCGCACAGCCTGCTCGTGTCGTTCCACAACGAAACGTGGGGCGGCGAGAAATTCTTCCACCTGCTGGAGCGCCTGTCGCAGCAGCCGCGCCAGCATCTCGACCTGCTCGAACTGCTGTATTTCTGTCTCGCGCTCGGCTTCGAGGGCCGCTATCGCGTGCTCGACAACGGCCACGCGCAGCTCGATGCGCTGCGCCACCAGCTCGCGCTGACGATCCGCTCGGTGCGCGGCGAATTCGAACCGGCGCTGTCACCGCATTGGCGCGACATCGTCACGCGCGACGTCGCGCGCCGTTTCGTCGTGCCGCTGTGGGTGTGCGTGGCGCTCGCGCTGCTGATCGGCTTCGGTGTATTCGTCGGGCTGCGGATCGCGCTCGGCGGGCATTCGGATCGGCTGTTCGCGTCGATCGACGCGCTGCACGTGCCGAAGCTGCAGCCCGCGCAGGCGCCGTCGCGTCCCGCGCCGGCGCCGCGCGTCGCGAAGTTCCTGGAGCCGGAGATCGCGGCCGGCCTCGTATCGGTGCGTGACGACGCCGATCGCAGCGTGGTCGTGCTGCGCGGCGACGGGGTGTTCAAGTCCGGCTCGACGTCGGTGATCGACCGCTACGTGCCGGTGCTCGCGCGCGTGGCCGACGCGCTGAACAAGGTGCCCGGCAACGTGCGCGTGACCGGCTATACCGACGACACACCCGTGCATACGGCGCGCTTCGCGTCGAACTGGGACCTGTCGCGCGAACGCGCGGAAGCCGTGCGCGGGATGATCGCCGCGCGGCTCGACCATCCGGAACGGCTCGCCGCGGAAGGGCGCGGCACGCTCGACCCGGTCGCGCCGAACGATTCGCCCGCGAATCGCGCACTGAACCGGCGCGTCGAGATCACGCTGCTGCCGGCGCCGGGCAGCGCCGCCGTCGGCGCGAGCGCCACGCAGGGGGCCAACTAATATGAACCAGGCTGTCGCGCGTTTCGTCCGGCCGTTGCCGTCGCGGGAGATCTGGACCTTTGCCGGTCTCGTCGTGCTCGCGTGCTTCGTGTGGCTCGCGGGCCCGCTGTTCGCGTTCGCCGAGGTCCGGCCGCTCGAAAGCGGCTGGGCGCGCGGGCTCACGATCGCGGTGCTGTTCATCGCGTGGGGCGCACGTGTCGCATGGCGCAGCTGGCGCGCCGGCCGCCTCAATGCGCAGTTGCTGAACCAGTTGCGCGAGGCCGCGCCCGGGCCGGCTACCGCCGACGATCCGGCGAAAGCGCAGCTCGACGAGTTGCGCAGCCGCTTCGACGAAGCCGCGACGCTGCTGAAGAAGGTGCGCTTCGGGCAGGCCGACACCGCACGCAAGGGCGTGACGCAGTGGTTCGACCGGATGTCGCGCCAGTATCTGTATCAACTGCCGTGGTACGTGTTCATCGGCGCGCCGGGCTCGGGCAAGACCACCGCGCTCGTGAATTCCGGGCTCAGCTTTCCGCTCGCCGAGCAGTTCGGCCGCGCGGCAATTCGCGGCGTGGGCGGCACGCGCCATTGCGACTGGTGGTTCACGAACGACGCGGTGCTGATCGACACGGCCGGCCGCTATACGACGCATGAGGGCAACCGCGCGCTCGACGAGGCCGAGTGGAAAGGCTTCGTCGACCTGCTGAAGAAATACCGCACGCGCCAGCCGCTGAACGGCGCGATGCTGACGATCAGCGTGGCCGACCTGCTCGGTGCGTCGGAGGCCGAACGCACGCAGCACGCGATGGTGCTGCGCAAGCGGCTGCTCGAACTGCGCGCGCAGCTCGGCATCCGCTTTCCCGTGTACCTGCTCGTGACGAAAGCCGACCTGCTCGCGGGTTTCGCCGAGTATTTCAGCAGCTACGGCCGCACGGAATGCGCGCAGGTGTGGGGTTTCACGTTCCCGCTCGCGCAAAGCGAGGCGCCGGGCTTCGACCTGCGCGCGGCATTCGACCGCGAATACCGGCTGCTGCACCAGCGGCTGAACGACGGGCTGCCCGAACTGCTCGCCGCGCAGACCGACGCGCGCCAGCGCGAGATGACGTACCTGCTGCCGCAGCAGATCGCCGACCTGCAGGACATGCTCGGCCAGTTCGTCGCCGAGGTGTTTTCCGTGTCGAGCTACGAGCCGATGCCGATGCTGCGCGGCGTGTACCTGACGAGCGGCACGCAGGAAGGCACCGCGTTCGATCGCGTGATGAGCGGCATCAAGCGCTTCCTGAAGGTCGAGGGCGTGCCGCCGGTCGCGCAGGTCGGCTCGACCGGGCGCAGCTTTTTCCTGAAGTCGCTGCTGCAGGAGCACATCTTCCGCGAAGCCGCGCTCGCCGGCAGCGACCTGCGCTGGCATCAGAAGCGGCGCGTGCTGCAGATCGCCGGCTACGCGCTGCTCGTGCTGGTGTGCGCGGCCGTGCTGGTCGCGTGGCTGCGCAGCTATTCGAACAACCGCGCGTATCTCGACCAGATCGCCGCGCGCGTACCGGCCGTCGATACGCAGATCGCCGGCGCGAAATTCTCCGATGCGGCCGATGTCGCCCGCCTGCTGCCGGTGCTCGACGCGCTCGGCAACCTCGCGAATGCGAGCGGCGTCGATCTGCAGCATCCGCCGCTCGCGTATCGGTGGGGGCTGTTCCAGGGCGAGAAGATCGACGAAGCCGTCGACGCCGTGTACCGGCGCGCGCTCGAAGACGTGCTGCTGCCGATCGCCGCGAGCCGAATGGAGGCCGCGCTGCGCGACGCGCGGCCCGATGAAACCGAATACGCGTATGCCGCACTGAAGGCGTACCTGATGCTGTACGACGGCGCGCACTACGATCCCGCATTCGTGCAGGCGGTCGTCGACCTCGAAATGGAACGCGCGCTGCCGCCCGATTTCTCGCCGGCCGAACGCTCCGCGCTGCGCGCGCATCTCGCCGCTCTGTTCGGCAACCGTGTCGCGGTGTCGCCGTATCCGATGAACGAGCGGCTCGTGGCCGACGTGCGCGACCGGCTGCGCCAGGTGCCGTTCTCGCAGCGGCTGTACCGGCAGCTCACGATGACGTTGCGGCCGGCCACCTCCGCATTCGACTTCAGCGTCGCGCGGGCGGTCGGCCCCGACGCTTCACTGGTGTTCCGCCGGCAGAGCGGCAAACCGCTGTCGGAAGGCGTGCCGGGGCTCTATACGCGCAACGGCTATCGCAACGTGTTCGCGCCGCACCTGGCCGGCGAGGTCGAAGCCTACGGGCGCGAGGAAGTATGGGTGCTGAACCTCGGGCTGTCCGAGATTCCGGGGCCGAACGACGCGGCCGCGTGGGTACGCGATATCCGCCAGCTCTATCTGAACGACTACCTGAAGATCTGGGACGACTATCTCGCCGACATCAAGCTGCAGCGCACCGCGACGCTCGCGCAGAGCATCCAGGTGGCGCGCGCGCTGTCGTCCGCCGATTCGCCGCTCACGCGGCTGATGGTGGCGCTCGCACGCGACACCGCGCTCGGCGACGCACCGGGCGGGGCGCGCAATCTCGCGGCGCAGGCGCAGGACAAGGTCGACGAGGCGCGCAGCTCGCTGTCGCAGATCTTCGCGGGCCAGGGCAGCAATGCGAGCGCGTCCGCGGCGGCGCCCGCGAGCGCCGAGCAGATCGTCGACAGCCATTTCGCCGGGCTGCGTGCATTCGCGCCGGGCAGCGGCGACCAGGCTTCGGCATTCAACGACGTGCTGAAGTCGATCGACGCGCTGTACACGTACCTGACGGCCACCGACGACGCACTGAGGAGCGGCGCGCAGCCGCCGCCGTCCGATGCGCCGGCCAGGCTGCGCGCCCAGGCCGGCCGCCTGCCGACGCCGTTCCGCGAAGTGCTCGACGACCTGTCGAACGTCGCAAACGGCAGCGTGGCGACCGTCGAGCAGCGCAGCGTCGCGACGCGGGCCGGCGCGAACGTCGGCGACTTCTGCCGGCAGGCGATCGCGGGCCGTTACCCGTTCGCGCGCGGCTCGTCGCGCGACGTCGCGCCGGCGGATTTCGCGCAGATGTTCGCGCCCGGCGGCCTGATGGACGACTTTTTCCAGAAGAACCTGCAGTCGATCGTCGATACGACGGCGCACCCGTGGCGCTTCGCGAACCGCAATGCGGACGCCGATCCGTCGGCCGCCGCGATGCTGTCTTCGTTCGAGAAGGCGGCGGTGATCCGCGACGTCTATTTCGGCGGGGGCGCGCGCACCGCGCAGCTGAAGGTGCAGATCCAGCCGCTCGAAATGGACCCGTCGATCACGGAGATTGTGCTCGACGTCGACGGGCAGATCGTCCGCTACGCGCACGGCCCGCTCGTGCAGAGCGCGGTGGACTGGCCGGGCCCGCGCGGCAGCAGCCAGGTGCGGCTGCAGGTATCGGAGCAGACCGGTGCGGCCGACGGCCTCACGACCGGCGGGCCGTGGGCGCTGCACCGGCTGTTCGACCGCGCGGCCGTGTCGGCCGGGCGCGGTTCGGACCAGATGATTGCGCGCTTCACGGTCGACGGCAAACCGATCGTGCTGCAAGTGAATGCGGGCAGTGTCCGCAACCCGTTCAGGCTGCCCCAGATGGAGTCCTTTACATGCCCTCCGAAGCCATGAGCCCGACACCGCCGTTCACGCGTACCGACGGCGATGCGCCGGCCTGGTACGGGAAGATTCCCGGCGCCGGCGACTTCGTGAACAGCCGGCTGCCGCATGCGCTCGCGCTGTGGTGGGAGCGCTGGCTCCAGCAGGGCATGGCCGCGATGCGCCAGCGCGGCGCGGACGAGATCGAACGCCACTACACGGTCGCGCCGGTCTGGAATTTCCTGATCCCGGCGGGCGCGGGTGCGTCGTGCATTCAGCCGGGCTGCCTCGCGCCGAGCTGCGATCGCGTGGGGCGCTACTACCCGGTGATCGTCACGCTGCCGATGCGCGCGGCCGATTACTGGACCGGGCTGCCGGATGCCGCCGACACGTACTACTGGCAGGTCGGCCAGGCGCTGCTCGACGCGATCCGCCATGCACGCGCGCCGGGCGATCTCGAGCAGATGCTGACGCGCGTGCGGCTCACGCAGGGCGACGACACGTACGCCGACATCGTCGACGGCATGCCTGCGCCGCCGCCGGAACGGCCGGCCGCGGCCGCGTGGCCGGGGCTGTCCGGTTACTTCGATCCGCACGGCGGCACCAGTTTCTGGTGGACCAACCGCGCGGACGGATCGCCGCTGCGCACGCACGCGCATACGGGCACGCCCGACAACGCGCTGTTCCTGACGCTGTTCGGCGGCAGCTAGCGGCCCGGCAGAAGGAGGGCGGGCCGCTGGGCGCGGCGGGCGGAAAGGACGCGGTTTCGAGAGGTGGTGGAGATGAAGGACGCTGGATCGAGAGACAACGAGCACGACACGGCGACACGCGGCGACGCATCCGAATTCACGGTGCGGCCGCTGCCGCTCGGCCATCGCCTGGGCGAACTGCAGCTCGACGAGGTGCTGGGCATCGGCGGTTTCGGGATCGTCTATCGCGCATTCGACCGCACGTTGCGGCGCGCGGTCGCGATCAAGGAATACATGCCGTCGATGCTGGCCACGCGCGGCGGCGACTATACGGTGTCGCTGCGCTCCGAGCGCTTCGCGCAAGCCTTCGACGCCGGGCGCGGCGCGTTCCTCAACGAGGCGCGCCTGCTCGCGCAATTCGACCATCCGGGGCTCGTCAAGGTCCTGCATTTCTGGGAAAGCCACGGCACCGCGTACATGGTGATGCCGTTCTACGAAGGGCGCACGCTCAAGCAACTGCTCGACGGAGGGATGCGGATCAGCGAGACGCAGTTGCGCAACATCGTCGGCGCGCTGCTCGGCGCGCTCGACACGCTGCACCGCGCGCAGTGCTTCCATCGCGACGTCGCGCTCGACAACGTGCTGATCCGCCCGAACGGCAGCGCGATCCTGCTCGACTTCGGCGCGGCGCGCAAACGGATCGGCGACCTGGTCGACGACGGCGCGATGATGATCAAGCCCGGCTACGCGCCGATCGAGCAGTACACCGACGATCCCGCGTTCAGCCAGGGGCCGTGGACCGATCTCTATGCGCTCGGCGCGGTGATGCACGCGATGATCACCGGCGAGCTGCCGCCCGCGGCCGTCGTGCGCAGCATCAAGGACACGTACCGGCCGCTCGTGTCGCGCGAACTGCCGGCCGGCGAGGTGTACAGCCCGGCCTTTCTCGCGGCGGTCGATCATGCGCTGCAGCTGCGGATCCCGGATCGGCCGGAATCAGTCGCGGCGTTCGCGGCGGAGCTCGGGTTGCGGGACTTCGGGGCGAGTGGTGGGTATGGTGCGGCGGCCGTGCCGCCGGTGGGTGATGCGGGCAGGAGCGGGGAAGGGAAGGGTGGGGCGTCTGCTGCGTCCGGCGTGGCGTCCGCTGCTGCTGCGGCGTCGATCGGCGCGGGCGGGACCGCTTCGGGCAACGCTGCGCCGGATGGGCGGGCGTCGACGCCCGCTGGTGCGGATCATGGGTCCGCGCCTACGGATACGGCATCCGCATCGTCTGGTGTGTCCGGCACCAAGCCGGAGGCCGATACGCGTTCGACGTCAAAAACCGTCGCGCAAGGCGCCGCCGTTGCGGCTGCGGGCTCGCTCGCAGCGTCTGCTGCATCGCATGCGTCTCAATCGTCTGCGAAACCGGTCGAAAAACCGGTCGAATCCGAAACGCCGACCGGAGACGTCGAACGCAAGCAAGAAGCGCCCGCTGCACGAACTGACACACGCGACGCAGCCGGTACGCGATCCCCAACGACCGACAACGAAGCCGGTACGCGATCAGCGAATATGGCCCCGGACGTCGGCGCGCAAGGTGCAGCCGGTTCCGGCAACGCGAACGCATCCGCGGCTGCCGGCGCCTCCGCTTCAACCGCACCGCATCCCGCTGTGTCGGCTTCGTCATCAGGCGGCGCATCCGTGCCGACCGGCGCCCAACGCGGCCACGCTCCGTCCGGATCGCGCAACCGCCGCCTGCCTGTCTACGCCGGTAGCGCGCTCGTTGCGCTGATCGCCGTCGGCCTCGCGGCGACTTATCTGTCGCGTCCCGCCCGCGTCGCCGACGAGGCCGCGCCGGTCGCGAGCCAGCCGCAGGCGGGCACGTCACCGCCCGCGAGCACGCCGGGCGCCACGCTGGCCCAGCAGGGGCCGACACCGACCGTCGTGCCGCCGTCCAGCCTGCCGGCCGGATCGTCCGCGCAGGTTCCACCGCCCCCTGTCGCCGCAGCGCCGGCCAGCACGCCTGCTGGCGAGACCGCCACGCCCGCGCCGCAGGTTGCGACCACCGTGACGAACCCGGCTCCGTCGCAAGCGGGCTCCGGTTCCGCCATCGCGCCCGCCGGCAGCCTCGATTCGTCGGAGCGCGTCGTCAACGTGCCGCCGTCGGAAGCGGCCGCCACGCCGGCGACTGTGCCGACACGAGCACCGAAGGCGCCGTCGGAGGCAGAGACTGCCGTCGCCGCCGTCAACGCGCCAACGGCCGAGTCGCAGCCGCGTCCGACGAAGACGCAGGAAACCGTGCAGGTGCGTTTCAACGTGCGGCCATGGGGCGACATCTACGTGAACGGCGCGCGGCGCGGCGCGAGCCCGCCGCTGCGTTCGGTATCGCTGACGCCGGGCGTCTACGTGATCGAGATCCGCAACGGCTCGCTGCCGCCGTTGCACCGCACCGTGGCGATCGACTTCGGCAGCAAACCGGTCAACATCGACTATGCATTCGAATGACGTCAGCCAGGCGGCGCTGGCCGCCGCCGCATTGTCCACGGTGCCGCCCGGCCTGCCGGCGACCCCGCGTGCCGACCTGATCGGCCGGCTGCTCGCGGATGTCTCGCCCGACGAACCGTGCGGCGCGAACCTCGAATACGACGCCGAGTTTCTGCAACTGCAGGAGCGTGCGACACCGCGCGCCGAGCAGCAATACGGTGACACCGTCATCCCGGCCGAGGCGCCCGACTGGCGTGCGGTCGAGCGGCTCGCGCTGGCGCTGTCCGCGCGCACGAAGGATCTGCGCGTCGTCGCCTGTGTTGCGCGAAGCTGGACCGAGCAACACGGCGTTCCCGGCTTCGCGGACGCGCTCGCGCTCGTCGCGAACCTGCTCGAGCGGCGCTGGGACGAGCTGCATCCACGGCTCGACGCGGACGGCGAACCGGATCCGACGTTGCGGATGAACGCGCTCGCCGAGATAGCCGGCGCGCACGACTGCGCGCGTGCGGCGCGCCGCCAGCCGCTGTTCGACGGCGGGCCGAGCGTGCGGGATGCCGAACGGCTGCTCGACGGCCGAGACGACACCGGCAGCCCCGTGACGGGCAGCCGCGAAAGCCTGCTGGCTGCGCTGTCGGCCGTGCGCGACGACGGCACGACGCCGCTCGATGCGGCGCGCGCGGCACTGCACGCGCTGGATGCGATCCGCGTGCGCGTGACGGACAGGCTCGGCCGCGAATGGGCGCCCGACGAAAGCGATGCGGAGAAGGCGCTGCAGCGGATCGTGCGCGAAGTGCCGCAGCCCGAGCCGCAATGGTTCTCGCCCGACGTGCAGCAGGCCGCGCCCGGCGACGTATCGTCGGCCGGCCCCGCAGCAAGCGCGCCCGTAGCGGCGGCGCTGCCGAACGCCCACGCGTGGCGCGATGCCGAGGTCACGAGCCGCGACGACGTGCGCATTGGCCTCGACAAGATGTGCCGCTATTTCGAGCAGCACGAACCCAGCCACCCGGCGCCGCTGCTGCTGCGGCGCGCGCAACGGCTGCTCGCGCTCGACTTCTACGAAATCATCCGCGATCTCGCCCCGGAGAGCCTGCCGAAGCTGGACCTGCTGAGCGGCGAGCGGAGCGAATGAAACGAGTGAGCGCCGCCGCGATGCGGGCGGTGACGACGGACTGCGCAACCTGATCGATGTGAAGGAGTGGACGATGACGGACAGAACCAAGGCGGCAGGCAGCGGACAGAAGTTCATCGCGCGCAATCGGGCGCCGCGCGTGCAGATCGAGTACGACGTCGAGACCTACGGCGCCGAACGCAAGGTGCAGCTGCCGTTCGTGATGGGCGTGATTTCGGACCTGGCGGGCAAGCGTGCCGAGCCGCTGCCGGACCTGCCGGAGCGCAAGTTCCTCGAGATCGACGTCGACAACTTCGACGAGCGGATGAAATCGGTCGCACCGCGCGTCGCGTTCCAGGTGCCGAACACGCTGACGGGCGAAGGGATGCTCAATGTCGACATGACGTTCGAGCAGATCGACGATTTCTCGCCGGCCGCGATCGCGCGCAACGTCGACGCGCTGCGCCGGCTGCTGGAGGCGCGCACCGAGCTGTCGAACCTGCTGTCGTACATGGACGGCAAGCACGGCGCCGAGCAGCTGATCGAGCGCGCGATCAACGATCCCGACTTGCTGAAGACGCTCGTGCGCAACCCGCACGAGCCCGCGCAGGGCGGCGATGCGCCCCCACCGGAGGCCCGCGATGAATGATCCCGTCCAATCCCGCGCAGACACGCGCGACGCTGCGCAACCGGCTGTCGCGCATGACGAATTCGCCGCGCTGCTGCAAAAGGAATTCAAGCCGAAGACGGCCGAGGCGCGCGAGTCGGTCGAGCGCGCGGTGCGCACGCTCGCGCAACAGGCGCTTGAACATACGGTCGGCATGACGACCGACGCGTACGGCAGCGTCAAGCAGATCATCGCGGAGATCGACCGCAAGCTGTCCGAGCAGATCAACCAGATCCTGCATCACAACGAATTCCAGACGCTCGAAGGCGCGTGGCGCGGGCTGCATTACCTCGTCACGCACACCGAGACCGACGAGCTGCTGAAGATCAAGGCGCTGCCGGCGTCGCGCAACGAGGTCGCGCGGATGCTGAAGCGCTACAAGGGCGTCGCGTGGGACCAGAGCCCGCTGTTCCGCAAGATCTACGAAGAGGAATACGGGCAGTTCGGCGGCGAGCCGTTCGGCTGCCTGGTCGGCGATTTCCATTTCAACCACAGCCCGCCCGACGTCGAGATGCTCGGCGAGCTGTCGAAGATCGCGGCGGCCGCGCACGCGCCGTTCATTGCCGGTGCGTCGCCGGAGCTGATGCAGATGGATTCGTGGCAGGAGCTGTCGAACCCACGCGACCTGACGAAGATCTTCCAGAACACCGAATACGCGGCGTGGCGCAGCCTGCGGCAGTCGGAGGATTCGCGCTACATCGGCCTCGCGATGCCGCGCTTTCTCGCGCGACTGCCGTACGGCGCGCGCACCAACCCGGTCGACGAATTCGACTTCGAGGAAGACACCGACGCCGCGAACCACGACCGCTACACGTGGGCGAATTCCGCTTACGCGATGGCCGCGAACATCAACCGCTCGTTCAAGCAGTTCGGCTGGTGCTCGTCGATCCGCGGCGTCGAATCGGGCGGGGCGGTCGAAGGGCTGCCGAGCCACACGTTCCCGACCGACGACGGCGGCGTCGACCAGAAATGCCCGACCGAGATCGCGATCAGCGACCGCCGCGAGGCCGAGCTCGCGAAGAACGGCTTCATGCCGTTCGTACACCGGAAGAACTCGGATTTCGCGGCGTTCATCGGCGCGCAGTCGCTGTACCAGCCCGCCGAGTACCACGATCCCGACGCAACGGCGAACGCACGGCTGTCCGGCCGCCTGCCGTACCTGTTCGCGTGCTGCCGCTTCGCGCATTACCTGAAGTGCATCGTGCGCGACAAGATCGGCTCGTTCCGCGAACGCGACGACATGGAGCGCTGGCTGAACGACTGGATCATGAACTACGTCGACGGCGACCCCATCAACTCGTCGCAGGAAACCAAGGCGCGCAAGCCGCTCGCGGCCGCGCAGGTGGTCGTCGACGAAGTCGAGGGCAACCCCGGCTACTACACGTCGAAATTCTTCCTGCGGCCGCATTACCAGCTCGAAGGGCTCACGGTGTCGCTGCGGCTCATCTCGCGGCTGCCTACCGCGAAGGCGGCCAACGAGTGAACGGCGGAACTGGCAACGATCGGCATTCAACGCGGCATTCATCCTGACATCGCACTGAAACGGAGACGGCAATGGGCGTGGCAATGTTTATGAAGGTGGACGGCGTGACCGGCGAATCGGCGGACGCACAGCACAAGGGCTGGACCGACATCCAGTCGTTCACGTGGGGCGCGAGCCAGCCGGGCGCGATGGCGAGCGGCAGCGGCGGCAATGCGGGCAAGGCGAGCTTCAACGATCTCGTCGTCGCCGCATACATGGACAAGGGCGCGCCCGCGATCATCAAGAACTGCGCGAACGGCAAGCATCTTTCGTCGGTCGAGATCTCCGCGTGCAAGACGGGCGGCACGCAGGTCGAGTTCATGCGCGTGACGCTGCAGGAGGTGCTCGTCACGTCCGCGCAGGTCGCCGGCATCGATCCGGGCGACGTCGCCGACCGGCTGATGATGCACTACGGCTTCCAGGCCGCGAAGGTGAAGAAGCAGTACTGGCAGCAGAACGACAACGGCGGCAAGGGCGCGGAGGTGACCGTCGGCTGGAACATCAAGGAAAACACCGAGATGTGACGGCGCCGAGATGACCATGGACGACCCGCGAACCCGCGACGGGCGGGAGGGCAGCCTGCGCGACCGGCTCCAGCCCGCGCTGCTCGACCGGCTCACCGACGACACGCCGCAGCGCGCGACCGAAGCGCCCGGCGCGCAGTGGATCGGCACCGAACGCCTGCGCGCGGCCGTGCTGCGTGATCTCGCGTGGCTGCTCAATACGCGCAACGCCGAGGACGGTTTCGTCGACTGGTCGGCGTTCGCGCATGCACAGGCGTCGGTGCTCAACTACGGGATGCGGCCGCTCGTGGGCAAGCCGATGTCGGGCGTCGAGCGGATGTCGGTCGAGGCGTCGATCCGCGACGCGATCGTCCGCTTCGAGCCGCGCATCGCGCCCGACAGCGTCGAAGTGCGCAGCGTGATCGACGTGGCCGGCGGCCGCGTGGGCGAGCGGCGCCACAACGTGCTGCTGTTCGAGATTCGCGGCACGCTGTGGTCGATCCCGCACCCGCTCGAATTCGTGCTGCGCTCCGACCTCGATCTCGAGACGGGCGCGATGTCGCTGCAATCCGTGGCGGGGGCCTGACGCAATGGATACGCGCCTGCTCGACTACTACAACCGCGAACTCGCGTACCTGCGCGAACTCGGCGGCGAATTCGCGCAGCAGTTCCCGAAAGTGGCCGCGCGGCTGCGGCTCAATGAATCGGGGCCGCCCGATCCGTACGTCGAGCGGCTGCTCGAAGGCTTCAGCTTCCTCACCGCGCGCGTGCAGCTCAAGATGGACGCCGAGTTTCCGCGCTTCACACAGGCGCTGCTCGATGCGGTGTATCCCGGCTATATCGCGCCGCTGCCGTCGATGGCGATCGTGCGGTTCGCGCCGCTGTTGAACGAAGGCAGCCTTGCGCAAGGCTGGCGGCTGCCGGCCGGCACCGCGCTGCGCGCGCGTCCGGCCGCGTCCGAGCAGACCGCATGCGAATTCCGCACCGCGCACGACCTGACGCTGTGGCCGCTGGAACTGACCGATGCGACCGTCACCGGCGCGCCGTCGTGGCTGCCGCGTGGCGCCTTCGCCGCGCGGCAGGACGTGCGCGGCGCGCTGCGCATCCGGCTGAAGGCGCGCGGCGGCGCCAGGCTTTCCCGGTTGCCGCTCGACCGGCTGACGTTCCATCTCGCGGGCCCCGAGCGCGATGCGCTGCACCTGCTCGAACTGATCGCCGCGCATGCGCTCGGCGTGGTGTGCCACGATCCGGCGCAGCCGCCGCGCTGGCTGCATACGCTCGACGCCGACGAGATCGTCCACGAGGGCTTCGATCCCGCACAGGCAATCCTGCCCGACGACGGCCGCAGCTTCCACGGCTACCGGCTGCTTCGCGAGTATTTCGCGTTTCCTGCGCGCTTCCTGTTCTTCAGCATCGGTGGGCTGCGCGCCGCGCTCGCACGCGCGACCGGCGACGAGTTCGAATTGACCGTGCTGTTCGACCGCCATGATGCGGCACTCGAAGCGGCCGTCAGCGCGAAACACCTCGCGCTGAACTGCACGCCGGCCGTGAACCTGTTCGCGCGCCGTGCCGACCGCATCCCGTTGCAGCCAGGCGCGCGCGAACACCATGTCGTCGTCGATCGCAGCCGTCCGCTCGACTACGAGGTCTATGCGGTGCAACGGCTCGCGAGCGAGCCGCGCGACGGCGGCCAGTCGCGCGAATTCCGGCCGTTTCACGCGTCGTTCGCGAGCGATGACGGCAACCACGGCGCGTACTACACGGTGCGGCGCGAACCGAGGCTGGTCTCCGCGCAGGCGCGCGCGAACGGCACACGCACCGGCTATGTCGGCAGCGAGACGTATGTGTCGCTCGTCGACAGCCAGTGCGCGCCGTACGACGAGACGATGCGCCACCTGGCGGCCGACACGCTGTGCACGAACCGCGATCTCGTGCTGCTGCAGCCGCCCGGCGACGCCAACACGTTCACGCTGCGCGTGTCGGCCCCGGTCGAAAGCATCGTCGCGATCCGCGGCCCGTCGCGGCCGCGCCCGCCGATCGCCGATGCGCAAACCGCGTGGCGGCTGATCCGCCATCTCGGGCTCGCACGCCACACGCTGACCGATCTCGACGACGAAGAGGGCGCGTATGCGCTGCGCGAACTGCTCGGCCTGCATGCCGACCCGGCCGACGTCGCGATGCGCCGGCAGATCGACGGCTTGCTGCGCGTGGCGTTTTCCCCGGTGTTCCGTCGGCTGCCGGCGTCCGGCCCGCTGATGTTCGGGCGCGGCGTGCAGGTCAACGTGACCGTCGACGATCATGCGTTCTCCGGCGACAGCCCATTCCTGCTCGGCGCGGTGCTCGAACAGTTCTTCGCGCGCCACGTGTCGATCAACGCGTTCGCCGAATGCGTGCTGACCAGCGCGCAGCGCGGCACGCTCGCACACTGGCCGGCGCGCATCGGCAGGCGGCCCGCGATATGAGGCGCGATATGTCTCCGGGTGCCGGGCCCGCCGCCGAAGCCGCTCGCCGCGACGCGTGGTGGGCGCGCCTGCGCGCCGCGCCGCACGGTTACGACCTGTTCCAGGCGCTGCGCTGGCTCGATGCGCTGTCGCCCGGACGCCCGCCGCTCGGCCATGCCACGCGGCCGCGCGACGAGACGGTGCGGCTCGGGCAGCAGCCGTCGCTCGCGTTCGCGGCGTCGATGCTGGCCGGCGTGAGCGATGACGGCAGCGGCATGCCGCCGCGCATCGCGATCCACGGGTTCGGACTGTTCGGCCCGAACGGGCCGCTGCCGACGCACCTGACCGAATACGCGCACGAACGCGCGGCGCAGCACGACGACCCGACATTCGCCGCGTTCGCCGACCTGTTCCATCACCGGCTGATCCTGCTGTTCTACCGCGCGTGGGCCGACGCGCAGCCGACGGTGAGCCTCGATCGCCCGGAACGCGCACGGTTCGACGGTTATGTCGCGAGCCTGATCGGGCGGGCCGCGCATGGCGACAAGCCCGTCACGAAAGCCGACATCCATGCCGACGCCGACACGCTCGCGCCGCATGCGCGCTATTTCCACGCGGGCCATCTCGTGCGGCACACGCGCAACCCCGAAGGGCTCGTGCAGATCCTGCGCCGGCATTTCGGCGTCGAGGCTCGCATCGTCGAGCACGTGCCGCAATGGGTCGCGATCGAACGTTCACAGCGCTGCACGATCCGCGCGACGCGGCCGACGTTGCGGGTCGGCGCCGTTGCGCTCGGCATCGCGGTGCGCGATGCGCAGTCGCGCTTCCGGATCGTGCTCGGCCCGCTGTCGCTCGATGCCTACCGCCGTTTCCTGCCGGGCGGCCCGCATGCGCGGCAGCTCGCGCAATGGGTGCGCGAATACGTCGGCATCGAGTTCGACTGGGACGTGCAGCTCGAACTGGCGGCCGACGCGGTGCCGGCGATCGCGCTCGGCGCGCCGCAGGGCATCGGCCGCACCGCGTGGCTCGGACAACGGCTCGACCCCGGCCCCGCGCGCGACCTCGTCGTCCGCTACGACGTGCGGCGCGGCGGCGCCCCCCTTCATCGCGAAACCGCCTAAACGGGAACCGTCATGTCCGATATCGGCCGCGCCAACCTGTTCGGAAAGCTGAATCCGTTCCTCTACGAGACGCTCGAGCAGGCGACCGGCTTCTGCCGGCTGCGCGGCAATCCGTACGTCGAGCTTGCGCACTGGTTCAAGCAGATGCTGCAGCGGCCCGACGGCGACCTGCAGCGCGTGCTGCGCCACTTCGGGGTCGATGACGCCGCGATCGACCGCGGGCTCGTGGCCGCGCTCGACAAGCTGCCGCGTGGCGCGGGCTCGGTGTCGGATCTGTCCGTGCATATCGATGATGCGGTCGAACGCGCATGGGTCTACACGACGCTGAAGTACGACGCGACGCGCATTCGCGGCGCGGTGCTGCTGCTCGCGATCCTGAAAACACCGCAGTTGCGCAACGTGCTGCTGGCGATCACGCGCGAATTCGAGCGCATCGTGCCGGACGTGCTCGCCGACGAACTCGGGTCGATCGTCGAAGGTTCACCAGAGGCGCAGGCGGCCGGGCAGACGGCTCCTGGCGGCGACACGGGAATGCGCGGTGCAACCACAGCCGCCTCCGACGGCGCGGCGCTCTCACGTTTCGCTGTCGACCTCACCGCCCGCGCGCGGGCCGGCGAGATCGATCCGGTGATCGGGCGCGATCCGGAGATTCGCCAGATCGTCGACATCCTGCTGCGACGCCGGCAGAACAACCCGCTGCTGGTCGGCGAGGCCGGCGTCGGCAAGACGGCTGTCGCGGAAGGCTTCGCGCTGCGGATCGCCGCCGGCGACGTGCCGCCGTCGCTACAAGACGTCGCACTGTACCTGCTCGACATCGGGCTGCTGCAGGCCGGCGCGAGCGTAAAGGGCGAGTTCGAGAGCCGGCTGCGCGGCGTGATCGACGAGGCGATGTCGTCCGAGCGGCCGGCGATCCTGTTCATCGATGAAGTCCACACGCTCGTCGGCGCGGGCGGGGCAGCCGGCACCGGCGATGCCGCGAACCTGTTGAAACCCGCGCTCGCCCGCGGGCTGCTGCGCACGATCGGTGCGACCACGTGGTCGGAGTACAAGCAGTACATCGAGAAGGATCCTGCGCTGACGCGACGTTTCCAGCTCGTGCACGTGCATGAACCGGAAGAAGCGGCTGCGCTGACGATGCTGCGCGGCCTGGCCGGGAAGCTCGAGGCACACCATCGCGTGCTCGTGCTCGACGACGCGCTGGAGGCCGCCGTCACGCTGTCGCACCGTTACATTCCCGCCCGGCAACTGCCGGACAAGGCGATCAGCCTGCTCGATACGGCCTGCGCGCGCGTCGCCGTCAGCCAGCACGCGGTGCCCGCGCCGATCGAAGATGCGCGCCGCCGGATCGACAGCCTGCGCGTCGAACAGGAGCGGATCGGACGCGAATGCGCACTCGGCACCGGCGATACCGCAAGGCGCGATGCGATCGAGCACGACATTGCCGCCGCCCGGACCGAGCTCGACCGGCTCGACACGCGCTGGCGAACCGAACGCGACGCATTGACGGCGATCGTCGATGCCCGTGCGTTGCTGCTCGACGACGATCCGTCACACGCACTCGATGCGGATGCACGAGTTGCGGCGCAAAACCGTCTCTCGGCCGCGCAGCAGGCGCTGGCCGACCTGCAGGGCGATGCGCCGCTCGTGCTGCCTGCCGTCGATACGCACGCGGTGGCCGCCGTCGTGGCCGACTGGACTGGCATTCCGCTCGGCCGGATGGTGCGCGACGAAACGCAGGCCGTGCTGAAGCTCGCCGATACGCTCGGCGAGCGCGTCGTCGGCCAGCAGCACGCGGTCGAACTGATTGCCGAGCGCATCCAGACCGCGCGCGCCAAGCTCGACGATCCGAAGAAACCGCATGGCGTGTTCCTGCTGTGCGGCCCATCCGGCGTCGGCAAGACCGAGACCGCGCTCGCGCTCGCCGACACGCTGTGCGGCGGCGAACACAACGCGATCACGATCAACATGAGCGAATTCCAGGAGGCGCATACGGTGTCGACATTGAAGGGCGCGCCGCCCGGCTACGTGGGTTACGGGCAGGGCGGCGTGCTCACCGAAGCCGTGCGCCGCCGCCCGTACAGCGTCGTGCTGCTCGACGAGATCGAGAAAGCGCACCGCGACGTGCACGAGATTTTCTTCCAGGTATTCGACAAGGGCTGGATGGAGGACGGCGAGGGGCGCGACATCGATTTCCGGCATACGGTGATCCTGCTGACGTCGAACGTCGGCGCCGATCGCGTGATGCAGCTGTGCCGCAATCCTGAGCGTCTGCCCGACACGCAGACGCTCGCCGATGCATTACGCGCGCCGCTGCTCGACGTGTTTCCCGCCGCGCTGCTCGGCCGGTTGACCGTCGTGCCGTACTACCCGCTCACCGATGCGACGCTCGCGCGCATCGTCGCATTGCAGTTGCGGCGAATCGAGCAGCGGATCGATGAACATCATGGCATCCGGCTGCGCTGCACCGATGCGGCGACCGCGCTGGTCGTCGAGCGGTGCCGGACGATCGAATCCGGCGGCCGGATGGTCGACGCGATCCTCACGCACACCGTGATGCCGCGCATCGGCCGCGCAGTCCTGCAGGCCACGCTCGAGGGCCGCACGCTGGCGTCGATCGAGCTGAGCGCCGCCGACGGCGAATTCACGTACCGGTTCGACGAGGAGGAAACGACGTGAATCGCGTATTCACACTCGACAGCCCGCACGGCGACGGCCTCAAGTTCCATACGCTCGACGGCAGCGATGAACTCGGCCGCCTGTTCGAATACCGGATCGAGGCGCTCGCCGACAGTCACAGTCTGTCGCTGAAGGACCTGCTCGGCAAGCCCGTGACGGTGCGGATCGAACAGCAGGACCTGTCGACCCGCTACCTGAACGGGATCGTTGCGCGCGCATCGCTGTCCGGCCGGCGCGCCGAGCGCTACTACGGCTACGAACTGATCGTGCGCCCGTGGCTGTGGCTCGCGACGCGCCGCTCCGATTGCCGGATCTTCCAGAACAAGACCGTGCCCGAGATCGTGCAGGAGGTGCTGTCGACATACGGCTTCCCGATCGAGAATCACCTCGCCGAATCGTATGTGCCGCGCGACTACTGCGTGCAGTACAACGAGACTGATGCCGCGTTCGTGTCGCGGCTGATGGAGTTCGAGGGGATCTACTTCTGGTTCCGGCATGCCGAGGACACGCATACGCTGATGCTCGGCGACGCGATGTCGTCGCACACCGTGCTGCCCGGCTACGAGACGATTCCGTACATCGCGCGCGACCGCACCGCGATCGCCGACGAGGAGCACATCGACGGCTGGCTGCCGGCGCAGGCGGTGAGCGTCGGCCGGCACCAGACCACCGATTACGACTATACGAAGCCGCGCGCCGATCTTTCGTCGCAGAAGGTCGATCCGCGTGGGCACGATCACGACGGTTTTGCTTCGTTCGAGTGGCCGGGGGGGTATCGCGACGATGCACCCGGTGCGCATTACAGCCGCGTGCGGCTCGAGGAACAGCAGGCGGAACATGAGCGGGCGAGCGCCGATACCGACGTGCGGGGTGTCGCGCCCGGTTATCTGTTCACGCTCGAACATTGCCCGCGAGCGGACCAGAACCGCGAGTACCTGATCGTGCGGTGCCAGTACCGGTTTCAGGAGAACGCGTATGCGAGCGATCAAGGTGCGGAGGCCGTCGTGCATCAGACGATGATGCTCGTGCAGCCGTCGAGCCTGCCTTACCGGTCGCCGCGCGAGACGCCGCGGCCACGCACCAACGGGCCGCAGACGGCCACCGTCGTCGGGCCGCCGGGAGAGGAAATCTGGACCGACCAGTATGGGCGCGTGAAGCTGCAGTTCCGCTGGGACCGGTACGGGCAAAGCAACCAGGATTCGTCGTGCTGGGTGCGGGTGTCGAGTCCGTGGGCCGGAGGTGGGTTCGGGGGTGTGCAGATTCCGCGGGTGGGCGATGAGGTGGTGGTCGATTTTCTCAATGGCGATCCCGATGAGCCGATCGTCACCGGGCGGGTTTTCAACGGCGAGAAGATGCCGCCGTGGGGGTTGCCCGGAAGTGCGACGCAGAGCGGGCTGTTGTCGCGGTCGTCGCCGGGTGGAACGACCGACCACGCCAATGCATTCCGGTTCGAGGACAAGAAGGGCGCCGAGCAACTGTGGATGCATGCCGAGCGGAATTTCGATGCGGAGACGGAGGCCGATCACTCGCTGTCTGTCGGGAACAACCATACGCATACGGTCGGGAACGACGAAACGATGCAGGTGAAGAACAACCGGCAGAGGAGTGTGGGGCAGAACGAGACGGTGAATATCGGGCAGAACCGGGTCGCGCAGATCGGGGCGAATGAGACGCATGCAGTGGGTGGGAACCGGACGCGAACGGTCGGGAAGAAGGAGACCGTGACGATCGCGTCGGATCGCGAAGCGACAATCGGCGGCAGCCACACGGAATCGGTCACGCATGCCAAGACCGAAACGATCGGCGAAGGCAAGACGCTGAACGTCGGGCAGATGTACCAGACGACGTCGCAGGACATGAAGACGCTGGTTGCATCGGCGCATACCGAAGAGATCGGCACGAGAACGTCGACGATCGCAAATGCGCATACGCACACGGTCGGCGGCGAACACACCGTCAACGTCGGTGCGAACCATACGACGAACGTACAGCATCAGGTGACCGTCAACGCCGGCGACCAGCTTTCGCTCGTCTGCGGGATGTCGAGCATCGTGATGAAGAGCGACGGCACGATCTCGATCCAGGGCGTCAACGTCGCGTCGACCGGTACGAACACCCACAGCGTGAACGGCAAGACGGTGACGTCGTCGGCGACCGCCGAGCACACGGTCGAAGGTGCCGTCCTGAAACTGAATCCGTGACGGAGGCCCGCGCGAATGCAGAACTGGCAGCCGACCAATCCTGTGGAGCGCAGGTTCATGGATGCGCATACCGACTGGATGAGTTTCGCGAAAGAGCAGGATGCGCGATTGATGATCTGGCGGACCGACGAGACGGATGCGGAGCTCGTGCGGCTGTATTTCCAGGTCCAGGACGAAACGTCGTGCGCGGTCAGGACGATGCGGGCGTCGTTCGTCAACGAATCTGGTTATGCGAAGGCGCTGACAGACGAGCTCATTGCGTTCTACGACAGCCGGCGGGAGGCATCCCATGCGCAAGGCGTGCGTGCGGACTGGCAGGCGCCGTACGACGACGGCAAGAATCCCTTGCTGTATCTGTTCGCGGTTACCGATAGCCTCATGCAGCACCATCCGGATGTTTTTCCGGCGATGGTGTTCGTGCTGGAACCTGTGAAAGTGCGAGATGAAACGGCATGGGTGCGATGGATGGACGATTTGCTGTCGATCATTGCGATCGCGCCGCAGCTTGCCGAGCGTGTGCGCTTCGTCGTGCCGCGTATCGATATCGCGCCGTTTGCGTCGTTGATGCAACGGCATCGCGCCGCGGTGCGCGTCGTGCACGGCAAGTATTCCATGGCGAGCGTGCCGCGTGAGTTGCTGGCGGAATCGGGCGAGCGCGGGCCGAGCGGTGAGTTTCGACGGCATTTCGTGATGCTGACCGAGATGATCGAAGGCGGTAGTCCTGCCCGGCTGGAGGAACTGCGCGCGGCGGCGCTGAAGGTGGCAGAGCGCGAGCAGTGGTTCGATCAGTGCGTTGTCGTGCATCTGATCGCGGGGGCTGCTTATCTGAAGTGGCGTGATCGGGAGAAGGCGATCGACGCGTATCGGAGTGCGGCCAGCAGCGGTACGCGGGCGGTTGAAGCCGGGCATCCGGCAGGGCACAAGCTCGTGGCGAACGGGTTGTTCGGCGAGGCGAGCGTGCATTTGACGCACAAGGATTATGCACACTCGGCGTATTGCTACGAGCGCGCGGTGGCGTCGACCACGGCGGCGAAGGACGGGCTGATGACGGTCGAGGCCTGGCGGATGAGCGCGGTGTGCTGGGAGCGGGCAGGGGAGCGCGAGCACGCGCTGGAGGCCGGGTTCAATGCGCTCGATGCGGGGTTGATGATCGACGAGCCGATGCGGGCGAACAGCAGTCTGCCGATGGTTGTCGAGTGGATGGTGTCGCAGCTGGGTACGCAGGACCGACGGCGCAACGCGTTGAGCGAGAAGGTCGCGGCGTTGCGCAGTGGGCGCTGAGCGGGGGGGCGAAACCGTGGCACTTCTGGCCGTCAAGCACCTCGATCCGGTTGTTGGCGTCGACGTTCATTCGGTACTGGTCACGCCGGGTACACCGCCGGTGTTCCTGCCGCATCCTCATGTCGGGTTCATGCTCGATAAGCGCGAGTACATCCAGGCCGCAAAGGCCGTGGTTGGCTGCATTGCGACGATGATCGCGCAGGAGAAGGTGACTGAATACATCGAACACCATCCCGAAGATGTGAAGAAGCTGGAACACTTGGCAGATGAAGCGAATCAGCAAGTCAATGAACTCATGGGCGGTGGAAAGCTGCCGGACTTCAAGAACGATCCGACTATCGCTGAGGGCATGAGATTGGCGAAAGACGCCAATCGGATCAAGAACCGCATAAGTGACGATCTCGGCTCGAACGTCGGGTCAGGTGGCAGCAGCGGCAGGCCGATTTTTGTGAACGGGATGATGCGTGCCACGGCGGGTACCCATGCGTATCACGTTCCGGGGTTGCATTTTCCGCTCGGGGAGTCGTTTGCGCCGCCGCCTGAGGAGGTTGAACCGTCGAACGACGGGGAATCGTTCATGGGCAGCAAGACGGTGCTCGCCAACAACGATCCGATGTCGTACATGGCGCTGGAGGCGTTGAGTTGCTGGTCGGTCGGAATGGAGCCGCCTCCGCATAACAGCGCGCATACGGATCGGACGTATCCGTCAATGCCGAGTTCGGTGATGTTGCCGATTCCGGCGGGACGGCCGGTGTTGGTAGGTGGGCCGCCGATCGTGAACATGGCGGCGGCGGCGAAGGGCTTGTTCAAGGCGTTTCGTGGTTCGAAGTGGGCGAAGGCGCTGGCGGACAAGCTGCATTTGAAACCTGGGTTTCTCAAATGCAAGGTGCTAGACGCGGAGCCCGTCGACTCGATCACCGGTGAAGTGATCGTACAACAGCATGACTTTACGATTGCAGGGCGATTCCCCCTCATCTGGGATCGCTACTATGCAAGTCACAATATGCGGCATGGAGCAATCGGAGTGGGATGGCAAACGCTGGCTGATATCCGACTTCAACTTATTCACCACGAGAACGGGGTGGGTATTTCTGCGCACTTTCCTGATCACACGACGGCTTTCGACGCGATGCCAAGTACAGGCGGATCGCCAACGAACATATATGACTGGCAGTACGGGCACGTGTTATACCGGCGGGGCGAATACCTTGTCTTACGCACGCGTGCCGGGATTGAGCACGAGTTTGTGGTACCGACGCACTGGCAACACTCAGCGGAAACGCTAGGAGGAAACACAACGGTAGCGTTGCTTGTTGAACGTATGATCGATCCAAACGGTAATGCCTGGGCATTCGAGCGTGGATCTGAGGGCGACCTTGTACGTCTGGTCGAATGGAGGGGAGAAGTGACGAGCGGACGCACGATCGAGTGCGACGCATTCGTGAATAGTCGGGTGGAAGAGCAAACAAAGCTACTCACCGCGTTGACTTTGATCGATGCGAACGGCCATGCACACCCGCTCGTTGCTTACGAGCATGACCAGAATGGAAATCTGATTGCCACACGCGACGCGATGGGACAGCCGCATCGATTCGCTTACACGGATAGTCATCGAATGATTCGACACACGAGTGCTCGGGGGATATCTTTTTATTACAGTCACCTGCAACACGACGATGGTTTGTGGCGCGTCGATCACGCCTGGGGTGAAAAAGGAATTTTCGATTATCATTTTGTCTACGATGTCGAACATCACGAGACGAGAATTACCAATTCCCTGGGGCACACAACAATCCTTCAGGCCAACGAGCGTGGTATGCCTGTAGCGCGTATCGATCCGCTCGGTGGTATATGGAGTTACTGCAGCGATACACGAGGCCGCACTAACGCAGCGACTGATCCCGTGGGACGCACTACCATGTGGTCTTACGACATATACGGCAACCTACTTGATCAAACATTACCCGACGGCACCGGCATACACGTGAAGTACGGTGCGAATCACAAGCCATTGCGTGTGACAGACATGGGAACAAGACAGTGGCAATTTACTTGGGATGACCGCGGCAACCTTATCGAACAGGTATTGCCATCGCAAGCACGCTCACTGTACAGCTACGATATACTAGGACAACTTATCTCGTTTACCGGTCCTCGCGGCGCCGTGACCAACTTTACTTATGACGATGACGGTAATCTTACAGATGTCGTCAACGCGTTGGGACATCATGCCCGATACACCTATGATGCGCGCGGAAACGTGATTCATACAGTCAACGTGTTGAATCAAGTAAGCCGTTACGAGTACGATCGCAACGGTGATATAATTAGTGCAATAGAACCCGGAGATCGGAAATTTTCTTGCAGTTACGACAGTGACCGCAATCTGATACGTTACCGCGATTCAAGTGGAAGAATCACTCAATTCGAGTACTCATCTCTCGGCCAAATTACGAAACGATCGGCACCAGACGGAAGTACGGTCGAATATCGGTACGACACTGAGGAGCGACTGATTGGTGTTGTCAATGAGCAAGGTGAGCAATATCAGTTGAAACGTGATTCCTTGGGGCGCCTCGTCGAGGAAGTCGATTACTGGGGACAATCGCGACGCTATGAATACAGTGCGGCGGGAGATTTGCTGCGTAGCTTTGATCCGATGGGGCAAGTAATTGAGTACGAAACGGATACGCGCGCCCGTGTCGTGCAGAAGCGCATAGTCGATCAACGGCAGCCCAGCGGATTCCACATGGAAAGGTTCTCGTACGACCATATTGGCAGATTGAATGTTGCAGAAAATTCCAATATTCGCGTCGAACTTGAATACGACACCGCCGGGCGCGTAACCCAAGAAAAGCAGGGCAGCGATTTCACGATTACCAGTAAGTATGACTCGGCAGGTAATCGTATCGAACGTCGGACCTGCCTAGATACAGGCAGCAGAATCGTCACACATATCGTTCGTTACAGGTACGACTTGCTGGATATGGTCAGCTCCATTCAAATCGACGACGCAGAACCGATTGTGTTTGACCGAGATGCTCTTGGCAGAATTCGCTTCGAACAACTGGGACCCGAATTGCGCCGGGAGTTGTCGTACACGTCGGAAGGATTGCTGGCAAGGCAGTCCTTGCACTCCGATGCTGGCGTGTTGTCCTTTAACGAATACACACATGACACCAATGGCGAACTTCTTGAAAAACGCGACTCTCGTTTAGGTACCGATCGGTATCAATACGATCCGATGGGCCGACTGATTGGGCATATCGAACCTGCGGGGAAATTACAACGTTTTCTATACGACCCGGCAGGTAATTTGATGAAAACACGAATTCGTCTTGATCCGCAGCACGGTGTATTCGGCCAGGATCCACACATCGATACCTGGGTCCGAGAAGGTGAGTATGGCGATTTTTTCTATACGTATGATCGCGCCGGCAATCTGACTCACAAACAAGGAGCCAATCAGGATCTAGTTTTGCACTGGAATGTTTCAGGTCAATTGATAGAAACTGAGTCGACATCGCCAACGTCACTGCCGGAGACTGAGTGCCGCACATTATATGAATATGATGCACTACACCGACGTACGCGTAAGATCGTGCACGCAAAACATGGACGACATCAATCGAGATCAATCAAAAAAAATACCGAAACGCCATCATATGAGTGCCGCTACTTCTGGGATGCCGCAACAATGATTATTGAATCCGTTTCCGGTATCGACGAAAAATCGCAGGGCAATCATATGCAATCGAAGCAATCGATCCACCAAGAGCGCGAGTTGGTTTATTATCCCGAAACCTTCCAGGCTCTGGTCGCCTTATACGGGAATCACCATCAACAAAGCGACCCCAGTTCCGCAGATGCGGATTCGTACCACAGTTCCGGGAAAATATTCGACACCTCGGCACACCTGAAAAATATTTCATTCTTCTTCGATAATGATTTAAATGGCACCCCCGTGAGAATGCTTGATCATTCTGGCCTATTGGTGTGGGAGGCTCGCTATGGATCGCTCGGAAAAGTTATCGATATCAAAACAGATGTCGTCGAGCAACCGATTAGATTGCAGGGGCAAATTTTCGACAAAGAGTCAGGATTGCACTACAACCGATATCGATATTTCGATCCAGATATCGGATTTTTTGTCAGCCAAGACCCAATCGGACTTGCGGGCGGGGTAAATCCATATCAGTTTGCCCCAAATTTATTTAGGTGGACCGATCCAACGGGGTTGGAGAAAGATCATTTGAATCACGTCCGCGCCACTATTATCATAGGAAATGGAAATCCGAAAACGTACGAGAGCGGATCGAAGGGGCACGCCGAGCAAGATGCATTTTTCGACAATTTACTTAACATAAAAAATCAGCATGTTACGCTCACTGATATCGAGGGAGACTATCGCAGCAAAAGTCAAGGAAATTTCACTGCACCGGCAACGATATGCACCGAGCGTTGCAGGAGCGAATTGTTCTGGGGCGCACACATTGGAGACGCCGCCTCTTTAACCTTCCCAATGGCAATCAACAAAACATTCCGGCGAAACGTAACAATCGACAAGAAACACTTCAAATATCTCGCAGAAGAGATGGAGCGAATAGAGAAATCCACAACCCACGCAGGATCCCGAGCAAGAAAACAATGGGACGTTATTATGAGTTGCGAGCAAGGACAATGCAGCCATCCTTGACGATCAGCACGATCGTGTCGTCGGAGTCGGGCGGTCTGAATTAGAAAATGAATCTTCGCAGATCTTTTTTATTTGACATAACGTGAATTATCGAACTACTTGGCGTAGGTCCCAAGCTCAGATGTCGCGTTTCCGCCAAATAAGTCTCGACTCAGTGTGTTATCGGTTGCCCCAGCGGTTGGAAGCCATGCGTAACAGCGCTGCATTGGCTGCACGCAGATCGAACAGCTCCGCATCGAAACCGGGGCCGATCCAGTTTCGGTAACGCGCTGCCTGTTCACTGTCCGGATCGTCGGATAACGTATCCAGGAACGCCTCATAGCCCCTTGGGCCGCCCACGTCCTCCGGCGGACAAGCACGAGCGCCGTCAATGACTTGGGCTTCTCCCCACGGTTCGCTCTCGACCGTTTCCATCTTCTCAACCACGACGTTGTGATTCCAGCCGTCCCCGAAGTCGTATCGATAAATGAAGCGCGAACCTGGCTTCAGGACCGTCTGCAAACGAATCTTCCTGTCGTCGGCAGTCGTGCCCGGGTCAGCGAAGTCCATCACGTCATCGACTTCGAACATGGCGTAGGTCATGCCGTCGATCAGGAAGTCGTGCAGATGGGTGTCCTCCCACCCGAAGGCTGCCTGCAGAATATGATGCAACTTGCGCAGAGATTCGGTTCCTTCGACTTCGATCCGACGCCAGATCGGCGGATCAATATGCTGAAGCGTCACATTGAGGGTGAAACGCTGGAACGATTTTGGCATTTGATCTCCGGAGAACGGGAATCTGCACGATTATCGACCTGGGTTGATTCCTCGGGATCCACTTGGAAGCGCGAATCGAAAATCGCTTCCGGTCAGCTTGGTAGGCGAATTCTCTTATGTCAATTCGGCATCACAGATGCTGACCGCCCGTAATCCAGCCTCGCGCAGCCACGGTCGGCTAAAATCCCGGCGCTTGCAGAACGCAGGCGAATACGGGGCCAATGACGGCTGCGTCGCGTCATCCCGCGCGGCACGGCCGTCGATCGCGGCGGAAACGAAGGCAAGACGCCGCAACTACACAACGCGGATCGAAGGTAGCGGTATGGCAAAGGTGCTGTTGCTCGACGACGAGGTCGAGTTGCGCGAGGAAATCGCCGCATTCCTGGAAAAGCGCGGCTGGACGGTCGATCAGGCTGGCACGGTCGCGGAGTTCCAGGCACGGGCGTCGGATCTCGCATTTGCGATCATCGACGTGATGCTGCCGGACGGGAGCGGTTTCGACGCGGCCGTGTGGCTCAGGGCCCGGCATCGCGACTGCGGCATCGTCATGCTGACTGCCCGCGGCGAGACCCAGGACAAGATCGACGGCCTGATTGGCGGCGCCGATCACTATCTCGTCAAGCCGGTGAAGCTGCTCGAACTCGACGCCATTCTCCAGGCGCTCGGCCGCCGGGTAGCACACGACTGGCGGCTCGACTGCCAGGCGCGCGTGCTGACCGCGCCGGCCGGCGGCCGGCTCGATCTGTCGGCCAGCGAGATCGCCCTGCTCTCTCTGTTGGCGCGCCATCCATCCAAGGCCGTGAGCCGGCGGCAGATCGCGGAGGATTTCGGCTTCGACTGGGTCGACTACGACGAACGCAGGCTCGAGACGATGGTCAGCCGACTGCGGCAGCGCTGGCGAAGCGAGGCCGGTTCGGAACTGCCGCTGAAGACCGTCCATCGCACCGGCTACACGTTCGCCGTGCCGCTGATGCTGGCCTGAGCGGCAACGGCCGCCCGGTTCGCGTCTGCAGGCAAAAAGACCGTCGCCCGGCAGCCGTGCCCTGCCTCACTGACGAGGTTCAATGTGCCGCCCTGCATCTCGACCATGCGGCGCGCCAACGGGAGGCCGAGGCCCGTTCCCGGCTTGCGGCCCACGTTGCGGCCTCGAAAGAAACGATCGAACACGTGCGGCAGGTCCGCCGGCGCAATGCCGGGGCCATCGTCTTCCACTTCCAGCTCCACACCGGCCGGCACACGCCGGCCGCGCAGCACGATCCGGGTGCCGCCGGGCGTGTATTTGACGGCATTGTCGGCGAGCGTGCGCAGCACGAGGCGCGTGAGGCTGCCGTCACACAGGAAGGCGTCCGGCAGGTCTCTTGCGTCGATTTCGAGGCGGTGGCCATCGGACAGCGCCCCGGCGGCGGCGGCCGCATCGTCGAGCAGCGCTGCCAGCCGAGTGGCGCCGATGCGGGTCCCACGTCGCAGCAGTTCGAACCCGTCCTCGTGCAGCGAGTCGTTGATCAGCACCGTCAAACGCTGCGTCGCGCGCAGGATTTTCCGGTAGCGCGACGAGGTCAGCGGATCGGCACGGGAATCGTCGAGGTCAAGATTCTGGGCGGTGGCGTCAATGACGGCCAGCGGCGTCCGCAGCTCGTGCGACACGGTTGCCAGAAGCTGGCGCTGCTCGTCCTGTGCGCGCTTTTCCATCGCGAGCGACGCTTCCACTTGTTCCATCGCTTCCCGAAGCGCCTGGGTGCGCAGCGCGACCTTGGCTTCCAGGTCGCGCTCGGCCTGGCGCGCGACACGCAATGCGTCAGCCTGTGCCGCTTCCATCGCATTGCGCATCGCGTTGTAGCGCGAGCTGATCGCCGAATTCATGATCAGCATGAACGCGAGCATGCCGAGATATCCGCCGTTGTCGGCGAGCAGCCCCGGCGGAATCCAGCCGACGTTGCGCGCGACCCGGAGTGCACTGCCGCCGAGCAACAGCAGCAGCACGAGCACGACCACCCGCGCATGCCGGTGTCCGCGGGCAGTGAGCCAGAGCGCAACGCCCATCGTGACGAGGATGACCGCCATCTGCCAGAACAGGTAGAGCGGGCGCACCCACCAGACATTGACGACCAGCATCAGGGGTGCGGCTGCCAGCGCCACGACGATCGTCAGTGCGGAAAAAGCGATCGTCGGACGCCGCCAGCGCCCGTTGAACAGGCCGAGGTAGTGCGCGGTGAACAGCGTGCCGACGGGCGTGCCGAGCAGCCAGCTGAGCAGGTAGATCGCATTGCTGGCGACCGGAAAGTCCGGCAGCAGGTATTGATAGATGTAGCCTTCGGCGCCGAGCGCTGTGAGCAGGTTCACGATGACGCTCAGCCCGTAGAGCCCGAACGACGCATCGCGCGTCACCCGGAACAGCCACAGGCTCGAGACGAGCAGCACGAGATGCGCGGCGTCCAGCAGGCCGAACAGCAAGGATTCCTTGCTCGTGGCAGAGATGAACGCGTCGGGCGACCACAGCGTCATCGAGAAACTCATGGTGCTGGCGCTGCGGATTCGGAGATAGAGCGTGACCGGCTGGCCCGCCGGAAGATCCAGGCGAAACACGGGGTTGCGGTACGCGATGTCGCGTTGCTCCACCGGCTTGCGATCCCCTGCGACGTGGCGCTGGTACCCGCCGCCCGGCTGCGGCACGTACAACGTGACGTCGTTCAGCAGCGACGACCGCAATTCCAGCAGCCACATCGGCGGTGCGCTCGCCGGACGGGTCACGGTCAGGCGCAGCCATGCCGCGCCGTTGACATAGCCGAGCGCGGGCTCCGACGTCTGGCCGACGAACGCGCGTGCGACCTCGGGCTGCGACATGCGCTCGATCGTGAGCGTGTTGCCCGGGTCGCGCAACAGATCCCAGCCGTTCCGGATGCTGACCTGCCCGCCGTCCGGCAGCGTAATCGGCGTTGCCGCGAAGGCTCCCGAGGCCAAGGTAATCAGGATGAGGAAGATGAGCCGGAACATCACGCGATTCGTACTCGTGTCTGCGATCGGGCGACACTATAACCGAACATGCGATGCCCGCCGGCACGCCGATGCCGTTCGCGCTCCGGATGTCAGAACTTGTCAGTTTTCGCTGCGCACGCTCATTTAAGATGCACGCCAATCAAGGAGGCCGGGCGCGGTTCGCCGACAGTGAATGCCCGACACCCTTGACCAGCAACGCTACCCTTGCCTACGCCCCGCACGACGACGGCGCATCGACGCCGACAACAACGATATGGCCGGGCTGGCGGCGGCATTCCGACGAGCATGGACAATATCAGGCACGAGGCGCTCGTTGGACAGCAATGCCGTCGCCGTCGACCGAGGTCGGCAGGATTTGGCGGGCATTTGTGGTGTTGCGCGCGACGATGGCGGGCAGCGGTCCGCCCTTCTGCAGCCTCGCCTGGCCCAAGGGGGCCGGGCGAGGCCGGAAGCACCGCGGCGCACGACGCCTCGGTCGTGCGAATTCCGAAGAGGCCCGCGCGTCACGCCAGATAGGCAGCATCGAGTGTCGACAGCGCATCGGGCTCGCGAATGCTCCCCCAGTTCGACGGCGCGCCGCCCTGCAGCGCGCCCCGAGTTCCTGATCCGGATACATGTCGACCGCCCCGACGATGATCCGCGGGGCAAGCGACCGCTCGATCACCTTGCCCGCGTGTTCAAGACACCGGAGCCGGCTCCACGCCGCCTTGCGACGGCGAGACGTTTGCGCCCGGCGTCTCGCCGTGCACGCACACTCTGTTGCGGCCCGAGCGCTTCGCCTCGTACAGCGCGGCGTCCGCCTTCGTACTCAGGTGGTCCAGGTTTTCGCCAGGCCGCCAGCCGGCCACGCCGCCGCTGATGCTGTACGAGCACGGGCCGTTCGACGTGGTCACGGGCTGAGCCAGCACGGCGTTGCGCAGCCGCTCCGCAAGGCGCCGCGCGTCGTCCGGCTCCGTTGCAGGCAGCAGCACCGCGAATTCCTCGCCCCCCATGCGCCCGAGCACGTCGCCGCGCCTCAGTTGCGCCTGGGCCACGCGAACGAATTCGCGCAGCACCGTGTCGCCGCCAGCGTGACCAAGCGTATCGTTGATCGACTTGAAATGATCGAGGTCGGCGATCAGGAGGGAGACGGGGAAGCCGCGCCTGCCCGCGTCGGCCAGTTGGGCGCGCGCGACCGCTTCGAAACCCTTGCGCGAGAGCGCCCCGGTCAGGTAATCCCGGTTCGCCGCCTCGCGCGCATCGGCGAGCAGCACGTCGTGCACCATCATCATCGCGGACATCGACAGCGTGGGCATGATGGCCGCACTGGCGACCAGCAGCATCACGCTGCCCGTCGACGCGAACATCAGCGGGCTCGACACGCCGTCCAGCGTCATGAAATGGATCCCGCGCGCCAGTTGGCATCCCGCGAAGAGGAAGGCCATCGCCGCGGTCACCCGATAGGGATACGCGTGCCGGCCGGTCGGACGGTACCGGAGCACCAGGAGCGCGATCGCGACGCAAAATGCCGCGCTGAACAGGGTCGTGACGAGTACGCGAAGCGGAATGCTGTCGATCACGTAACGCCAGTAGACCAGCGCGACCCCGAGCGGCAGCAGTGAACCGGCCAGCGCGGGCCACCGGACGGGACGACCCAGAAAACGCGCGCACCCCGCGTAGTACGTGACGGCGGCCAGTGCCATCAGCATGTTCGCGGCCACGACGGACAGGTAATCCGGAATCCAGCCGCGCATCAGGATCAGCGGCAATCCGACGGCCATCGCGGCATTGGCGACGAACCATTCGAGGACGCCGGCTATCCCCGATCGAAGCAGGGAGCCGAGCAGCACCAGCAATACCGTGCTCATGAGTGCGGATGTGGCGATAGCCACTGCAGGATCTAGCATGCGAATGTGACGGCCCCGGTGAAATCGACAGACCGGATGCGAACCCGACGGGTAGGTCGGGTGCCCCGCCTGTTGTTGCTTCGCGGCGAGCCGGAACAGCCCCGGCCGATTCATCACCATGAGGCAACATGTCATCGTTTGTGGGCGAAATTGTCGACGATCCGGGCACCAATGTCGAATGCGTTCTTGACGGGACGCTCGACGGTCGGTCACGCGTCACGGCAAACGGTGGCGCGCCGCATGGTACGCGCGCCAATGCGACCCTTCAGGCCGCGCCGCCTTCTGCTCGAGGTAGCGGCGCAGCTTCGTGCGATCGTCGGCGTTGTCCTGGGCGACCGCGCCGGCGATGCAGTCGGCAAGGCGTTCGACCCGTTGCCGGCACGACAGTCCGTCGCATGTGACTGGCTGGTGTCGCAATGGAACGCCCGCCTGCCTTGCGGCAAACTGCACCGGCACTTTCGTACTGGCCGACACCGGCCTGCTGGACGGCCGGCTCGCGACGACCACCACTTACTCGACGTTGTCCGACACATCCGTCATGCGGATCATGTGCGGCCTCACGCCGTCGTCGATGGCCACTGCCTCCTTCGGATGGATCAGCGCCTCGAGCCGCGCCTTCGTCGCGACGAATTCGGGCGTATTGACCTGCGAATAGTCGCGCGGCCTTGGCACGGGCACCTCGATCAGTTCCTGCACCGCCCCCGGGTTCGCCTTCAGCACGAGAATGCGGTCCGCCAGAAAGATCGCCTCGTCGAGATCGTGCGTGATGAACAGGATCGTCACGTCGATGTTGCGCCAGATGTCGAGCAGGTGCGTCTGCATCCGCGCCCGCGTCTGCGCGTCGAGCGCGCCGAACGGCTCGTCCATCAGCAGGATGCGTGGACGGTTCGCGAGCGCGCGGGCAATCGCCACGCGCTGCTTCATCCCGCCCGACAACTGGTGCGGATAGACATCCGCGAAACGCGTCAGCCCGACCAGGTCGAGCCACTGCAGCGCTTCACGCTCGGCCTGGCCGCTGCTGCTGCCGTTCATCCGCAGGCCGAACATCACGTTCCTCTTCACGGTGAGCCATGGAAACAGCGTATAGCCCTGGAACACCATGCCGCGATCGGCGCCCGGCCCCTCAACGGGCTTGCCGTCGAGCAGCACCTCGCCGCTCGTCTGTGCGTCGAGCCCGGCCAGGATGCGGATCAGGGTCGACTTGCCGCAGCCGGACGGACCGATCACGCACACGAACTCGCGCCGGTAGGTACGGAAACTGATGTCGTCGAGTGCGGTGCACTCGCCCTGCGGTGTCGCGAAACGCTTGCCGACATGACGCACGTCGAGTATCACGTCGCGTGTTTTCAGGCGCGCGAAGCGCTCGCGCACCGCGTCGGACTGCATCAGGTAATCGGGAACGGCTTGCGGGTTCTGCATGATGGCCTCTGCGGAATTCGGTCGATGGGTGGGCGTCAACGGGCGTCACGCTTTCAGCGTGCGGTCCCACGGAAACAGCCGGCGGCCGAGCAGCCCGAGCACGATGTCGGTGCCAAGGCCGATGATCCCGATCATCAGGATCGCCGCATACACGTTGTCGAAATGCTGGTAGCGCGCCTGCTGGCTGATGTACCACGTGATGCCCGAGCTCGTGCCGACGAGTTCGGCGACGATCAGGTAGGTCCACGCCCAGCCGAGCAGGATGCGCTGGTCGCGATACAGGTCCGGCAGCACGCCGGGGATCACGACGTGCGTGAGCAGCTTCAGCTTCTTCGTGCCGAGAGTCATCGCGGCCTCGAACAGCCCGTATTCGAGCTTGCGCGTCGTGTTCGCGATGATCAGCACCTGCTGGAACAGCGTCCCGATCACGATGATCGCGACCTTCGGCGCATCGTAGATGCCGAGGATCGCAACCATCAGCGCGCCGAACGCCGGTGCGGGCAGGTAGCGGAAGAACTCCAGGAACGGCTCCTGAAGCCGCGCGAGCACGCTGAAGGTGCCGCAGACGATGCCGAGCGGCACACCGATCGCGGACGAGATCACGAAGCCCCAGAAGATGATCCGGATGCTGTGCCACAGGCTCTCGTGCAGCCAGACGCCGTCGCGGGATGCCGGCGGGGTCGTGAACGCGGTGTAGAACGCGCGCAGCACCTGGTGCGGCGCGGGCAGGTACACCGGGTTCGCACGCACGCCCTCGGGCACGGCCGCGCCGGTCGCTCGCGCATGGGCGAGTTCGTCGTCGAACACGTCGCGATCGATCTGCATGCCGGTCTGGAAGTAGTCGACGCTGCCCGGATTCGTGACGCGCATTTGCGGATGCCAGATGAACGGCACGTAACTGATCAGGCACCAGACGGCGAACGGCAGCAGGAAGGACGCCACGCCGAGCGTCCATTTTCCGCGGGTCGTCAGCTCGCGGCGCACGGCGAGCCATCCGGTCGTGTTGCGGGTCATTGGCATGTCAAACTCCGTATCGTTTCAGGTGCCGGTCGCGCGCATGCCGGGGCACCGCGCGACCGGGCGTTCATTGCAATGCGCGTGCGCCGCTCGTGCCGGTCGCGGCGCTCGCGCGGTAGGCACGCCAGCCGCCGAAGTGCGTGATGTCCTGCGCGCCGTCCAGCGCCGTGCTCTCGCACAGGAAACCCTGCACCCGGGCGCCGTCCTCGAGCGTCAGCGTGCCGATGCCGAGCGGGTCGGCAATGCCGGCGACGAAGCTGCCGTAAGCGTCCACGGGCATCTCCCAGATTTCGACCGCGATCGACGCGCCGCCGTCCGGCACGCGCACGAGGCCCGGCTTGGCGACGCCGCCGGATGCCGCCGCGGATAGCGCGTAGAGACGATAGGCGGGCGCTGTCGTCGTCGCGGCGACGAAACGTCCGCCTCGCTGCGTGAGCTGCCAGTTGAGCGGCTCACCTCGCAGATGCGCGCCGACGACCGCCATGCGCACGACGCCGGATGACGCGCCGGGCACCGGTGCTGTTGTTGCACCCGTGTCGCCTGCGACGTCCGTCGGCAGACCGCCACCCTCGCCGCTGCCTCGTTCCTCCGCGTCGGCCCACGCCTGCGCAAGATCGAGCAGCCGCGCGTCGTCGTGTGCACGCCCGACGAACGTGATGCCGAACGGCAACCCGGCATGCCGCCCGGTTTCGCAAATGCCGGCGGGCACCGCGATCGCCGACAGGTCGAGCAGGTTGACGAAGTTCGTGTAGTAACCAAAACGCGAATTGACGCCGATCGGGTCGCCTTCGAGTGCGTCGATGGTCGCCGTCGTCGCCGAAGTCGGCATGACGATCGCGTCCAGTCCGTTCCATGCACGGCCGGCCTCGACGCGCAGCGTCGCGAGCGTATCGAACGCGGCGAACGCATCGGCCGCGCTGAAGCGCGCCGCACCGCCGACGATTTCGCGGATCACCGGATGCAGCGCGTCGGGTTCCCGCGCGGCGAAGGCGCCGATCGCGGCGAGCCGTTCGGCGACCCACGGGCCTTCGTAAAGCAGCCGCGCGGCAGCGAGGAACGCGCTGAAATCGATCTCGACGATCCTCGCCCCGGTCGCACGCAGGCGCTCGAGCGCGGCGCGCCATGCCGCGCCATACGATTCGTCGCCGAAGAATTGCAGCTGATCGGCACGCGGCGTGGCGAAGCGCAACTGCCCGAGCGGTCGCGCCGGTTGCGCGCGAAGCCCGTCCGCGCCCAGCAGCGGCTGCCACGCGCGTCCGTACGGATCGCCATCGGTCACGCCGTGCGCGGCGGCGAACACCGTTCGCGCGTCAGCCGCCGAGGGCGCGAACACCGATACGCAATCGAGCGACCGGCAGGCCGGCACGACGCCGAGCGTACTGAGCACGCCCTTGGTCGGCTTGAGCCCGACGAGCCCGTGAAACGCGGCCGGCACGCGCCCGGAGCCCGCCGTGTCGGTACCCAGCGAGAACGACGCGACGCCGAGCGCGACGGCCACCGCCGATCCGGAGCTCGAGCCGCCCGATGCATAGCGCGGATCGAGCGCATTGCGGCATGCGCCATAAGGCGAGCGCTGGCCCGACAAGCCGGTCGCGAACTGGTCCAGGTTGGTCTTGCCGATCGGAATCGCGCCGGCCGCGATCAGCCGCTCGACGACGGGCGCACTGCGCGCCGGCGTATACGCATAGGCCGGGCAGGCTGCCGTGGTCGGGATGCCGGCGAGGTCGATGTTGTCCTTGATCGCGAACGGCACGCCATAGAGCGGCAATGACGCGAGGTCGCGCCCGGCCAGCGCGTCGGCATAGGCCGTCATCTCGCCATGCGTCAGCGGCCGGATCCACGCATGATGCGGATCGCCCGCGGCAAAATGCGCGGCAATCTCGTCGACGAGCGCGTGCGGCGTCAGGTCGCCTTTCGCATAGCGCGCCCGCAGCGCGGCGATCGAACGGATGCCGGGCAAAATCGAACGTTCCGTCGTGCTCATGCAACCTCCTCGGCGGCGCCCGCCTTCATCACCATCAGCCGCTGGCCGGCCACGACCGCCGCGCCCGGCGCGCAATCGATCGTCTCGATCGTGCCGTCTTCCGTCGCCGTCACCGCAACCTCCATCTTCATCGACTCGACGATCGCGACGACCTGCCCTTCGGTCACGCGCTCACCCGCTTCGACCAGCACCTTCCACACGCTGCCCGACACGTCCGCGGCGATCGCGCGCTGCGTGTCGGCAAGCGCGCCCGCTTCCCGCGCGGCGTCCGCCTCGCCCTGCGCCGCGTCGCCGACGTATTCGGCATGGCCGGCCACCCGCCACCGTTCGCGCTCCGCTTCGAACGCCGTTTGCTGCGATGCCTTGAACGCGGCGATCGAATCCGCCTCGTCGCGCAGGAAGCGGTTGTACGCGCCGAGATCGAATACCGATTCCTCGATCTTCAGACCGGCGCGCCCCGCGATGAAATCCGCGCGCAGTTCCGCCAGCTCGGCCTCGCTGACTTCGTAGAAGCGAATCTCGTCGAAGAAGCGCAGCAGCCACGGCTTGCCGGCTTCGAACTCGCGCGTGGTGCGATGGCGGTTCCACATCTGCACGGTCCGACCGACGAACTGGTAGCCGCCCGGCCCTTCCATCCCGTACACGCACAGATACGCGCCGCCGATGCCGACCGCGTTCTCCGGCGTCCAGGTGCGCGCGGGGTTGTACTTCGTGGTGACGAGCCGGTGGCGCGGATCGATCGGCGTCGCGACCGGCGCACCGAGGTACACGTCGCCGAGCCCCATCACGAGATAACGCGCGTCGAACACGATGCGCTTCACGTCGTCGATGCTGGCCAGGCCGTTGATCCGCCGAATGAACTCGATATTGCTCGGGCACCACGGCGCATCGGGCCGCACCGACTGCATGTAGCGCTCGATCGCGACACGCGTCGACGGATCGTCCCACGACAGCGGCAGATGCACGATGCGGTTCGGCACGCGCATGTCGGCAACCGCCGGCAACGCGCGTTCGGCCGCCTGCAGATGCGCGATCAGCGTGTCGAGCGGCAGGATCCGCGCGTCGAACTGCACCTGCAGCGAACGGATGCCCGGCGTCAGGTCGAGCATGCCGGGCAGACGGTGCGCGTCGAGCCAGCACATCAGCGCATGCACGCGAAAACGCAGGTTCAGGTCGAGCACGAGCGGCCCGTATTCCACCAGCACGTTGCGGTCGCCCGAGCGCCGGTAGACGACGCCGATGCCGCCGCCGGCCGACGGGTCGCGATGCAGCACGCATTCGTCCGCCGTGCCGGCGGGTGCCGGACGCGCAACCAGCGTGTCGGCGGAGAGCGTGGTCGACACACGGGCGCGGACGAACTGCACCGTATCGCCCGGCCGCAGTTGCCCGAGCTTCCACAATTCGTCATGCACGACCGTCACCGGACACACGAAGCCGCCGAGGCTCGGGCCGTCCGGGCCCAGGATCACCGGCATGTCCCCGGTGAAATCGACCGCGCCGATCGCATACGCGTTGTCGTGGATGTTCGACGGATGCAGGCCGGCTTCGCCGCCGTCCGCGCGTGCCCACTGCGGCTTCGGGCCGATCAGCCGGATGCCGGTCCGGCTCGAGTTGTAATGGACCGTCCACTGCGTGCCGTACAGCATCGCGATGTCGTCCGGCGTGAAGAAATCCGGCGCGCCGTGCGGGCCGTCGAGCACGCCGAGCGTCCACGCGTGCGTCAGCGCGGGGATCTCCGCCGCGGCCAGCGTGGCGCCCGCGTCGCCGCGCCCGGCTTCCTCGTCCAGATGCAGCACGTCGCCCTTGCGCAGCGCACGCCCCGCATGGCCGCCGAACTGGCCGAGCGTGAAGGTTGCCTTGCTGCCGAGATAGTCGGGCACTTGCAGCCCGCCTTTCACGGCCAGGCAGGCGCGCACGCCGGCACCCGTCACGCCGCCCAGCTTCAGCACCGCGCCTGGCCGCGCACGCAGCACCTGCCAGAACGAGGCGGGTTCGCCATCGAGCGATGCCGCGAGCGGCGCGCCGCCGAGCACGAAGAGTGTCTCGGCGTTGAAGCGCAGCGTCGCGCCGACCATCGTGAATTCCAGCCCGGCCGCGTCGCGCGCATTGCCGAGCAGCGCGTTCGCGAGCGCGAACGCGCGATCGTCCATCGGCCCGGACGGCGGCACGCCGACGTTCCAGTAGCCGACACGCCCGGGCGCCTGCTGCACGGTGGTCTGCACGCCGCCGTCGAGCACGTCGATCGTGTGCGGCGCGAACGCGAAGCGCGACAGGAAGGCGGTGGTCGCTGCGCCGCGCGCGAACGTGTCCGAACCGGCAATCGCGCGCAGATAGTCGAGATTGGTTTCGATGCCGTACAGTTCCGTGCGCGCCAGTGCGCGCTGCAGCGCGGCCAGTGCGTCGCGGCGCGTCTCGCCATGCACGATCAGCTTCGCGAGCAGCGGATCGTAGTACGCGCTGATCTCGGTGCCCGCCTCGATCCATCCGTCGACGCGCACGTCGTCCGGAAACGCGACGTGCGTCAGCAGCCCCGCGCTCGGCAGGAACTGCTTGTGCGGATCCTCCGCATAGAGCCGCACCTGGATGCTCGCGCCGCGCGGCGCAACGGCGAGCGTGCCGAGCGGCGGCAGGTCGCCCTCCGCCTGCAGGATCATCCATTCCACGAGATCGATGCCCGTCACTTCCTCGGTCACGCAATGCTCGACCTGCAGCCGCGTGTTCACCTCGAGGAAATAGAACTGGCGCGTATGCGCGTCGAACACGAATTCGACCGTGCCGGCCGACGCATAGCCGACCGCTCGGGCAAGCCGCACCGCGCTCGCGTGCAACGCGGCGCGCTCTTCGTCGGTCATGCCCGGTGCAGGCGTTTCCTCGATCACTTTCTGGTTGCGGCGCTGCACCGAGCAATCGCGTTCGCCGAGTGCGATTGCATCGCCGCGGCCGTCGCCGAAGATCTGCACTTCGATGTGCCGCGCGTGCTCGACGAATTTCTCGAGATACACGCCCGCATGCGCGAAGTTCGCGGCGCCGAGCCGCACGACGGAATCGAACGCCGCTTCGAGCTGCGCGGCATCGCGGCACAGGGACATGCCGATCCCGCCGCCGCCGGCGGTGCTTTTCAGCATCACCGGGTAGCCGATCGCGTCGGCTTCGGCGAGCGCCGTCCGTGCATCGTCGAGCAGGCCCGTACCGGGCAGCAGCGCGACGCCCTGTGCCGCGGCGAGTTCGCGCGCGGTGTGCTTGAGCCCGAACGCGCGCATCTGGTCGCCGCGCGGCCCGATGAAGCGCAGGCCCGCCGCTTCGCATGCGTCGGCGAATCCCGCGTGCTCGGACAGGAACCCGTAGCCGGGATGCACGGCTTGCGCGCCCGTCTCGCTTGCGGCGGCGAGGATCGCCGCGACGTTCAGGTAGCTGTCCGCCGCCGGCGCGGGGCCGACCCGCACGGCTTCGTCGGCGAGCGCCACGTGGCGCGCATCACGGTCGGCGTCGGAGTAGATCGCGACCGACGCGATCCCGAGCCGCTTCAGCGTGCGGATCACGCGGCACGCGATTTCGCCGCGGTTCGCGACGAGGACTTTCGTGAATTTCATGTTGCCTCCCGCCGGGCCGCCCCAAGGGAGGCAACCGCCCCCTTGGGGGGCAGCGAACAATAGTGAGCGTGGGGGTCGTTCATTCCGCCTCCCGCCGGGCCGCCCCAAGGGGCGTAGCGGGGAATTCGCGGAGCATCGCTCCGCGCCCGCGCAGCCGGCCGGCTTTGCAAAGCCGGCCGTGGACGCCAACCGCCCCCTTGGGGGGCAGCGAACATGTCGGTCCGGAGTAGCGCTTCAGCGCGTACTCCGGCCCCATGCAAAGCAAGTGAGCGTGGCGGTCGTTCATTCCGACTCCCAGATCGTGAGGCGCACCGGCGTCGGGTTGTACCCGTTGCACGGATTGTTGAGCTGCGGGCAGTTCGAGATCAGCACCGTGACGTCCATCTCCGCGCGCATCTCGACATACTTGCCCGGTGCGGAAATGCCGTCCTCGAAGGTCAGCCCGCCGAGCGGCGTGACGGGCACGTTCATGAAGAAGTTGACGTTGCCGACCAGGTCGCGCTTGGTGAGCCGCGCACCCGCGCCGCACGTGCAATGCGTGATGGCGTTGAGGAAGCTGTCGCGGCAGTTGTGCATGTGCCGCTTGTCGAGCGCATAGCGCACGGTGTTGCTCTCGGCCGCGCACGCGCCGCCGAGCGTGTCGTGACGGCCGCAGGTATCGGCGACGAGCGTCACCATCGGGTTGCCCCGGCTCGACAGCAGCACGCTGCCCGCGCTCAGGTACAGGTTGCGCTGCGCGCGGATGGTGTCCTGCGCGCTGTAGCGCTCCTCGGGGTCGTCGGACCGGTAGAACAGCGTGTCGACGGCCTGGTTGCCTTCGAGGTCGAGGATGCGGAAGACCTGCCCGCGCTTCAGGTCGTGCAGCCACGGTTCCCCCGCATTCAGCGTGGTGTCGTGAATGGCATCGCGCGGGTCGAGACGGCTTTCGATGATCGGCATGGCTCGGCTCTCCTTACGCAAACAGGCGATCGGTATTGGCGAAGCCGCGCACGTTCTCGGCGCACGCGCGGCGGCACGGATCGTCTTCCGGCGCGGCACCGTCCGCCGGATACGCGCGGTACGCGATCAGCTTCACGGCCTTCGGCGCGTAGTCCGGGTGCGGATCGAGCGGATGCGGCGCGGTCGAGAACGCTGCCAGCGTGTTCATCTCGAAACGCAGGTCGAGGGCACTGCCGGCCGGCGAATGTCCGGCGACGAAATCGAGCGCGCCGTCGTCGCGCGTGTCGAGCTTGCTGAAGAAATTGACGTTCGCGACCAGGTCGCGCGCCGACAGCCCGTATTTCGCGAGTTCGAGCACGAGGCTGTCCCGGCCGTTGCGGATCATCGCGTTGCGATCGGCCTGGTACGACGTCGTGCCGTACTTGTGCGCGAACAGCCGCGCGTCGCCGACGCCGCCGAGCGGGTCGTGCCAGCCGAGCGTGTCGGCCGTGATCGATGCGATCACGCGCCCCATGTCGGTGTACAGCGCATGGCCGCGCGTGAGATGCGCGGTGTGCTGTGCCTTCAGCGTGTCGGCCATGTTGTAGCGTTCGAGCGGGTCTTCCTGGCGATGAAACACGGCGGACAGGTTCGCGCCGCCGTCGACATCGACGACGCGCAGCGCGAGGCCGCGGCGCAGGATGCCGGACCAGTGGGTTCCGGCGGGAATGAGCGTTTCCCACACGACGTGTGGCGGCGGGGCAAGGACGGCTTGGGGGCTCGGCGACATGGCGGCTCCGGGGTCGATTGGACAAAAGGCATGAGAGGGCGACCGAACGACATCGCGACCTCCCGGGCTTTTATCCCTCCGTGGAGCCTCGCCGTTTCCTCGAAGCGAGGAGAAGACAAGACCGGATTGCTCTCGGACCAGCCATCGCACGGCGCGAACGCCGCACGACCGGAACCCTAGCGATCCTGAAGATGATGCAAATTGCTTCGCACCTCTCGGGCACTGAATAAGCGAGTTGCGTGCCAGCGTGTGAGGAATCGCCGCGCCACGCGGCTTTCCGGCAAGCGCGCACTGACGGACACCGCACCGGATGCGGATGGCTGCCCTCACGGCGGGCGTGCCGCGCACCATGCGAACGCGCGCCCGCACCGGTGCAGTGCGCGCCGCGCCTGCCTGTACGACACGATCGGCAATGGCATGGGCATTGCTCGATGCATGCACCTTCACTCGATATGCGACACCTCATGAACAAGCTCGACCTGCTCCGGCGCGCGCTGAGCGCGCTCTTCTCCGCCCGCTTCATCGAACTGCAGCGCAGGTCGCGGCGCCACTGAGCCGCCCCGCCGCGCGCCGTTGGCACGCTTCTCGCTCGGCATGACGCCGAGAGGTGCGGCGGCGTCGCATCTTAGGGGTGCTAGGGTTCCGGTTCATCGAACGTCTGGTCCGAGAGCAGCCCGGTGCGGGTTCGTCCGATCGCGAGACCGGACGCACACGCGCTACACGGCGGGACAAAAGCCCGGGAGATTGGCGATGGCAACGGCCGTCGCGCCTCTCCGTGGCCGCTTCATTCGTTCCGCATCCGCAGGAACCGGCCACGCGGCCGGACCGCGCACGAGCACGGTCCGTATCGACGATCCCGATCCCGGTCTCCTGGAGAAAACGATGACCCGCCCCGCCCTGGCGCCTGGCCGCCTGCTGTCCCGCCGTTCCGTCCGTCACGCATGGGGGGCCGCCGTGACGGCCGCCGCGCTACTCATGACACCCGCCGCGCACGCGGCAGCACCGCTCAAGATCGGCTACAGCGACTGGCCCGGCTGGGTCGCGTTCCAGGTCGCACTCGACAAGGGATGGTTCAAGGAAGCCGGTGTCGACGTCGATTTCGAATGGTTCGATTACTCGGCATCGCTCGACGCGTTCTCCGCGGGCAAGCTCGACGCGGTCGCGGCGACGAATGGCGACGCGCTCGTCACGGGCTCGGCCGGCGCGAAGAACGTGATGGTCCTGCTCACCGACTATTCCGCCGGCAACGACATGATCGTCGCCAAGCCGCCGCTGCGCACCGTCGAGGCGCTGAAGGGCAAGAAGGTCGGCGTCGAACTCGGCCTCGTCGACCACCTGCTGCTCGAAACCGCGCTGCAGAAGCACGGGCTGAAGGACGGCGACGTGACGCTCGTGAACGCGAAAACCAACGAGCTGCCGCAGGTGCTCGGCTCGTCGTCGGACATCGCCGCGGTGGCCGCCTGGCAGCCGAACGCGGGCGAGGCGTTGAAGCGCGCACCGGGCGCACGCGCGATCTTCACGTCGGCGGATGCGCCGGGGCTGATCTACGACGCGATCACGGTCGCGCCGGCGAGCCTTGCCGCGCGCCGCGCCGACTGGGCCAAGGTGATCAAGGTCTGGTACCGCTGCGTCGCCTACATCAACGATCCGAAAACGCAGGGTGACGCGGTCAAGATCATGTCCGCACGCGTCGGGCTTGCGCCGGAGCAGTACCTCCCGCTGCTGAAGGGCACGCACCTGCTCGACGAAGCCGCCGCGAAGCGCGCGTTCCGCAAGGGCGACGGACTCGATTCGATCTACGGCTCGACGCGCAACGCGAATGCGTTCAACGTGCGCAACGGCGTGTACAAGCAGTCGCAGGACATCGACGCGTATATCGATCCGCGCCTGGTGATGCCGCATTGACGGACGCGGGGCCGGGCTTCGCGCGCCGGCCCCGCGCGCACTTCCCCCACACCGCGGCTGCGTCAATACGCACCCGCCGCCTGACCGTCTTCCCGCCCCCACCTCGCCGCGACTCCACGCGATTCCACGCGATTTCGCAGAGGACCTTTCCTGTGCAGCGCCTTAATCGACTGCCACACGATCTCCAATAATGGCCGCTCGATCCGCCGGCCACCGGGCCGGAAAACGATAAAAACTCCTATGCATTCCTACAAGATGAACCAGCACGCCGGCACGCGACTCGCGGGGACCGCCATTGCCACCTGCCTGACCGCCTTCGCGTCGGGCGGTGTCCACGCACAGAGCAGCGTCACGCTGTACGGGCTGATCGACACGTCGATCACCTACGCGACCAACCAGCGCACGCACGGCGCCGGCTCGCCGGGCAGCGGCACCGTCGCGATGACGAGCGGCGCACTGAACGCGTCGCGCTGGGGGCTGCGCGGCCGCGAGGATCTGGGCGGCGGGACCGCGGCGGTCTTCACGCTCGAGAACGGCTTCTCGGGCACCACCGGCGCACTGTCGCAGAAAGGCGTCGACCTGTTCGGCCGCCAGGCATGGATCGGCCTGAGCTCGAAGACGGCCGGCACGCTCACGTTCGGCCGCCAGTACGACCTGATCCTCGATTTCGTGACGCCGCTCGGCGCGTCCGGCCCCGGCTGGGGCGGCAACCTCGCGGTGCATCCGTACGACAACGACGATTCGAACCGCAACCTTCGCATCAACCACGCGGTGAAGTACACGAGCCCGACATACCGCGGGCTGACGTTCGGCGCGATGGTCGGGTTCTCGAACACGGCCGGCCAGTTCGCCAACAACGCGGCGTGGAGCGCGGGCGTGTCGTATGCGAACGGGCCGCTGAAGCTCGGCGCCGGTTACCTGAAGATCAGCCGTGACCGCAATGCGCCGAACCCGAATGGCGCGCTCAGCACGGTCGACGGCTCGGCGACGATCACCGGCGGCAACCAGCAGATCTGGGCCGCGGCCGGCCGCTATGCATTCGGGCCGCATTCGGTCGGCGCCGCGTGGTCGCACTCGACCACCGACGGCGTGACCGGCGTGCTCCAGGGCGGCGGCATCGCGCCGCTGAAGGGTGAATCGCTGGTGTTCGACAACTTCACGATCGACGGGCGCTACGCCGTCACGCGTGCGTTGAGCCTCGCGGCCGCCTACACGTACACGATGGGCCGCTTCGACACGCGCACCGGGCAAACGCGCCCGAAATGGAACCAGGTCGTGGCGCAAGCCGACTATGCGCTGTCGAAGCGCACCGATGCGTACCTCGAAGGCGTCTACCAGAGCGTGAGCGGCGGCAACGGCAATCCCGCGTTCAACGCGACCGTCTGGACGCTGACGCCATCGGCGAACAGCAACCAGGTCGTCGTCGCGCTGGGGCTGCGACACAAGTTCTGACGATGCAAAGCGGAGCGGTGCAGCGCAAAGCTGTTGCGCCGACCGTGTCGGGCAGGCATTTCCAGCCCCGCTCGATCGTCATGCCCCGAGCCGGAATGGCCGCGCCCGCGCGCGGCCTTTTCGCTGTGGCGTCGCCCCGCGCGACGACAAAAATGCGCCCCGGTCTGTCGCATCGGCGCAAAAAAATGCGGAGAAACTGGTCACGCTGTGACATTTTTCCTAATCTGTCTCCAGCGACGCCGCGATTTGGCGTTCCGGTCGCGACACTCTTTCATATGGCGCACCAGCGGCTTACGAACATGATTCACGTCGTAAGTGCCGGCCTTTCGCGCCATTCCGGCCGGATACGGGCGTGCCGGTCGCACGCCCGACGCGTTCAACGCAGTCAACCGCTGGAGACGAACGATGAGCAAAACGAACCGATTTGCGGTCCTCGCAACCTTCGTGCTGCTGGCCGGCTGCCACAATGCGGCGAAGACGCCCGAGAATGCCGGCACGGAGCCGACACCCTCGAGCGAAGCCGTCGCCACGGTGACGGCCGACGAGCTCAATGATCCGAACAGCCCGCTCGCGAAGCGCAGCGTCTACTTCGATTTCGACCAGTACTCCGTCAAGCCCGAATACCAATCGCTGCTGCAGGCGCACGCCGACTACCTGCGCAGCCATCCGTCGCGGCACGTGCTGATCCAGGGCAACACCGACGAACGCGGCACGTCCGAATACAACCTCGCGCTCGGTCAACGCCGCTCGCAAGCCGTGATGAGCGGGCTCGAAACGCTCGGCGTGCAAGCCTCGCAACTCGAGGCGGTCAGCCTCGGCAAGGAAAAGCCGGTTGCGCTCGGCCACGACGAGGATTCGTGGGCGCAGAACCGCCGCGCCGATCTCGTCTATCGTTGATCGCGGGCCGCCGCGACGGCGGCGGCATCCGCTTGAACGGCATGGCAGCCCGCAGGCCGCTGAAGCGGCCGCACGGTTCCGCCCGCGGCATGCTCGCGAGCAACGACACTGCGCCCGATGACGCGCCGCGTTCAACGCCGGCGTGCGAGCCGCCGATGAAGCCAGTGCGACAGCACGGCCGACGTCACGATCGCATCGAGCGTGGCGATCGCGTTGATGTCGCCGACCTTGTCGGATTTCTGGAGGTAGGCCACGAGTTCGACGAAGCCGATCATCGCGCCTGCCCCGACGACCATCCCCAGCAGCACGAACCAGCGCCGCCGGATCCGCGTGCCGATTGCACCCATGATGCCGCCCGCCACGGCCGCGGGCACGAAATAGCCGAACAGGAAAGACGCGAAGAAGATCAGTGGCACCATGCCGGCGCTGACCTTCAGTCCCTCCCACGACGGACCGTCGATCAACGACCACGCGGTCAGCATCACGGCCGGCCAGACGAGCGATGCGACCAGCGGGCCGCCGACGGCAAACGACATGCAGCCGAACATGACGGGATGGGACCGGCGCGACGGCGGAGGTTCTGCGGTAGCACTCATGTTCTTTGTAGTCGGAATCGGAATGGCGGCTGCCGGAGTGTATCAAGGCACGGCAAGATGCCTCCGGTCTGCCCCTTCGCGTTCGACGATTCGCAAAAAAGCATGGAATAAACCGCCCGCCCGAAACGTTTCGTATTTCGTCAGCGCGCAGACGCACGGTTCGAGCGAACCGGCCTTTCCAGCGTCCCGCGCGCGGCAAGGAGGCGGACATGAAATCGGCAAGGTTGGCCGCGGCGCTGATCGCCGCGCTGGTGCTCGTGCTGTCGGCGGGATGCATGTCGTCGGGTAGTGGCACGGCGCAGGGACCAGGCATGAGCCGGTATGGCGGCGGCTCGGGAGGCAGCGGAGGCGGTGGCGGCAGCGGCTACTGAAGGACCGCTGCAGAAAATCGGGCGACGCGTCGCGCGCGAGCACCGGAAACGGCTCGATCGCGCGCGACGCCCCGCCCTGCGGCACGACTTAACGCATCGCCTTCACGTCGGCCGGCGTGACGCTCGCGGGCTGGCCGCCCCACGTCGCACGCAGGTAGTTCGCGAGCTGCGCGAGTTCGTCGTCGGTCAGCGTTTTCGCGAAACCCGGCATCCGCTGCAGGTTTTCGAAACCGGCGAACTTCTGCTCGTCGATGCCGTCGAGCATCGCGACCAGCAGGTTGCGCGAGTCGGCCTGACGCACCGTCGAATTGCCGTTCATCGGCACCGCCACGTGCGGCTTGCCTTCGCCGTTGAAGCCGTGACAACCGGCGCACACCGCGAGATAAACAGAGCGCCCGGCCGCCAGTTGCGCGGCGTCGGCCGACACCGGCTTCACCGGTTGCGGCGCGGGCGGCGTATCGCCGAGCAGGTACGTCGACAGGCCGCGCAGGTCGTCCTTCGTCAGATACTGCGTGCTCAAGTGCACGACCGGGTACATTTCGCCGAACGCCGAGCCTTGCGGCGCGATGCCGACGCCGAAGAACGTCTGCAGGTCGGCGCCCGTCCAGCCGCGCGCGGCGAGGCCGGCCGGCGTGATGTCGGGCGCGGCCACGCGGCCGAGCGCGGCGCCCGCGAACGGTTTCGCGCTATCGAGCTGGCCCGTGAACGCGCGCGGCGTATGGCATTCCGCGCAGTGGCCGAGCGCGCCCGCCAGATAGCGGCCGCGCTGCCAGTCGGCGGATTGTCCAGTCGACGCATCGGGCAGGCTGTCCTTCAGGAACACCATGTCCCAGAAGACCATCCCGAAACGCAGGTTGTACGGGAACTTCAGCTCGTGCTCGCGGTTTTCCTGCGCGACCGGCTTGACGGTCTTCAGGTACGCGTACATCGCGTCGGAATCGGCGCGCGTGAGCTGACGGTACGACGTGTACGGCATCGACGGATACAGGCGCTTGCCCGGCGCCTTCCCGTCATGAAGCGCGGCGTAGAAATCGTCCGCGCTCCAGCTGCCGATCCCGTGATCCTTGTCGGGCGTGATGTTCGAGCCATAGAACGTGCCGAACGGCGATTCGAGGGGCGCGCCGCCGGCGAACGGCGCGCCGTCCTTCGCGGTGTGGCACGCCGCGCAGTCGGCGGCCTTGACGAGATAGCGGCCGCGCGCGACCGGGTCGGCACCCGGCGCGCCGGAAGCCGCGTTCGAGGCCGGTGCGTCCTGGCCGCCGCATGCGGCGAGCAGCAGCGCGCAGGCGGCCGCGAGCGCGGGCAGGCCCGCAGCCCGCGCGACACGATGAGCGAGTGTGCGTTTCATGCGGAGTCCTTCACGAGTCCCGGCGTCGTCAAAATCACGTCCTTCACGGCTGCGTAGTAACGGACATAGCCCGTGCAGCGGCAAAGGTGCGCATCGAGCGCCTCGGTGATCGTGCGTTCGACATCGGCCTTCGCGACCGGCTCGCGCTTCAGGCGTTCGATCAGCACGGTGGCCGCGTTGACGAAGCCCGGCGTGCAGTAGCCGCACTGGAAGCTGAAATGCTCGAGGAACTTCTGCTGGATCGGCGACAGCTCGACCACTTCGCCCGCTTCGTTGCGCTTCGCGTGGCCTTCGATCGTGCGGATCGAACGGCCGTGGAAGAAGTGCGCGCCGGTGATGCAGGTGCGCATTTCCTCGCTCGTGCCGTCCGGCTTGTCGACGATCACGACGCACGCGTGGCAGATGCCCTGCCCGCAGCCGAGCCGCGAACCGGTGAGGCCGGCGTACTCGTGCAGGAACTCGATCATCATCAGCCCTTCCGGCACCTGCATCGGGCCGACGGACTTGCCGTTGATGTTCACCGACAGCGGCTTCTGCTGGAACCGGACGAGCGGACGCTCGACGACGGCCGGCGCCGATGCCTGCGCGGAAGGAACGGATGCCGGTGCGGCCGAAGCCGCACTCGGTGCTGAAGCGCCGGTCGCAGCGGCGCTGGCGCTCGCGGCCGAAGCCGCGGTTTGGGCGGTCGTCATGCGAGCACCTCCTGAATCTTTTGCGGGGTCACCGGCAGGTCGGTGAAACGATGGCCGATTGCGTGCGCGATGCCGTTCACGATCGCGCCGACGACGGGGATCATCACCACTTCGGCGACGCCCTTCGGCGGATCGGTCTCGGACAGCGGCGGCAGCACGTCGCCCGTCTGCGTCCAGACAGCGACGTCGGACGCGCGCGGCAACTGGTAACGGTTGAAGTTCCACGTGCCGTTGCCAGGGCCGTCTTCATACAGCGGCAGATACTCGTGCAGCGCGTGGCCGATACCCATCGCGAGACCGCCCTGCAACTGCCCCGACACGAGCTGCGGCGAAATCTGGTTGCCGCACTCCATGATCGAATGGTGCGTGAGCAGCTCGACCTTGCCGGTCGCTTCGTGCACGGCCAGCTCGACGAGCGTGCCGACTGCCGTGTAGTACGTGACGGCCGCGTTGTTGCGGCTCGTCGGCGGGATGAACACGCGCTTGCGGTCCAGCACGCGGTAGCCGTTCGCGGTCGGCGCCAGCGTGCCCCGCATCGCGGTGGCGCCGGCCGGTGCAGCCGTGCCGGGCACCGGGCCGTTCTCGCCCGTCTTCGGCGCGCCGACGCGCAGCGACAGCCCGTCGATCGGCAGACGCTCGACCGTGCCGCCCACTTCGAACTCGGCGTCGGTCCACTGCCAGCGGTTGAACACGTGCACGACGGCGCCGGTCGGCAGGCCCAGCGCATGCGCCTGCTTCGCGAGCTGTTCGAAGCTCAGCGGCTCGAGGCCGTCGGCGGTCAGCTTGCCGTCGACCCAGCGCGCGTCCTCGATGCGGATCGTGTACGGCGCGGCCTGGCCGCCGCCGAGGCCGCGCGTCCAGATCGACATCGCGGCCGGCCACAGGCCGTAGCGGAACACGGCGCGCGCGGCTTCGCGCGTGCTGTGCGTGAAGTAGTACGCGGAGTTCGTCGCGCTCGACGGCGACGCATAGCTCGGCGACCAGCGCGGGTTCGCGCTCAGGCGATCCTGGTCGGCCTGCGACATGATGTACGGATCGCCGCTGGTCTCGACCGGCAGGTCCGGCCATTCGGTCACGGCCACGCGCACTTCCGTTGCCGGACGACCCAGCCATTTCGCGACCGCGACCGCCTGCGACGTCGACATCCCGGTGCCGATCTCGGCCGCCGTGTGCTGCAGCGACACCTTGCCGTTCTCGTCGAATTCGACCTTCGCGAACGACGCTTCCGCGCCCGTGCCGAAGTCCTTCTGCACGCATGCGAAGCCGACGCCGTAGCGCTTGCCCGGGTTCGCGGCCTCGTATTCGGCCTTGCGCGCCGCGCGGCGCGTCCACAGGGGATGCTGCTTCGAGCGCTCGAGCACCTCGTCGACGCGCAGCGCGCCGGCGGGAATCGCCCCCTGCGTGTTCTTCATCCCCGAACGCAGCGCGTTGCGCAGGCGGAAATCGATCGGGTCGATGTTCAGTTGCGCGGCGATCTCGTCGACCGCCATCTCGGTCGCCGCCATGCTCTGCAGCGTGCCGTAGCCGCGCGCGGAACCGGCATCGATCGCGCGCGACGCGATCGCGACCGCGGCCAGGTCGCTCTTCGGGAAGTAATAGATCGATTGCGCGGCCGTCGCCCCCACCATCGCCACCGACGGCGAGAAGTTCGAGCGCCCGCCGCCGTTCGCCTCGAAGTCGCCCTTGAACGACTGCAGCAGGCCCGTGTTGCGGTCCACCGCGATCCGGTAGTGCATCTTGAACGCGTGACGCTTCAGCGACGTCTGGAACTGCTCGTAGCGGTCGTTCGCGAAACGCACCGGGCGGCCGTCCGCGTACAGCGCGCAGACAAGGCCGTAGAACGGCACGTTGAAGTGATCCTTGGAGCCGTAGCCGACCGTGTAGCACGGATGCACGAACAGCTTCTTCACCGGGAAGCGGCACTTCGCGACCATCGCGGCCGCGCTCTCGGCCACTTCGAGCGGCGACTGGGTCGGCACGACGAGGTGCAGCGACTGCGTCGCGGCGTCGTACCAGCAGTTCGCGTTGTCCGGCTCGAGCGCGGACGTATCGACCGACTGCGTGTTGTACTCGCGGTCGAACACGAGCCAGTCGGCCGACGGATGGTCGAGCTCGCTCGCGATCTGCCCGGCGAGGAACATGCCCTGCTCGTCGAGCTTGCCGTGCTCCTTGCCGTCCGGCCACACCGGCAGGTGCTTGCGCATCATGCTCGGGAAGATCGGCGCGTCCTTCAGGCTCGAATAGACGTCGTCGTCATAGGCCGTCTTGCCGCCCACGCGCACGTAGCGGAAGGTGCCCCACGGATCGCGCTCGAGCGGGCCCGTGACCGTGCCGTAGCGGATCACGTCGTCGCGGAACTTGAGCGCGTTCTTCGCGAAGCGAAAGCGCGCGAAGTCGTGATAGATGAGGATCGCGACCGCATGGCCGAGATACGCGGGCGTCTTGCCGGCCGGCAGCAGCATGTCGTCGCCGTAGAACGTCGGGAACGCGACGCCGTCGCGCACGAGATCGTCGGCCGTGACCACGCGGTCCGGCTTCAGGTCGTCGCCGAGCAGCGACAGGTCGAAGCCCTCGTAGATCCGGTCGGCCTGCGTGACGCGCAGGATCAGCGCATGCGACTGCTGCTGCGGCCAGTGCGGCATGTCGGCGGCGCGCACGTCACGGGCGAACACTTTCGAGCCCGTGACCTTCGCGATGCCGTCGATGCGGAATTGGGGGATGCCGGTGACGCTATCCCATTTGACGGGGGTGAGGAGTTTTTCTTCGAAGAGCGCCGCGAATGCGCGGCTGCCCAGGGGCGCGACATACACCGCGACGCCCGCCAGCACGCTGGCTTTCAGAAAACCCCGCCGTGACAGGCCGTGGTTTTTCATTGGGGGGAACCTCCTGATGCGGCTCGGACGGCGATCGGGTGTCGCGACGTTCGGAGCGGCGCGCATTCTGGCATTGTTTTTGATATATCGCCTATAGTATTTCTCGCATGAAATACTTATTGAATTTCTTATAACGGTATTCAGCCGGCCTGCGACAGCCGGTCGCGGGTGTCGCTTCGACCGCGTCGCGTGCCCGTCTGCAGCAGTTTCGATCGTGTCGCCCGAGCCCGCTCTGTGCTCGGTGGCCGGTCTTCCGCCGGCCCCCGAGCCGCATTCCGTTCGCGACGATGCTGCCCGGGCGCCGGCGAATGCGCAAGCCATTCGCGGGCGTGATTGACGACGAGCGGCCGGCGCGGCGAGCGGCGCCGCGGGCCCCTCCGGGCATCCACGCGGGCACCCCGCGCCGCCCGTGTTTCATGGTAATGTCGTGCGCATCCGGCGTGGCCGGGCTTCCGCCATGTGCCGTGCGGTCGCCGCCAGCCATCGCGACATCACGCGACATCGTGTCGAGGTCAAAAACCATGGCAGTCAGGGCATCTCTCCTGCACTCCGTTCTCGCCACTCCTCCCTCCGGCAACCACCGTGTGACGGCCGCGCTGCGCCCGTCGATGCTCGTTACGCTGTTCGAAGACGTCCGACCGATGGCGCTCTCCGGGCTCGCGAGCGGCTTCGTCGCGGCCGTCGCGCTGATCCGGCTGCAGCAGCTCTGGTGCCTCGCATGGCTGATCGCCGACGTCGGCCTGCTCATCGCGCGGCTCTCGATCGCGCGTGCGTACACCGTTCAACGCAACGCCGGCGACGACCGTGCCGAATACTGGGCGATGCGCTACGCGCCCGTGTCGCTCGTCGCGTGCTTCGTGCTCGGTCTCGGCGTGATGGGCTGCGTGCAGGCCGTCGACGTGGAGCTCGGCACGCTGTCGGTGATGGTCGCGGGCGGCGTGTTCGGCGGAATCGCGTCGCGCAATTCGGCGCTGCCGCGGCTCGCGATGATGCAGGTCACGCTTGGCGTGCTGCCGATCGGCGTCGGTGCGCTGCTCGCCCACCGGTCGGGCGCGTGGCTGCTGCTGCCGCCGCTCGCGATCTATCTCGCCGCGATGCGCACGGTCGTCCAGCGTCACTATCGCGTGCTCGTCGCGCTGATCGCCGCGCGCCAGCGCAACGCCGAACTCGTCGCGCGCTTCGACGCCGCACTCACGTACATGCCGCACGGACTGTGCATGATCGACGGCGAGCGCCGCGTGATCGTCGCGAACCGGCGCACCGCGCAACTGTTCGGCTCGCCGCGCGAAATCATGCTCGATACGCCGCTGCCTGCCGTCGTCGCGACGCTCGGCGCGAACGACGCGACCGATCCCGGCGGCGCCATTCTGGCCACGCAGTGCGAGCTCTGGCTGACCTGCGACGAACCCGCGCCGCTCGACGTCGTGCTCGCCGACGGCCGCCAGCTCGAACTGACCCGCCACCGCGTGCCGGACGGCAACGCGGTGATCATCGTCGAGGATGTGACCGCGCGCCGCCAGACCGAGCAGCACATCCGGCATCTCGCGCGGCACGATGCGCTGACGGGCTTGCCGAATCGCCACGAGCTGCATGCCGAGCTGAAGCGGATGCTCGCGCGCCGGCCGCGCGCGCCGGGCCCCGCGCTCGCCGTGATGTATCTCGACCTCGACGGCTTCAAGGCGATCAACGACCGGTTCGGCCACCAGGCCGGCGACGACGTGCTCACCCAGGTCGCCGTGCGGCTCGGCAAGACGCTGCCGTCCGGCGAGCTGGCGGCCCGCATCGGCGGGGACGAGTTCGTGGTCGCGATCGACGACACGACGATGCACGCGTGCTCGCTCCTCGCCGCGCGCATCATCCGGCAGATCTCGGCGCCGTACACGCTGTCGATCGGCGAGACGGTGAGCCTCGGGATCAGCATCGGCATCGCACTCGACGACGGGCACGGCTCCCCCGACGAACTGATCCGGCAGGCCGACAGCGCGCTGTACGAAGCGAAGTCGGCCGGCAAGGGAATCTATCGCTTCTATTCGAGCGGCAGCAGCCGGGTCACGCCCGTCATCGCGAGCTGACGCGGCTGCGCCGCCCGTTTTCCCCGCCGCCGCTCCTTCCGACGATTCAATTCCGAAACGCTTTGCGTCGCCGCATGTGTCGTCGCGCGTTCGCGTGTCACGTGACGTGTTCCGTAACATCGCCGCTCGCCGCCCGTCACGTTGGCTGCAGAAGCCTGCACGATCGAGGCAAAGCCGGGCTTTTCGAACCTGGCACTCTTATTGCTCCCTGTCAGGAAAACAGGTGTCAGGGAGACCCAACATGAATACCGTCGAAGTCCTCAGCCGCAGCGAAACCATCGACGAACTGGATGTGATCGACGGCGCGTCGCTGATCCGCCGGCTCGTGTCCGAACGGCGCATGCCTGTGCCTGTGGCCGCGCGGGAAGCCCGATGCGTCGACAATCCGCCGCTCACGCTGTACGGCGCGTTTCGCCAGGGCATCGCCGATCACGGTGCGCGCCGCGAGAATCCGTATCGCGCCGGCAGCCGTTTCTGGGCACTGTGGGAAGAAGGCCGTCTCGAAGCTGAAACATCGGGCCGGTAAGGCGGTGGCGAGCGCCGGCCCTGTCGCGACAAGGGGCCGGCGCGAAACATCGCGCCGGAATGCGGCCGGCGAGCCGCCATGCGTTCACCGCTGCAACATCGCACGGGGTTTCGCGTATCGGCTTTGCAACGCGCCCGTACGCATCCATGCGCGTGCCGCTTGACGGCGTTCGGCGTTGCGCACGCCCTGCGCGCCGCGCGGCCGTCGTTTCCCGATAAGATGGCGAATTCCGTTCACCGAACGATGCCGCCATGACCGCCTCTTCTTCCTCGCACCGCAATCCCATCCACTGCGAAATCGATCTCGACGCGCCAGGCAAGCACGCGGGCTACCTGCGGCTGCCGCATTCCGTGCACCGCTCGGCGTACGGCTGGCTGCCGATCCCGATCGCGTCGATCCGCAACGGCGACGGCCCGGTCACGCTCGTGATGGCCGGCAATCACGGCGACGAGTACGAAGGCCAGATCATCGTGTCGCAACTGATGCGCGAGATCGAGCCCGAGATGGTCAGCGGGCAGTTGATCCTGCTGCCGATGGCGAATTTCCCGGCGGCGGATGCAGGCCTGCGCGTGTCGCCGCTCGACGGAGGCAACCTGAACCGCAGCTTCCCCGGCGACCCGACCGGCACGCCGACGCAGATGATCGCCCACTATATCGAGCACGCGCTGCTGTCGCGCGCAGAGTATCTGGTCGACCTGCACTCGGGCGGCAGCTCGCTGCTGTACCAGGGCGGCAACATGCTCGCGATCGATCCGCTCGACGCCGACGAAGCGGCGAAGCTCAACGGGCTGCTGGTCGCGTTCGGGCTGGACAATGCGCTGCTGCACGCGCCGAATCCCGTGCATTCGGCATCGGCCGCGCGCCGCCAGGGCGCGATCTCGATCGTGACCGAACTCGGCGGCGCGGGCATGGCCGATCCGTCGCTGATCCGGATGGGCCGCCAAGGACTGCTGCACTACCTCGGCCATATCGGGCTGCTGCACGGCGCGCTCGTGCCCGATGCGCCGCCTACCGTCACGCGCTTCATGCGGGTCGACGGCGAGCGCCACTTCGTCTACGCGTACGAGCGCGGGCTGTACGAGCCGCTCGTCGAACTCGGCGACCAGGTGAAGGCCGGGCAGCCGGCCGCGTGGGTGCATTTCCCCGATACGCCGCTGCGCGAACCGGTGCTGCACCGCTTCAAGGGCGACGGCGAAGTGGTGTGCAAGCGCGTGCCCGCGCAGGTGCAGCGCGGCGATTGCCTGTTCCAGCTGGCGGAGTTGTCGGCGCCGCCGAGCATCGGCCAGACGGCCTAAATCCGGACCTCTCTCCTTTCCCTGCTGTCTGCCGGTCATGGCGGACGGCATGCGTTCGCCATTAACCAACTTGACAAATTAACTTACTTGGTTATGATCGCAGATGGAAAAGAGAACGCCTCATTGCAAGCTGCCTCGCGTCAAGGCACTCGTCGAAACCGGCCAGGTCCGGTTGACCGCGAGCGCGGTACTCGGCGCCCGGCTATTGGGTTTCACGGAACGGGAGGCGCTCGATGTCGTGCTGTCGCTGACCGATCTCGACTTCCACAAGAGCATGACGACGTACGCCGACCACACGATCCGGCAGGACACCGATCTTTCACGGTGCGTGGCGACGTGTACCTGAAACTGACGGTGATCGACGATGTGCTGATCGTGTCTTTCAAGGAGCGATGAACATGAAGTGCCCTGCATGCGGTGCCGCCAGGCTGGTCCGCGACACGCGAGACATCCCTTATACCTACAAGGGCCGGTCGACTGTCGTTCGCGACATCACCGGCGATTTCTGCCCGGCCTGCGGGGAATCGGTGCTGGATCTCGACGAGGCGACCCGTCTCGGCGAAGCGATCACCGAATTCAACAAGCAGGTGAACGCCACCATCGTCGACCCGAAGTACATCGCGAAGGTGCGCAAGAAGCTGAAGCTGGATCAGCGCGAGGCGGCCGAGCTCTTCGGTGGTGGAGTCAACGCATTCTCCCGTTACGAAACGGGCAAGACGAATCCGCCGCTTGCCCTCGTGAAATTGCTGAAGCTCCTGGATCGTCACCCCGATCTGCTCGCCGAAGTTCGAGCGGCATAGCCGCTCGCCTGTCGCCGTCGAGCATGCGTCAGGAACCGGCTTACACGCGTGCACGCTCTTCCCGCCCACTTCCCCC